>NC_015656.1:657222-985833 GCF_000177615.2 Candidatus Protofrankia datiscae | reverse complement strand
CAGCAACCAGCTGAACAGCGGCCGGGCGGTGAAACCGGACATCCGCCCCCTCTCGTCGGTGAACGCCCAGTCCATTCGCGAAACCTGGAAGGGGCCGGGCGCGTACTCGTTGTGATCGTCGATACGGGTGACGCGCAGCCACTCCCGGCCGTCGTGGAACATCCGCATGTAGGCGTCGGCGCCCCCGGTCGACACGCCGTGGACGCCGGCGAACGCCGTGCCGTCGTCAAAGACCGGCCAGGCGAGACGGTAGTGCCGGACACCGTCCCAGTTACGGACACCAGCGGCGACGTCACGAAACCCGGTGCCGGTGACCTCGGTCCGCCTGCCCCGGACGGTGACCTGCCCGGCGACCGTGCAGGGGCCCTCCAGATGGACCTGGGCCATCTCCCGGGCGAACGAGCCCTCCGCGTCCCGGGTCAGGGCGATGCAGTCGGCAAGCGGGTAGGTCGTGTCCCACCGCAGATCGAGGCTGAAATCGCCTTCGGCGAACGTCACCCGGGTGCTCGACAGCGGGGACAGCGACCGCATGCGCACACCGGCCAGGGCGATGCCCTTCTCCGGACGGTCGTCGGTGTAGGGCAGGGTGAGGTTCGTGCGGACGAAGACCGGCAGACCGTCCCGGAAGACGATCAGCCAGTTGTTGGCGTGCCGCTGGTTCTCCAGCAGACCCATCCGGACGAAGCAGCCGACACGGGTCCGCGGGTCGTAGAAGTTCAGGTAGTAGCTCTGGTTCCACAGAGGCTGGTTGTCGTCCGAGACAACACCCTCGAAGCGTGCGAGATCGGCGCTCATGATGGTTTCCTTCGGCTCGTACTCCGTCCGCGGAACGGCCATCGACAGGACCTGGACAGGACCCGGACAGGACGCGGACAGGAGGCACGGACGGGACGGCTGGGCCGGTCGGGGCCACGTCCCGGCCCAGCGGGCATGGCCGGGATGCCGGGACGCGCGAGGCCGGCGCCGGGTAGCCAGGTGGGGGGCTCTACCTGGTGGCAGCGGCCGTCCCGAGGAGGCTGTCGAGGGACGGCAGGCTCGACGGGTCCTGCTCGAATCCCTGGGGCAGGACCCACGCCCGCTCCCGGACGAGCTGATCGCGGGACATGGTCAGCACCGCGTGCCATACCGCGTCGCGACAGGACGCGGCGGCGTCGTCGGCAAAGACGGTGTCGACGACAGCGCCCGCGACGGCCCGCAGCTGGCGGACGGTGTCCACCAGCTCGGCGGGGTCGGCCTTCGCGCGCTCCAGGACATCTCTGCCGGCCCGCGCGTCCACGGCGAGGCGGATGATCAGATCCGATGTCCGCGGCCCCCCGCTCGCCACCCCTGCGAGCTGTTCGGCGAAGTCGGTCAGCCGTTGTAGCTCGTCGCGGTCGAACTGGAACTGCAGGGGTAACCGCTCGGCCATCAGCAGGAGGGTGCCGACCACCACCCGGGCCTGTTCCTGGGCCATCTGGTTGGCCGGGTCGACCGCGGGCAGGACAACCTCCGTCATTGCCCTGATAATCGTCCGGAGCTGGATGTCAGGGCGCACCATCATTGTCAGAAACCTTTCTCGAGAAGCACGCGGATCTCGTCCAGCAACAGACTCCCAATCCCGATCAGCCAGGCTACGAGAACGTCCTGGTGCGTTTTCCCGCCGCGGGCGATCCGATATCCCGTCCCGAGCGTCAGGACAGTGAGGAAAAACGCGTTGTATATCTTGTAGAAATGCAGCCGGCGGGGGTCGACGGTGAGCCCCGACGCCTTCTCGTACGCCTCGTAGAGCTCGTCGGGCGGCAGCAGGCCGCTGGCCAGGAAGGTGACGCCGTCCTCCGCGAGGTGACCGAAGACGGGGGTGGCCAGGTAGGCGA
The DNA here is from genome assembly GCF_000177615.2 of Candidatus Protofrankia datiscae. Classification (GTDB taxonomy): domain Bacteria; phylum Actinomycetota; class Actinomycetes; order Frankiales; family Frankiaceae; genus Protofrankia; species Protofrankia coriariae. Next base: position 983,980 of record NC_015656.1, on the reverse strand, counting down.
GGTCCTGGTGGCGGTCGCCGAGCCGGCCGAGCTCCCAGTCCAGCAACGCCGAGATGCGGGCGTCGGCCTCGGTGAACAGGTAGTTCCCCGCCCGGTAGTCGCCGTGGATGACGCAGATGCGGTCGGCCGGCGGCATGTTCTGGCGCATCCAGTGGGCGGCGAGGTTCATCAGGGGCACCTCCTCGCCGCAGTCCTCCTCCCAGACACGGGCCCACCAGTTCAGGCCCCATTCCACGCTTTGCGTCCCGACCTGCGGGACGTCAAATGCGCCGAGCTGCGCGCCGCTGAAGTCGAACGTGTGGACGGCGGCGAGATGCTCGACGAACTGCGAGGCCAGCGGGCCTCGCAACGCGGGCCCGAAGTTGATGCCGAGCCCGCTGACACCGCTGGTCGCCGTCGAGGGCTTGGTCGCCCCCGGCACGAAACCGTAGATCAATGCCGGATAGGGCAGGTGGCTGCCGTCCGCGTCGACCCAGTACGCCGGGGGCACCGGCACGACCCCCTGCATGGCCCTGATCAGCTGGAATTCCCGTAATCGGCTGGTCTCGACGATCGACTCGGCCGGTTCCATCCGCAGGACCATCGGCGTCCGGTGCGGCCGACACCCGGTTCGACCCAGTCGAGGGTGAAGGCCATCTGTACCTTCGACGCGCCGCCGGTCAGCCAGCGGGTGTCGAGGACGGTGAAGGGCTCGTCGAGTTCGTCGCGCAGCAGCGCCTCCACACCGGCCCGCAGCGTGGCCAGGGACTGCGGCGCATAACCCGGGCCAGCGCGTCGCCCGAGCCGACGGGTGAGAATCGCGTCGACCTCCCTCTCGGTGGTGTAGCGGCCACGCAGATGTTCGATCCAGGCTGGCTGGGGCGCATTTTTGTCATGGCCCCGGGGTGGGATTTTTTCAGCGGTCAGCATGCGGGCCCCCGCATCGTCGGGTATGTGTTCCCGCGCGGCGGGAAAGGTTTTCACCTGTTTCGGCCGCGCCGGTTTTCCTGTTGGCAGGAATTGTGGCGGAGCACGATCGGCGCGCCAATATCCGGCATTGGCAAGGCTGTGGGACGGGCGTCACCCGGACCGCCAGCGGCGACCGGCGGCATCCCGCGGTGCGGGGGTGGGCTGTCCCGAACGGAGCAGAGGAGCCGGCAGAAGGGACAAGCTCGATGTGACGTACACCACTTCTCACTGGAGAAACTGTTACGCTCGGCCGATGCCCGGGAAGCGTGACACGGAGCCCGCGTTAGACGTTCCGAAACCGGCCGAGTACACATCCGCCACGGAAGCGATCCAGCGCTGCGCACACGAACTGCTGCTGCGCTCCGCCGAGATCGCCGCCGAGATCACCGAACAGGTTCTCGCCGGCCAGCCGACCCTGGTACCGAACCGGACGCCGGCGGCCGTCGACGCGGTGCGCGAGAGCACCGACCAGAACGTCGGGGCGATCTTCTCCACGCTGGCCTTCGGCATCCCGGCCACGGCGATCGAGCCGCCCCTGGGCGCCCGCAACCTGCTGCGCCACTCGATCCTCGGCGGCGGGGACGTCACCGACCTGCTGCGCGCCTACCACTACGGCCACGGGCTGCTCTGGCAGAAGTGGAGCGCCCACGTCGGCGAACGGGTGGTCGACCTCGACCTGCTGCGCGAGGTCCTGTCGCTGTCCTCCCAGCACATCTTCACGTTCGTCGACCACTCCTGCGCGCACCTGGTCGACGAGTACCACGCCGAGTTCGGCGGACACGTCCCGCGTGTCTTCCAGCGCCGCGCGCCCAGCGACCTCATCTGTGAACTCGTCGCTGACGACCCGGTGGACGAGATCGCGGTGAGCTCACTGCTCCGCTACGACGTGCGGGCCCATCACGTGGCAATGGTGCTCGCGCCGACCGGCGCCGGTGGCGACGTCCGGCGCGCGCTGGACGACCTGGGCGCCGCGGCCGCGTCAGCGGTACTCACGCTGCCGGTGGGCGACGGCACGTGGTGGGCCTGGTTCGGCTGGCCGGCTCGGCCGGACGAGGACACCCTGGCCAGGATCGCGGCTACTCCACTGGTCGGAACGCTCGGCGGCATGGGATCCGTGGGACGGGGCCGGGCCGGGTTCCGCCGGTCCCACTACCAGGCCCGCGATGCCGAGCGCGTCGCACGGCTGAGCGGGCAGGCCGGCGCCGGCGTGGTCCGGCACCGTGACGTCGAACTCGCCGCGCTGCTGTGCGCCGACCCCGGCCGCGCCCAGCGGCTCGCGGACGAACGTCTCGGCGCCCTCGGCCGCCGCAACGAGGACTGCCGGCGGCTGCGCGAAACGCTGCTGACGTTCCTCTCCCAGGGGTGCAGCAGAACACGCGCCGCCCGGCTGCTGCACGTGCACCACAAGACGGTCAGCTACCGGCTCGCACAGGCCGAGGAACTGCTGGGCAGACCGCTGTCCGAGAACATCCTCGAGCTCGGCGCGGCCCTCCTCATCGAACACACCCTCCACAGCGGATGACGCCCTATAGCGGGACGCTTTACAGCGGATGAGATCTCAGGAGGGATGAGGACTTGCGGCGGACGAGGCCGCCGGGGTCAGCCGGCGCGGCGGCGGGAGCGGAGCTTCTCCCGCTCGGCCGCGGTCAGCGCGACCTTGCGCAGCCGGACCGGGCCGGGGGTGACCTCGACGCACTCGTCCTCCCGGCAGAACTCCAGCGCCTGTTCCAGGGAGAGCTGCCGGTGCGGGGTCAGCCGCACCAGTTCGTCCCCGGTGGACGAACGCATGTTGGTCAGCTTCTTCTCCTTGGTGGGGTTGACGTCCATGTCGTCCGCGCGGGAGTTCTCCCCGACGATCATGCCCTCGTAGACGTCGGTGGTCGGCCCGACGAACAGGGTGCCGCGCTCCCCCAGGTTGTACAGGGCGTAGGCGGTCGCCACGCCGGCGCGGTCGGCCACCATCGACCCCGTCGCCCGGGTGCGCAGCTCGCCGAACCACGGCTCGTAGGAGTCGAAGACATGGTGCATGAGCCCGGTGCCGCGGGTCTCGGTCAGGAACTCGGTGCGGAAGCCGATCAGCCCCCGGGCCGGCACCCGATATTCCATCCGGATCCAGCCGGTGCCGTGGTTGACCATCTGCTCGAGGCGCCCCTTGCGGACGGCCAGCAGCTGGGTGAGCGTCCCGAGGTACTCCTCGGGGGCGTCGATGGTGAGCCGTTCGACCGGCTCGTGCCGCTTGCCGTCGATCTCCCTGGTGACGACCTGCGGCTTGCCGACGGTCAGCTCGAAGCCCTCCCGGCGCATCAGCTCCACCAGGATCGCCAGCGCCAGCTCGCCGCGGCCCTGAACTTCCCAGGTGTCCGGCCGCTGCGTCGGCAGCACCCGGATGGAGACGTTGCCGACCAGCTCGGCGTCCAGCCGGTTGCGCAGCAGCCGCGCGGTCAGCTTCGTCCCGGACTTGCCTGCGAGCGGGGAGGTGTTGATGCCGATCGTCATACTGATCGACGGCTCGTCCACGGTGATGACGGGCAGCGGCCGGGGGTCGTCCGGGTCGGCCAGCGTCTCACCGATCATGATGTCGGGGATGCCGGCGACGGCGATGATGTCGCCGGGCCCCGCCTGCTCGCCCGGCACCCGCTCCAGTGCCTTCGTGACGAGCAGTTCGCTGATCTTCACCCGGTCGACGCGGCCGTCGGCGCGGCACAGCACGGTGGTCTGCCCGCGCCGCAGCGTCCCGTTGTGGACACGGCACAGCGCCAGCCGCCCGAGGTACGGCGACGCGTCAAGGTTCGTGACCAGCGCCTGCAGGGGTGCTTCGGGGTCGTAGACCGGCGCCGGGATGGTGGTCAGCAGCACGTCGAACAGCGGCTTGAGGTCGGGCGAGTCCGGGTTGCCGCCGTCGGCGGGGCGGTTGAGCGACGCCCGGCCGGCCTTGGCGTTGCAGTAGACGATCGGGAAGTCGATCTGGCTCTCGTCCGCGTCCAGGTCGAGGAAGAGCTCGTAGGTGGCGTCGACGACCTCCGCGATCCGGGCGTCGGAGCGGTCCACCTTGTTGATGACCAGGATGACTGGCTGCCGGGCCTCCAGCGCCTTGCGCAGGACGAACCGGGTCTGCGGCAGTGGCCCCTCGCTCGCGTCGACGAGCAGCACGACCCCGTCCACCATGGACAGGCCGCGTTCGACCTCGCCGCCGAAGTCCGCGTGGCCCGGCGTGTCCACGATGTTGATCGTGACGTCGCCGTACTGGACCGCGGTGTTCTTGGCGAGAATCGTGATGCCCTTCTCGCGCTCGAGGTCCATCGAGTCCATCACCCGGTCGGTGGCCTCGGAGTGCTCGCCGAAGGCACCGGACTGCCGCAGCATCGCATCGACGAGCGTCGTCTTGCCGTGGTCGACATGGGCGATGATCGCAACGTTACGCAGATCGGCACGGACAGACACGGTGACGGGCTCCGATGGTGACGTGGGGCGGCCGCCCCTGGCTGGACATGGTGCTCTGGACAGTTGACGCTGAACGATGATTACGCCGGACGGTGGTGATGCCAGACAGAGGCCGCGCCGCCACGATGAGCGGACGCGCCGCCCAGCCCGGCGGGACACGCCGCCTCGACGGGACACACCGCGCGCCGGGCAGGAACGCCAGGAAGACGGTCGTGTCCGAACTCGGCCCGCGAGTGTCCACCATCATGGTACGGACACCGGCGGCCTGACGGCTGACGACAACAGAAAGTGTAATCATCGATACTATCCGTTGACTCTGGCGGCCCGCTGCCGGTCCGCTGCCTGATCAGACAGGCGTCCCGGCCAGATGTCGGATCAGTCAGACGCCGGATCAGACGCCGGACCGGGTATCCGGCGGCGCCGTGCCCAGGTAGCGACGAAGATCTTCGATGAGCGGCGCGTCCGGGGCCAGCCAGGGGACGTCGTCGAGCTCGTCCCGTGCCAGCCAGCGATGCGCCGAATGGGTGATCAGCCTGGGCTCGCCCGCGATGATCCGCCCGAAACGCACCCGCAGCACCCAGCCGTCCGCCGGCAGGGGCACCTCGCCGAGGACCGAGCCGACCTCGACGTCGACCCCGAGCTCCTCCCGGCACTCACGGACGAGAGCGGCGACCTCGTCCTCGCCGGGCTCGACCTTGCCGCCGGGGAACTCCCAGCCGCCGGCGAGCGCGGACGGACCTCGCCTACAGCATGCCAGCACCCGCTCTCGAATATCAACAAGCGCCGCTGCCACCACCACGCGTGGGATGCCGGACGACTCCATAACGAACGACACTGTAACGAGCGGGGTCTCCCCGCTGCGAAGAGGACGCACAGCAAACGCACAGCAAAGGCGGCCACCACCCGACGGCCGCCCGGCCGGACCAGACGGAGGTTCCTCCATGCCCACCAAGCTGGACGCACACCGCGTGGCCGACGCCCTCAGCACACTGCCGGGGTGGAGCGGCGACACATCGACGATCGTCCGCAGGGTCGCCATGGACGAGGAGACCGCCAACGAGGCGGTCGAAAAGATCTCGATCGTCGCGAACGAGATGAATCACCACCCCGTCGTTGACCGAGCGCCTGGAGTGACGATCTTCACAGTCTGGACGCACTCGCAAGGGGGTGTCACCGATCTCGACATCGCCCTGGCATCCCGGATCTCCGACATCCTGCGCCAACACGGCATCGCGGACCCGTCCGACGCCGGCACATAACCCGTTCAGCGCCCGCAACCCACTCAACACCACACCCGACCGGCGCCGTTGTCGGCGCCCGTTCCACACCGTCCAGCCCCGCCGCTCAGCCCCGCCGCGACTGGCGCGGCGGCGCCGCACGGAGCCCACCCCTCGCCACCGACACCCGCCCCATCCTCACCCCCATCGACAAGATTTACATTGAGAAATCACTCTCAGTCTTATATTGATCACATAGAGTGCATATTGGGTTGTCGGACGGAAAGCTGTCGGGGAGCACGGGTGGCGGGTCGATCGGATGGCGAGCCAGCGGCCTTCCTGAGTTACGCCCATGACGACGACGAGCACGACAGCGGCCTGATCACGGCATTCCGGCGGCGGCTGGAGGGTGAGCTGCGCGCGCAGACCGGGCGCCGCGAGCTACAGATCTTCCAGGACCGGGACGACATCACCTGGGGCCAGGCCTGGGAGGAGCGGATCAACCGCTCCCTGGACGCGGTCACGTTCTTCATACCGATCGTGACCCCGGCGTTCGTGGCCAGCCCGCAGTGCCGGCGGGAGATGGCCCGCTTCCTCGACCGGGAACGCCGGCTGCGCCGGACCGACCTGATCCTACCGGTGTACTGGATCAGCGTGCCGGAGCTGGAAACACCAGGACGGGCCGCCGGCGACACCCTGCTCGCCGCGCTGGCGGCCCGGCAGTACACCGACTGGCGGGAACGCCGCTTCGGGGACCTGTCGAGCCCGGGCAGCCGCCGGGCGACAGCCGCGCTGGCGCGCCGGATCCGCGACGCGCTCGCCGTGGACGCGCCGGCCCCCGGGACGAGCTTCCCCGGCACGCCCGGCGGCGGCGCGGCGGGCCGGCGGGCTGGCCGGCCGGTGCGGGTGCACGTGGTCGACGCGCTGGGCCGGGGTGACTTCACCACGGTGGACGCGGCGATCCGCGCCGCCCGGCCCGGCGACCGCGTCGTGGTCCGCCCCGGGCTCTACCCCGGGCCGCTCATCCTCGACAAACCGCTGGAGATCGTCGGGGACGGCCCGGTCGAGGAGATCACCGTGGTGGCCGGTACGGGCAGCGTGGTGCTGTTCACCGCGGCGAACGGCTCGGTGCGCGGGCTGACGCTGCGGGCGACCGGGCAGCCGGGCGAGGAGGCGGTGGTCGACATCCGCACCGGCCGGCTCGTCCTGGACGGCTGTGACATCAGCGGGAGCGCGTCCGCCGGCGTGGCCGTCCACAACGACGCCGACCCCCACGTCCACCGCTGCCGTGTCCACTACCTCTCCGGCCGCGGTGTCCACGTCTACGACAAGGGCGCCGGGCTGTTCGAGGACAACGACATCACCGACAATGTCCGGTCCAACATCGTCGTGGCGTCGGGTGGTAATCCGAGAGTGCGCGGCAACCGCATCACCAGCTCCCAGCGAAGCGGCGTCTTCGTCTACGACAACGGTACCGGCCTTTTCGAGAACAACGACATCACCGGCAACGCCAGGTCCAACATCGCCGTAAGGTCGGGTGGGAACCCGAGGGTCCACGGCAACCGCATCACCAGCTCCCGGCGAAGCGGCGTCTTCGTCCACGACAACGGCGCAGGGCTGTTCGAGAACAACGACATCACCGGCAACATCTGGCCCAACGTCACCGTGGCGTCGGGCGGGAACCCGACTGTCCGCGGCAACCACATCACCAACTCCCAGAACGCCGGCGTGCACGTCTACGACAACGGCGCGGGGCTGTTCGAGAACAACGACATCACCGGTAACGCCAGGTCCAACGTCGCGGTGGAGTCCGGTGGGAACCCGACGATCCGTCGCAACCGCATCACCAACTCCCAGGAGCACGGCGTGTTCGTCTACGACAACGGTGCCGGGCTCTTCGAGGACAACGACATCACCGGTAACCGGAAATCCGCCTGGGACGTCTGGGGCGCCGACCGAAAACGTCTGGTCCGCCGCTAACCGGCGAAATCCGTAGGTGGTTTCCGTCACTCCCACGCCTGTTTCCACCTACAGCCGTCGCGCCCGTAGGTGGAAACAGGCGTCATACTGACGCTTTTCACCTACGCCTCCGCCCGCGGGCGACAGGACAGCCGGCGCGCGGCCCCAGCCGGCGCTCAGCCCCAGCCACCCCAACCCGCTCCGGGCGGATGCTGCCGCGGAAAGGACAGTCCCCGCCCCGCGGAGCACTCGCCGGCCAGGCCGAGGCATTTGTCGATCCGGGCAGCGCCCTCTGCCCCGCGGAACACCCGCCCGAGGCGGCCAGCGTGCCTGACGCCTTGCGGACGGTCCCTCCGCCGGGACCATCCGGCAGCCGGGCGGAGGCGGGGCGGGACTACACGTTGAAACGGAATTCGACGACGTCGCCGTCGGCCATGACGTAGTCCTTGCCCTCGACACGGACGCGGCCGGCGGCGCGGGCGGCGGCCATCGAGCCCGCCGCCGTCAGGTCGCCGAAGGAGACCACCTCGGCCTTGATGAACCCGCGCTGGAAGTCGGTGTGGATGACACCCGCGGCCTCGGGCGCGGTCGCGCCAACCTTGATCGTCCAGGCCCGGGCCTCCTTCGGCCCGGCCGTCAGGTAGGTCTGTAGGCCCAGCGTGTGGAAGCCGATCCGGGCCAGTTGCGCCAGGCCGCTCTCGGACTGGCCGAGGGAGGCCAACAGCTCGGCGGCGTCCTCGTCGGGGAGCTCGGTGAGCTCGGCCTCGACCTTCGCGCACAGCACCACCGCGTCGGCGGGGGCGACCAGGGCGGCGAGCTCCTTGAGCCGGCCGGTGTCGGCGAGGGCGTCCTCGTCCACGTTGAACACGTACAGGAACGGTTTGGCCGTCAGCAGGAACAGCTCCCGCAGCGCCGCCCTGTCCACACCCGGCTCGGACGAGAGGGTGCGACCGGCGTCGAGCACCTCACGGGCGTGCTTCATGGCGGCGAGCAGGCCCTGCCTGCCCTTGTCGACCCGGGCCTCCTTCTCCAGTCTGGGCAGGCGCGCGTCGATGGTCTGCAGGTCGGCGAGGACGAGCTCGGTGTTGACGGTGGCGATGTCGTCGGCGGGGTCGACCCGGCCGTCCACGTGGACGACGTCCGGGTCGGAGAAGACCCGGACGACCTGGCAGACCGCGTCCGACTCACGGATGTTGGCCAGGAACCTGTTCCCGAGCCCCTGCCCCTCGGAGGCGCCGCGGACCAGGCCCGCGATGTCGACGAAGCTCACCGTCGCCGGCACCGTGCGGGCACTGTGGAAGACCTCGGCGAGCCGGTCGAGGCGGGGGTCGGGAACCCCGACGACGCCGACGTTCGGCTCGATGGTGGCGAACGGGTAGTTCGCGGCCAGCACGTCGTTGCGGGTCAGCGCGTTGAACAAGGTCGACTTGCCGACGTTGGGTAGTCCGACGATCCCGATCGACAAGCCCATGGGGTCGCAGTCTACGGTGCCGACCGCGTCGCCTGTCGGCCGCCGACCGCCGGTGGCCGTCGGCCGTTGACCACCCCGGCGGACAGGGCCGGGCGGACATGGTCGTCCATCTCGCGGGCGGCAGGAACATCATCGTGGACGCCAAAGTGCCGCTGCTGGCCTTTCTCGAGGCCACCGAGGCTCGCGACGAGCGGCTCCGGGACGAACGGCTGGCCGCGCACGCCCGGCATCTGCGAGCGCACGTGGACGCGCTCGGCGCCAAGGCGTACTGGCGGCACCTGGCCACCAGCCCGGAGTTCGTCGTGTTGTTCGTGCCGGCCGAGGCGTTCCTCGCGCCGGCGCTGGAGAAGGACCCGACGCTGCTGGAGCACGCCGCCGCGAAAAAGGTCGTCATCGCGACCCCGACCACTCTGATCGCGATGCTGCGCACGGTCGCCCACGCGTGGACCCAGGAGGCGCTCACCAGCCGGACCAGGGAGATCTTCGAACTGGGCAGGGATCTTTACACCCGCCTCGGCACCCTCGGTGAGCATGTCGACCGGCTCGGCCGTTCACTCAGCCGGACGGTGACCGATTTCAACACGGCGGTGGGATCCCTGGAGAGCCGCGTACTGGTGCCGGCGCGCCGGCTTGCCGCCATGGAGGTGGTGGAAAACGTCCTGGCGACACCGTCGCCGGTGGAAACCGGCGTACGAGCCCTGTCCGCGACCGAACTTGCGGGCAGGGCGGATGGTACGCCCGGATGATGTCACCGAGGAGCACCGAAGGTCGCCGAAAGTTTAGCGGTAGCACTGAAAGTGATGCGCCCGACTGTCCCGCGCGATAACGACACTCGCCGGTGACACCTGGGGCAACGCCGGGCGGTACCTTGCCCAAGTGAACTCGCCACCTCGTCGTTCGTCGACCGGTCCGTCCGGCCGCGCCAGAGGTGTCGGCCCACCAGACGTTCGGCGCGGGCGTGCCCAGGGCCGACGCGGCGGCGAGGCACCCACCGTGGTGATGGGCAGCCGACGCGGTCTGACCGTGCTCGGCGCGGCTCTCCTGCTCATCCTGGCCGGGACGGTCGGCGCGGCCATCGACGTGGCGCTGTCCGGCTCCCCGGGAGCCGCCTTCGGCGTCCTGTTCGTCGCCGGCTGCATCCTCGCCACCGCCCGGGTGCATTCCGACGACTTCCTCGGGATCGTCATCGCGCCACCGCTGGTCTATGCGCTGATCGCCGTTGGTGTCGGATTCACCCGATCGTCGGGCAACGGCGGCGGTGGGCTGAAGAGCAAGGCGATCAATATCGGATCTGACCTGATTCTGCGAGCTCCCGTCCTTTTGCTGGGTTTCGCGGCCGTTGTCCTCATCGCCGCGATCCGCGCGCGACGCGCGCAAGTTACCCGGCGCGTACACGAACGAAACCTCAGGCCACCTGGGAATCCCCGCCGGCCGACCGGCTAGCGACCGGCTAGACGGCTCGCCGGAACGGTACCGGACAGATATCCGGTACCGTTTTCAGTGTGCTCGTAGATGCACATCGTGGGCTGTGGGAACGCCGGTGCCACCAGGCAGCGCTCGACGCGGGCGGCGGTCCGCGCGGTCGAAGATCCGCCAGAGGCTGCCTGGCCCAATGGTGGACAACCTGTCGCTGTGGTCATCCTCGTGCCGACCATCGGCATTACCGCCCCGGGTCGGACTGCGGACGCTGCCCGTGCCCTGCTTTCTCCCGCGCCCACCCGCGTTCTTAGCGGGGCCCGGACCCGACGGATGTCGGCCGTCCGGGTGCGCCCCGCCCGATACGAAGATCCACCGACTCCGACCCAGTTGGGCCTCCCGACTCCCGGACTGCCAGGGTATAAAAATATCATAATAATTATCCTGTTGGCAGAAATAGCCAGAGCACGTTATCTGGAACACGTTATTCAGATGGTGGGCCGACATAGACTGCAAAGGACTCCGCGAGTGACGGTGAAATTCGTCACAGGAATCAGCAGCGGACCGGAATGTAAGATCAGGACAACGCATTGTCGCCATCCGGACACCAGACATGCGGACACGAGAGGAATTTGTGCGGGCATCCGAGGGCGGCGACAACCGGGGCGGCCCGGGCCCTTGCCCAGCGTCTTGCCCGTCGGAACTCCATGCGAACATTTCGCTACTCTTAGTTATTTAAACTGCGCCGAGCAATATCGTTGTCACAATTCCAGTAGATCGCGATTCACTTTCAGAACTTCCGCCACGCAAAAATGAACAACTTGTAAACAACATGCAAACAATATTTTTGCGCCCCGCCCGACCGGGACTCCCTCCAGGGGCGATGCTAAATTCTTGACCGCGAACTCTCGTCAATCAGTTGGATCATCGCCAATCAATTGGATCATGAGTGCCCCAGTGATCCCCGCGACCAACAGCGGCGGCCATACAGTCCTTGCGGCTCCCGCCCGCTCGCGGAACACTGATCCGTGGCACCTTTGGCCGACCAGAAGATCACGAACGTCCAACGGCGGGAGATGACGCAATAGACTCGTGATGACGGCTGTCGATCCTGCGCCCGGGGGGGACATGCGACGACAGTCACAGCACGCCGTCAGGAAGCGCCGGATCAAACTACTGAAACGGCGATCACCGCAGGGAAAAAGCCGACAGCGAACTGGGGGCACCACATCGGCTCGGGTCTACCTGGCCCACGGTGCATCCCGACATCCAGTTACTGGGGGGAACAGGTGTCCGGACGCTCGGACCTATCGACGACTGTCAAGATTCCGACTGTCAGCGTCATCATTCCGACGCTCAACGAGGCGCGCAATCTTCCGCATGTCTTCAAGAACCTGCCCGCCGACGCCGAAATCGTCCTCGTCGACGGCCGATCGACCGACGACACGGTCGCGGTCGCACAGTCGCTGCGTCCTGACATCATAATTGTCAACCAGACCCGTCGCGGTAAGGGAAACGCGCTCGCGTGCGGTTTCGCCGCGGCCAGCGGCGACATCATCGTCATGCTCGACGCCGACGGCTCGGCCGACCCCGCGGAGATCGGCGAGTTCGTCCGGGCTCTCACCGCCGGCGCGGACTTCGCAAAGGGATCCCGTTTCATCAACGGTGGCGGCAGCAACGACATCACCCGTATGCGGCGGGCCGGCAACTCTTTCCTCAGCGGCCTCGTCAACATTTTCCTGGACTGCCGGTACTCGGACCTCTGCTACGGCTACAACGCGTTCTGGCGGCACTGCCTGCCCGCCCTCAGCCTGGATCCGGGCAACCATTCCGACACCTATGAATGGGGAGACGGCTTCGAGGTCGAGACCGTTATCAACATGCGGGTGGCCCGCGCCGGGCTGCGCGTGGTGGAAGTACCGAGCTTCGAGCACCCCCGTATTCACGGAGTCAGCAACCTCAACGCCTTTTCCGACGGCCTGCGGGTCCTGCGCACCATTCTGGTCGAATCCCGCGGCTCGCGCGGCCGGCGGCGGAGGCTGGTACCGCGCTGGTCCACGGCGGCCGCGGTCGGCCCGAACCTGACCGTCCTGCGGCCCCAGCAGGCACGCGGCGAGACCCCGGAAGGCGTCCGCCTGGAGGTTTCCGAAGCTGACGCGGGTGTGGGCGCTATGGGCACCGTGGGTGCGGTCGGCTCCGAGGCGGAATGCGCGTGACGGCATCCACCGGCATCACCCCGGGCGGAGCCGACGACTCACATCCAGCCCCCGGCCCCTCCCAGGCAGCGGCCGGTACGGCAGCCGCCGGTGCGACGGCTGCCGTACCGGCCCCGGTGATCCCCGCACAGGCCCATCCCGTCGGGATCGTCACGGCGCGACCCGCCGCAACGGCGCGGCCCGTGGACGCGGCACGACCCGTGACCACCGCGCGGCCCGCGGACGGTGAAGCGCAGATCAGCACGCCCCCGGCGGCGCTGGCCGCGTCCGTGGTGATCTGCGCGTACACCCTCGAACGCTGGGACGACCTGGTCGCCGCCATCGCGAGCGTCCGCCACCAGCGGACGACAGCACACGAGATCATCCTGGTCGTCGATCACAACGACGCCCTGCTCGCCCGCGCCCGGGCCACCTTCGACGGGGTGACGGTGCTCGCGAACACCGGCGCCCGGGGTCTGTCCGCGGCCCGTAACACCGGCGTGCGGGCCGCTCGCGGTGACATCGTGGTGTTCCTCGACGACGACGCCCACGGCGCACCCGACTGGCTCGAGCACCTGCTGGCCCCGTACGCGGAGCCGACCGTGCAGGGTGTGGGCGGTGCCGCCGTGCCGACCTGGCCGGCTCCGGGCCGGCCGGCGTGGTTCCCCCCCGAGTTCGACTGGGTGGTCGGCTGCAGCTACGAGGGCCTGCCCACCTCCGCCCAGCCGGTCCGCAATCCCATCGGCGCGGCGATGTCCTTCCGCCGGAGCGTCTTCGACCGGGTCGGCGGCTTCAGCGACGGCATCGGCCGGATCGGGTCCACCCCGCTGGGGTGCGAGGAGACCGAGCTCGGCATCCGGCTGCGGCAGGCCGACCCACAGGCGACCATCCTCTACGAGCCGCGCGCGCTGGTGCACCACCGCGTCACGCCGGCACGGGCTTCCTTCACGTACTTCCGCAAACGCTGCTATGCCGAGGGACGGTCGAAGGCGATCATCTCGGGGCAGGTCGGCAGCGCGGACGCCCTGGCCACGGAACGCACCTACGTGTACCGGACGCTCCCCCGCGCCGTCTGGCGCGACATGCGCACCCCCGGCCGGCGCCGCGGCGCCGCGAGCATCGTCTCGGGGCTCGTGCTCACGGCCGCCGGATATCTGCACGGCCGCCTGCTGCAACCGGTCGCCGCCCGCCGCGGCAGGGCCGACGACAGGGGCGGTCAGGCACACCCGGCCGGAGGACCCACCTCGTGAAGATCCTTCTACTTGCCCAGTTCTTCCCGCCGATCGTCGGCGGTGAGGAACGACACGTCCACAATCTCGGCCGGCGTCTGGCCGACCGTCACGAAGTCACCGTGGTCACCTTCGGTGACAAAACGGGGACGGCAACCCGGGACGGGATGCGTGTCCGGACCATCCGGCCGATCACCGCGTCGCTGCCCTTCCTGTACGGGGAGGGCGACCGGCTCTACGCGCCGCCGCTGCCGGACCCGGCGGTGGCCCGGGCACTGCGGCGCGTCATCGTCGAGGAGCGCCCCGACGTCATCCACGCGCACAACTGGATCGTCAACAGCCTCACGCCGCTGCGCCTGACGACCCGCGCGCCGATGGTGCTCACCCTGCACGACTACAGCCATGTCTGCGCCACCAAGCGCTTCATGTACCTCGGCCAGCAGGTGTGCGCCGGCCCGTCGCCACGACGGTGCGTCCGCTGCGCCCACGACCACTACGGCGGGCCGGTCGGCCTCGCCACGGTCGCCGGCAACCAGGGCGGCCGTGCCCTGCGCCGGCTCGCCCTGAACCGGATCATCGCGGTGAGCTCGGCGGTCGCCCGACACAGCGACCTTGCCGCCGGCGGCATACCCTTCGAGGTCATCCCGAACTTCATCCCGGACGAACTGCTGGAAACCAGATCGCACACCGTCCCCGGCGGTATGACCGCGGGCGGCTACCTGCTGTACGTCGGTGATCTCAGCCGGGACAAGGGCGTCGGGATCCTGCTGGACGCCTACGCCCGGCTGGCCGCCGACCGCCCGCCGCTGCTGATGGTCGGCCGCCGCACGCCCCACCTGCCGGACCGCCTGCCGGCCGGGGTCGTCGTGGCCGAACCATGGGACCACGAAAAGATCATGCAGGCGTTCGCCGGAGCCGCGTTCGCCGTCGTCCCGTCCATCTGGCCGGATCCCTGCCCCACCGTGGTGCTGGAGGCGATGGCCGCCGGTGTCCCGGTCGTCACGACCGGGATGGGCGGCATCGCGGACATGGTCCGGGACGGGGAGGACGGCGTCGTCGTCCCGCCATCGGAGCCGGCGGCCCTGGCCGCGGCGATGAACCTGCTGCTCGCCGACCCGTCCCTGCGGCAACGGCTCGGCCGGCGCGCCCGCGACCGTGCCGCGAGCTTCACCGCCGGCGAGGTGGTACCGCGCATAGAGGCCGTTTACCGAGACCTGGTCCATGCCCGCTGAATCCCGGCCCACCGAAACCCGGCCCACCGAAACCCGGATCATCAGGGCCCGGTCCGGCAGATCCCGGACGCCCAGCGCGGACAGCACGGCCAACGACGACACGACCCGCGTCAGCACGGTCGACAACGCCGTGCCGACGGGCGGAGGCGGGCCGCGGGAACATGCCGACACCACTGTCATCACGGAGTTCGTGCCCGGGCACACCGTCGGATCCATCACCCACGCGAGACACGGCGTCCACGACAATGACCGGGTGGAGGAGAGCACACAGCCACCGGCCGCGCATGCCACCGGCTCCGACACGACCGTGGTCACGCGCGACCCGGTGGCGGATCTCCTCGAACCGGTCACCGGGCCGGCCGCCGAGCCGGTCGGCGGCACCGGCACGAGCCGCGGGCCGTTACTGGACTGGCGCTCGTGGTGGTCGTGGCGGCCGCGGCGGAAGGTACCGGCGTTCCGGGACGACCCGGCCGGCACACGGTCGGCCGATGTCCCCGTCGTCGACGGGCATCCGGTCGCGCGGCCCGTCACCGCGGGCCTGGCCAGTCATGATCTGACCGGTCCCGACCGGTCCCGCACCGTCGCGACCGTCATGGCCGCTGGGGTGCTGCTGGTCGCGGTGTCCTACGCGCTCGGCCGTCGTGGGCATCCGGACGTGGGCACCGCGTTGCTCTGGCCCGGGCTGATCACGGTCTTCGTCGCCGGCGTGGCCCGCCTGCTGCGGACGGACACCTCCCGGCGGGAACGGCTGCGGGTGTCGGTGCTGCTCGGTGTCGGCCTCTACTTCTGTTTCGAGCTGACCCAGATCGCCGCCGTCCGCGAGTTCGACGAGCTGCTGCACCTGCGCACCCTGCTCGACCTGCAGGCGACCGGCGGTGTCTTCACCCCGCATCCGGGCCTGCCGGTCAGCCCCCGCTTCCCAGGGCTGGAGCTGCTGACCAACGCCGTCGTCCAACTGCTCGGCGTGCCGAACCAGGTGGCCGTGATCGGCGTCGTCCTGCTGGCCCGCGTCCTGCTGGTGTACGGCCTGTTCCTGCTGATCGAGCGCCTGAGCCGGTCCGCCTACGCGGCCGGCGTAGGGGTGGCGATCTACTCCTGCAGCCCGCAGTTCTTCTTCTTCAACGCGCAGTTCGCCTACCAGACCCTGGCCATCGCCCTGACCGTGCTGCTCCTGCTGGTCGTCGTCGACCGTGCCCGGTACGGGCGGGTCACCGCGGGCGTGCTGGTCGTGATGACGTGGATCACGCTGGCGCTGACCCACCACATCACAAGCTGGATCGCCGTGGGGTTGCTCGCCGGATGGACGTTGTGCGCGTTCGCCCGCCGGGACCGCGCGGACGGCAGGGTGCTCGCCCGTGTCACCCTGGTCGGGCTGGTGGCGACCGTGGGCTGGGCGCTGGTCAACATCTCGATGCTCCGCGACTATCTGGGCCCCATCCTGTCGGAAAGCTTCCACCAGGCCGGCAGTGTCGCCAGCGGTGAGACCAAGAGCCGCAAGATGTTCACCGACTCGGCCGGCACGCCCACCCCGACCTGGCAGATCGTCGCGCTGCTCGGCACCACCCTGCTGTGGTCGGTGTCGATCGTCCCGCTCGGCCCGTTCAGGTTCCGGCCGCAGACCGACGGCCGGCAGGCGACGCTGTACCGGCTGTTGCGGCTGATGCACCTGGCGTTCCCACTGTCGATGGCGGGCACCGTCACGCCGCGCACAGCCGAGCTGTCCACCCGCCTGTCCACCTTCGTCTACCTCGGCATCGCCGCCGTGCTGGGCCTCACCGTCGCCAGCTACCTGGCGACCCGCCGCGCGACCAGGCAGGGGTTCCTGCGGCGGCTCACCGGCGCGTTCGCGATCTTCGTGTTCATCGGTGGGACGGTCCTGGGTTCGGGCGCGGACTGGTCACGGATGCCCGGGCCCTACCTGGTGATCGCCGACGGGCGTTCCATCGACCCGTACGTGGTCGCCGCCACCAGGTGGGCGAACACCGAACTGCCGGCGGGCAGCCGGATCGCGGGCGACCGCGAGACCGGGACCTGGCTGATGAGCATCGGCCGCCAGTGGCTCGTCACCGGTCTGGCCAGCGGGGCGAGCGCCGGGCCGCTCTACTTCAGCACCACCCTCGGCGACTACGAACGCGCGGTCATCGCGGTCGGTCGCATCCAGTACGTCATCGTCGACACCCGGCTCGCCGACGGCCTCCCGCACGAGACGTTCTACACGGAGAACGGCGAGGCACCCATGGGTACCCGGCTGACAGCGGCGATGCTGGCGAAGTTCGACACCCAGCGGGGCTCGGTGAAGGTCTACGACAACGGGCCGGTGAAGATATACGACGTCACCGCCCTCGGGGCTGCAGCGCCAGCGGCAGCCGCTGCAGCGTCTCCAGCCCCGCAGGCGACAGCCCCGCGGGCAACACCGGCGGCACCGCAGCCCGCGGGAGGTGCCCGGTGAGCGCCGTGGCGGCCCTCGCACAGACCGTCCTCGGAATCGCGATCCTCGCGCTCGGCGTTGCCGGCCTGCACGCGATTCTCGCCCGGAGCGCCAGAGCCGGGACCAGCCGTGGCAACAACAGCCCCGGCGCGCACGGTTCCGGTGAGCGCGACCGTGCGGTGGACGGTTCTCGGGTGAGCTCCCCGCTCGTCTCCCGGTCGGATCCCCCGGCGAACATCGCCGCGCTGCTGCTGCTCACCGTCGCCGGGCTGATGGTCGGCTCGCTGGTGGTGGCCGCGGTCGGGCACGCCGGCAACCCGCTCGCCTACGACCTGCTGTTCGGTGCCGTGGCGGTGGCCCTCGCCGCCGTCGGCGGCCTGCGGCCGGCCACCGTCGTGGTCCGGCTCCGCGAGCGCCTGCCCTGGTATGTGGAGTGCTGGCGGCCGGCTGCCTGGACGGCCGGGGGCTGGCGGACGGGCCCTCGCCGGGCCGCGCTGCTGGTGTCCGTCCCGGTCCTGATCCTCGCCCTGGCGATCGGCCTGTCGTGGTGGTCGGACGAGACGACCACGAACGAGCCGGTGACAGCGCTCGGTGCCGTCCGGACCCAGTCGGGCCTGGCGGTCACCGTCACCCGGGCCGACAGCGACAGCGGCGATCTCACGCTGGAGGTGATCAACAGTGTGGGCCGGCACTGGCGGACGCCGCTGGCACCGGACAGGGACAAGGTCGACGTAGCCGTGGAGAACGCGGCGGTTCCCGCCCCGACCACGATCCACCTGCTCGCCGGCGAAAAGATCATACAGTCGATAACCATTCCATGACTCAGAGCATTTACGATGGCGTCCCGCCCGCATTCCGGCCCAACCGGCCGTAACCCGCACAGCCGTAACTTGCACAGCCGTAACCCGCTACCGACGTGTCGTGCCCTGACACCCGCGTTCGCCACCTCGAGGGAGCAGTAACCGTGCCCGGACGACTTCGCGTGCTCCAGGTCACCCCTCGGTTCTTCCCCGACATGGGAGGGATCGAGACGCATGTCTACGAGACGGCCCGACGGCTGAACGCCATGCCCGGCCTGCGGGTGGACGTCCTGACCACCGATCGTGACGGCAGCCGGCCCCCCGTCGAGGTGGTCGAGGGGATTCGGGTGCGGCGGGTGCCCGCCTGGCCACGGGAGCGCGACTACTACGTCGCTCCACGTATCCGCGCGGCGGTCGGCGGTGGCTACTATGACCTCGTGCACTGCCAGGGGGCGCACACCGCCGTCCCGGTCATCGCCATGACCGCCGCGCTCGCGGCCGGCACGCCCTACCTGGTCAGCCCGCACACCGGCGGCCACTCGTCGGCCATCCGCCACCGGCTGCGGGGCGCCCAGTGGCGCGCTCTCGGCCCGCTGCTGCGCCGCGCCCGGCAGGTGGTATGCGTCGCGGAGTTCGAGAAGGAGATGTTCGCCCGGCTGGCACGGGTGGCCGTCGACCGGCTGCGGGTCGTCCCGAACGGCGTCGAGCCCGCCAGCACCACCACCGACATCCGGCCCGACGCCGACGCGCCGACCGTGGTCTCGGTAGGCCGGTTCGAGAAGTACAAGGGCCAGCACCACCTGATCGCCGCGCTGCCCACCCTGCTCGAGCGGGAACCGCGGGCCCGGCTGGTACTGGTGGGACGCGGTCCCTACGAGGACGAACTGCGGACCCAGGCCGCCCGGCTGGGCGTGGCCGACCAGGTCAGCTTCACCTTCGTCCCGCCGGCCGAACGCCAGGCCATGACCGACCTGCTGGCAGGCGCGCACGTGGTCGCCCTGCTCAGCGAGTACGAGGCCCACCCGGTCGCCGTGATGGAGGCGGTCGCGCTCGGACGTCCGGTCGTGGTCGCCCCCAGCACCGGTCTCGGCGAGCTGGCCGACCGCGGCCTGGCCGAACGGGTCGACGACCCGGCGGACCCGCGCACAGTCGCCGCGACCCTGCTCCGCCACCTGACCGCCCGGACCACCGCGGGAGCGGAGGTGACCGCGGAAGGGAACACCGGGAACACACCGGCCGGGGCCAGCGGCCATGGCACGCCGTCCACGCACCTGCCCACCTGGGACGACTGCGCCGGCGCGCTCGCAGACGCCTACCGGGCCCACGCATGACGCGCCACCGTCCGCCAGTGGACACGATCCGCCCGGGACCATCCACAGTAATGATCAGCACGGCGGACGGGACAGTCGCGCCAACACCGCCATGAACAGCGCTGACGGGAATCGCGCTGGCAGGAATGCTGACAGGAACATCGTCGGCGTCAACAGCGGCGCCACCGCCGGCCCGCCCGCGAACGACATCACCGCGAACGGCATCACCGTGGGCAGTACTGCCACGGCAGGCATCACGACCGACATCACGGCGACCGCGCCCGTGGCGAGGGCTGCCGAAAGCCCACCGCCGGAGGAGACCAGGCACGGTCACGCCGGTCTCGCGCAGCTGCTGGCGATCGCGATGTCCATGGTGGGGACGCAGATCGTGACATCCGTCCTCGGGGCGGTGTTCTGGTCCCTGGCCGCACGCACCTACGCCGTCCACGAGGTCGGGGTGGGGTCGGCGGCCATCGCGGCTATGACGGTCCTCGGTTCCGTCGGGATGCTCGGCCTGGGCACGCTGCTGATGGCCAAGCTCCCCACGGTCGAACGGGAGTCGGACCGCCTCCGGCTGATGCGGGCGTCCATCGCCGTTGTCGGGGTCACCTCCGGCCTGCTCGCGCTGGTGTGGACCGGGGTCACTCCGTTCCTGTCCGAGACGTTGCGCCCGGTCAGCTCGAGCGTGCTCGCCGCCGTGCTGTTCTGCGTCGGGGTCGTCCTGTTCGCGGTGACCTCCACCCTGGACTTCGCGCTGCTGTCGGCGGCGCGGGGGGCCGTGCAGTTCGTCCGCAACGTCGTCACGTCGGTGGTCAAGCTCGGGCTGATCCCGGTGTTCGTGGTCATCGGCTGGACGTCCGGGCTGGATCTCTACCTGTCCTGGGTGGCCGGCATGGCCCTGTCCCTGCCGGTCTGCTACCGCTACTTCCGCCGGCCCGCGCCGGAGGAACGGTCACCGGACGGCGCTGGCGCCGCGGCCACCCCCCGCCAGCGGTTCGCCGGGCTCCGACAGCTGCGGGAGATGCGTAAGGAAGCCGGTGGGCACCACCTGCTCAACCTGGCACTGCAGTTGCCGACCCTGCTGCTGCCCATTCTCGCCGCGCTCGCCGCGACCGCCGCGGACACCGCCTATTTCACGACCGCGCGCCTTGCCGCGACCTTTTTCTTCATCATTCCGTTCGCGCTGGCCATCGCCGTGTTCGCGCAGTCCGGGCAGAACGAGGAACAGGCACTGGCGAAGATCCGCTCGACCCTGCCGCTGGGACTCGTGGCGGCCGTCGCCACCTTCCTGATCGCGGCGCCCTGCGCCAGTCTTGTCATGACCATCTTCGGTGGCGCCTACACCAGCGGGGTGGCCGTCAGCGCGTTCCGGATCATGATGCTCGCCGGGGTACCCCTGGTGATCAAAGATCACTATGTCTCGCTGCGGCGGGTGCAGGGACGGCTGGGATCCGCCTTGCGAGTGGTCGGCGCCGGAACCGCCATGGAGATTGTTTTCGCCCTCGTCGGTGGCCATCTCGGCGGGGTGAACGGCCTGTGCTGGGGCTGGCTGCTGGCGGTGGTGCTGGAAGCCGTGATCACCCTGCCACCGCTGGCGGTGGTCTGGCGCGAGCCCAGGGCCACGATCGCGATGGCCAGCCCCCAGGCGAACACCACCACACCGCTCACCGGCGTGTACCAGCGAATGGCCGCCAGCTTCTACCCGCTCGAGCTGCTCCGTCCGATCGACGAACGAGACCTCGCCCGCTACATCGACAACACGGACAGCACCAGCGGTGAGGCTCGCCGTACGCACGAGCGGACCATCTCCATCTGGCACCGGCCCAGCCGGTTGGAGCGCCTGCCGGACGAGAGCACCGTGCGTCTGCGGCCGTCCACCAGGCGTGCCCTGGCCAACCGCCCGCCCCCCAGCACCGACCAGCATCGGCCGTCACGGCAGAACCAGCCCGAATGACGGGAACATCCTGATCGCAAACAGCTGTCCCGGGCGCTTTGGGCCGTGCCCCGGCTACGCCTTCGCAGCCGTGGACGCGGTAACCGGGGGTGTTGGTGCGCTGGGAGACACCGTGACGGACGTCAGCGATGCGGCGAGTGTCTCCGGGACGGGGTTTTCCCGCGGGGCGGGGCTCTCCCGCGGGGCAGTGGCCTCCTCCGGGGCTAGGTCGTGAACCCGGCGGGCGGGCGATCCAGCGTAAAGCCCGTAGGGCTTGCAGTCCCTGTTGACCAGCGAACCGGTGGCAATCACACAATGATGGCCAATGGTCACGCCAGACATCACGATCACCCTGCTGCCGAGCCAGCAGTCGTTCCCGATGGCAACCGGCTTGGCCACCACCTCGCTGCTGACCTCACCATTGACCACGTCATGCGTGGAGGTCAGAATCGTGACCTGGGTGATATCTTGACTCGTTCACCGATCCGTACCGGTGCCGAATTTTCGATGAAACACATCGAGCCCATCCCTGATCCGCAGGCAAAGCTCGCGCGATGACCGACGACGGAGCCCGGCAGGATGTTCATCGTCCTGGTCTGCACGCCACCGAGACGATAGAGCAGGAAGCGAAGCGGACGCGGGACGAGAAAAGACCCGCCTATACCATTGACGTTGGTTCCCCACACGAGCATCCAGAACTCGAGCCTGAGCTGCTCCCAGAGCTTTTCACGACGCACAGCCACCTCCTTCACGCGTACCAGTCGCGGCGCGGGTTCGCGGCACGGTCTCACCCCACCCACCGTCCAAACAATCGCTCCGATAGTAGCGATTCAATCACTCAAAGCAATGAACGCTGGTCGGATGTCATCACCGTGCCGGCTGACCGACCGGATACAGCGGGATACGGCGGGATACGATGTCAACGGCACCGGCGGCGCGGCGCGCGGCGCCATGTCCGTTTGCCGACCATGTCCGTTTGCCGGGCATGCTCGTTTGCCAACATGTTCGTTTGCCAGCATGCCCGTTTGTCTTCGGGACGAGTTGTCGGCGTCGGGATACCCGGCCCGCCGACGGACACCTGTATCCGTTGCCGACCGAACACATAACGGCACCAGCCATGTCGTTCTCCCGTCAAAACGGCACCGCCAGGTAGTTCGCGTCCCCCCGCTGAGCGGACGGCGGCGTTGCTGGCAGGACGGCGGACAACCACACCGGAGGTAAATCGGCGATGCCAGGCAGAACACGGTCCCAACGCGTGGCCGGACGTGACCGAATGTGGATCGGCGCCCATTCCGTCTTCGTCACCGGGCCACTGGACCTACCCGACGTCGACACGGTCCGCGCGACCATGCGGGAACTCGCCTGGATCGCTCCCGACCACCGGCTGTTCCGCCGGCCCGATCCTGGCTACCACCGGTGGCGCCCGGTGACGGGCCACGAACTCGACAGCCACTGTGAGCGGATGGTCACGGCACTCGATGACGACGTCGACGACGGCGGGCCGGAACGGTTACTGATACGGCAGTACGACGCACACGTCGACGACATCCCCTTTCGGATCGCGGTCGGCCGCGACTCGCTGGCGATGTCGTTGTCCCACCCGCTCGGGGACGCCCGGCTCGGCCTCGACACCGGCGCCGAGCTGCTGTTGGCCGCCGCGGAAGGCCGTCCGCCACTGAGCCTGCACCGGCCGTCCACCCGGCTTCCCCTGGCCCGCGCCCTGGGCGAGTACTACGGCCGGAAACCCGGGCGGGTACTCGCGACGCTGCGGACCCCGCGCCCGGCCGCGCCCGGCCCGGACGCCGGGACACAGCACCGGCCGTGGCAACCGAACTTCACCGTGGTTTCCGGGGTCCTCGCCAGGAGCACGCTCACCGACCTGCGTAAGTGGAAAGTCCGCAACGCGTCCGGGGTCACCCGGACGATGGTGGTTTTCGCCGCGGTCCGGGCAGCGGTGGAAGCGGCGGGCATGCGACCGGCGGCCGGCGGTTTCTACACCGTCGTCGACAACCGGAAATTCCTTCCGACCGGCCGCCGGCTCGACGGCAACTTCACGATTGGAATCTACGTCGAGCCGACGGACGCCCGTGATCCGGTGGCCGTGTCGGCCGCGCTGGAGTCCGCGACCGCGAACGGGCGTACGCTGGCCACGATGAGCCTGCTGACGGGCTTCGCCCAGGTCGGCCGCATCGCGGCTCTGAGCGATCGGGCGCCCTTCCCGGCACGTCCGTCCCTGGTCCTGAATCATCTCGGACGGCTGCGCGGATTCGAGAAACTACCGTGGCGGGGCGACACCTCGGATATCTACTACCTGTCGGCAACAACCCAGCGCCAGCCGGACTATGTCACCTTCCAGTTCGCCGAGCTGCACGGACACGTGTACGTCACCGTGGCTTTCCACGCGAGCATCTTCGACCAGGATGTCGTATGTCGTGCCGTGGACCTGCTCTGCGCGGATCCGGTCGCGCTGCTCGACGGCGCCCGGTGAAACGCCCGGCACCCGGCTCACGGCCGTAGGCCACTCGGGGGCGTACGGACGCGCATGAATGTCCGTGAAAAATTTCGGGCGTGCCCCGCGGATTCATCCGCGGGGCACGCCCGGAACAACCGACAGCCAACAACCGGCCGGATACGGCCTGGCTACTGGCCTGCTGGCCTGCTTACTGGACTACCGACTGACTGCTTACTGGCTACCGCTGGCCGCCCGCTCCCGGGCACGGATTTCCCGGCGGAGCTCGGGCGGCAGGGCGAACAACAGATGCTCCTCCGCCGACGTCACCTGCTGAACGTCGTCAAAACCACGTTCGGCAAGCCACGCGACAACCTCCGTCACCAGTTCCTCGGGAACGGACGCCCCGCTGGTCACGCCGATCGTCTCAACCCCTTCGAGCCAGGCTGGGTCGACCTGCTCGGCGTTGTCCACCAGATGGGCGGCGGGCACTCCGTGGTCGAGAGCGACCTCCACCAGGCGTACCGAGTTCGACGAGTTCGGCGACCCGACGACCAGGATGAGCTCGACCTGGCTGGCGATCTCCTTGACCGCCACCTGCCGGTTCTGGGTGGCGTAGCAGATGTCGGCGCTCGGCGGCCCCTGCAGCAGCGGGAACCGCTCGCGCAGCGCCCGCACGGTGACCTCGGTCTCGTCGACCGACAGGGTGGTCTGGGACAGATAGGCGACTTTGGACTCGTCCCGAACCCGGACAGCCTCCGCGTCCTCCGCGCCGTCGACGAGGTGGATGCGGTCGGGCGCCTGGCCCGTGGTACCGATAACCTCCTCGTGGCCCTCGTGGCCGATGAGGAGGATGTCGAAGTCCTCCTTGGCGAACCGGCGCGCCTCACCGTGGACCTTGGTCACCAGCGGGCACGTGGCATCGATCGTTCGCAGCTCCCGAGACCTCGCCTCCTCGTGGACGGTCGGTGCGACGCCGTGGGCGGAGAACACCACGGTCGCCCCGGTAGGAACCTCGTAGGTCTCTTCCACGAAGATCGCGCCTTTTGCCTCCAGCGTCTTGACGACGTGGGCATTGTGCACGATCTGCTTACGGACGTAGACGGGAGCGCCGTACAGCTCCAGTGCCTTCTCGACCGTCTGTACCGCTCGGTCGACACCAGCGCAGTACCCGCGCGGATTGGCCAGCAGGATCCGCCCCATGTCCCGGAGTCTACGCGGCCCGGCAGCGCCCGGAAGGCCAAACGACAACCGTCACATACCGATGTCCGGGCGGACAGCTCTCGTGCTTTGTGCATCGGCCCGAAGGCCCGCACGGCCGCGCTGGCTACGGTTATCCGATGGCGCTCACCTCCACCCCGGAGCAGCCGTTGCCCGTCCGGACGGTCGCCCGGGCAATCGGCG
This sequence comes from Candidatus Protofrankia datiscae, assembly GCF_000177615.2. Classification (GTDB taxonomy): domain Bacteria; phylum Actinomycetota; class Actinomycetes; order Frankiales; family Frankiaceae; genus Protofrankia; species Protofrankia coriariae. Next base: position 958,548 of record NC_015656.1, on the reverse strand, counting down.
ACTGGATCAACCGGCTCGGCCGGGTCTGGGTGGAGGGCCAGCTCACCGAGATCGTGCGACGGCCGGGCCTGGCCACCGTGTTCCTCACCCTGCGTGATCCGGTAGCCGACGTGTCGCTGCGGCTGACCTGCCCGCGGGCGGTCTGCGACGCGGTGGGGTCCGCGCTCACCGACGGCGCCCGGGTGGTGGTCCAGGGCAAACCGTCGTTCCATCCCGCGCGGGGGACGCTCGCGCTCGCCGTCACCGAGATCCGCCCGATCGGTACCGGGATCCTGCTCGCCCGACTCGAACAGCTGCGCGGCATGCTCGCGGCCGAGGGGCTGTTCGCGGCGTCCCGCAAGCGCCGGCCGCCCTTCCTGCCCCGGGCCGTCGGGCTGATCACCGGACGGGCCAGCGCCGCCGAACGGGATGTGGTCATGAACGCCCGCCGCCGCTGGCCCGCGGTGCGGATCGTCTCGCGTGAGGTCGCGGTGCAGGGACCGCTGGCTGTCGGGCAGATCATCGACGCGCTGCGCGAGCTCGACGGCGTCCCCGAGGTGGACGTCATCGTGATCGCCCGCGGCGGCGGGTCGCTGGAGGATCTGCTGCCGTTCTCCGACGAGGCGCTGGTGCGGGCCGTGGCCGCGGCCACCACCCCGGTGGTCTCCGCGATCGGCCACGAGCAGGACACGCCCCTGCTCGACTTCGTCGCGGACGTGCGGGCGTCCACTCCGACGGACGCGGCCAAGCGGGTCGTACCGGACGTGGCCGAACAGCTCGCGTTGGTGACGACGCTGCGTGGCCGGGCCCGGCGGTCCGTCGAGCAGCGCCTGGACCGGGAGGAACGGTGGCTGGCCGACCTGCGCGGCCGCCCGGCGCTGGCCGCGCCCGGGCGTGAGCTCGACCGTCACGACGAGTACGTGCGGGCGCTGCGCTCCCGTGGCCGGCGCTGCGTGCTCCACCAACTCGAACGGGCCGACCAGGAGCTGGCCCATGCGTTGGCCCAGTTGCACGCGCTGTCACCAGCGGCCACTCTGGACCGGGGATACGCGCTGGTACGCAGAGTCGCCGACGGCTCCATCGTGCGTGATCCCGCCCAGGCCACCCCTGGCGACGCGCTGACCGTACGGGTCGCCGGCGGCTCCTTCCCTGCGACGGTCGACTCCCCGCCAGCTGGCGCGCGGACACAGACCGGCACCACGACCTGACCCGAGAAGCCGCTTCGGCCCGGAAAGCCAGCATGATCCGGAACGCCGGCACGGGCCGGGAATCACGCGGGCCCGGGCCCCGAAAAGATGATCGAACCGCTTTCGGTCGACCAGGGCGGGGGGAATCAACGTCAGGCGGCGCCACCGCCGCGCATCCACCGGAGACATCGGGCCAGACCTCAGGCAAGACCTCAGGCAAGACCTCAGGAAAACTCGGTAAACCAACCGGGGACGACGCAATACATCCGGCCAGCTTCGAACAGTAGTCATTGGATTATTCCTGGGATCAGGGCACGATCCTTCACCTCCGTGGTGCTATGATTTCCAGCGGAAGATTCCAAACGTCCGTCAGCGAGTCAGAGACAGTACGATCATGCTTTTTCTGTGCTGCCGACGGCCCGCATCCCCAGGTCCCTGGGAGGAAAACATTGGCGCGACCAGTGCCGGCGCGCTCGTGTTCAGCCGGCGAAACAGTTTCCCACTGGCCCCTCCAGAGCTCTTCGATACCACGCTCCCGGCGCGATCACTATCGCGCCGGTGAATCAACGGAACAACGCGACGGAAGCAATCTCCGCTCATCGCGGCCCGGGACGGCCGGCCAGGAGAACAAAACCATCACCTGGGGCCGGGCATGACCGATGGTTTTCCCGTCCTGCCCGTGCTGATGTTCCACAGCATCGGCGACGGTGCCAGCGCGGCATTTCGCCGATGGCAGGTCCCGCCGGCGCTGTTCGCCGAACAGTTGGCCTGTCTCAGTGCGGCCGGCTACCAGCTGCTGGGCCTTTCCGAAGCGCTTTCCCGACCGGCCGGGAAACACATCGCGATCACCTTCGACGACGCTTTCGCGGATTTCTCCACCCACGCCGTCCCGGTGCTGCGGCAGGCGAACGCCGGGGCGACCCTCTACGCTCCCACCGCCTACGTGGGCGGCCGGGCGACGTGGCTGTCGGCGTACCCGGAGGGTGCGTCCCCCCTGCTCACCTGGTCCGACCTGCGGGACCTGCACGCCGCCGGCTACGAGATCGACTCGCACGGCCATCGGCACACCGACCTCGACCTGCTGGCCGGCCCCGAGCTGCGCCACGACGTCGAGACCAGCCGTCACCTGCTTGAGGACGAGCTCAGCTCTCCGGTCCAGAGTTTCTGCTATCCGTTCGGATATCACACACGCGCTGTCCGCGAGGCCGTGGCGGAGACCGGTTTCGCCTCCGCCTGCGAGGTGGGATACCGCATTCACCGCCGTGACACGTCCCCGTTCTCGATCAGCCGACTGATAGTCACCGGCTCGACGAGCCCGGAACAGACCCTCGCCCTGGTCCGCAGCGGCCAGCCCGGAGTTGTTCCGTATCTGCGACGTGGTACCCGGGCCCCGTGGCGCGTTTTTCGGGCCGTCCGGCGTGGCCTGCGCACGCGGCAGGAACCAGCCGCCCAGGAACAACCATGACCGGGTCACCCCGGCCCCGCCCCACCGGCCAGCCACACCAACTGGCCGGAAGACGGCGCGAGCCCGGTCCCGTTCATACCGCCCCAAGGCCCCGAACGTCCGTGGAGAAAACCGTGACCAGTGTCGGTATCGGTGTCGTGAGCAGTGTCAGTGTCGTGGTGTGCAGCCATCTCGTGGCACGATGGCCGCAACTTACAAGAGCTCTCGACTCGCTCTGGGACCAGAAGCTGCGCCCGGACCAGGTTGTCGTGGTCGTGGACGGCGACGACGAGCTGCTCGCCCGCCTGCGTGAGCGAGCCGGCCCCGAACTCGTCCTCAGCACCGGGGGGCGTACCGGGCTGTCCAACGCACGTAATGTCGGTATTGCCGCGGTCGACAGCGAATTCGTGGCATTCCTGGACGATGACGCGGTCGCCGATCCGTCCTGGTTGTCATCCCTTGTACAGGTCGCGGCCGCCGACCCCGACATCCTGGGAGTCGGCGGCTGGGTGACCCCCGACTGGGGTGGTGAGAAACCCGGCTGGTTCCCATCCGAGCTGCTCTGGACGGTCGGTTGCAGCCATCACGGATTACCCACCCAGCAGACGGCCGTGCGTAATGTCTTCGGTGGCTGCGCCCTGTTCCGGCGAAGCGTGTTCACCACCACCGGGGGTTTCGACACCCGCCTGGGCCGGCAGACCAAAGGAGCATCGGGCTGCGAGGAAACAGAGCTGTGCATCCGCGCCACCGCCCTGATCCCGGACGGCCGCTTCGTGCACGAACCGGCCGCGGTCATCCACCACCACGTGCCCGCCCAGCGGCAGCGTCCCTCGTACATCGTGCGCCGCTGTTGGGCGGAAGGCGCATCAAAGGCCACGCTCCGGCGTTTGTGCGCGGGCTACCGCGCACCAGCACGCGGCCCGCTCGGCCCTAAACGCGACTTCGTTCTCAAGGTGCTGCCACGCGGGGTACGCAACGGTGTCGGGGCCTCTCTCCGCGGACGCCCGGCGGGCCTCGCACGGGCCGGCATGATCGTTGTGGGAACCGGGACGACCATTCTGAGCTTTCTGCTCGCCGTGATCCGTACGGTCTTCTCGCCGGTGCGGGCGGCAGGCGGCGGCCCGGCTATCCCGGCCGCCAGTCCCGCGCCGCTGGGCACGCCGACCACCGGCACCGACACCGCCGAAGCCCCCGCTTCCGCAGATTCCCCGAGCAGCACGGACTCCCCAGCCGCCACAGGCGCTTCCAGCGCGGACGCCCTGCCCCCGGCCTCGGAAGCCGCTCCGTCCAACGTCCACACGCTCTCGGCCTGAGCCCGGCCTGAACGACCCGGACCGGTTGCCGCCGCTCCTTGCCGGACAGCGCGAGCCACGCCGAACGGATGGGTGGCGACACGGCCGCAACGGCCGCGCCACCTACCGGTAGCACCTGTATGCGCGGTGACGCTACCGACCGGCACCGAGTGCGCGGTGCTGGCGGACGGGGCATTCGCCTCGGGCCTCTATGCTGACCCGCGTGGGCTTCCGGGACGTAGGCGAGCGGCGACGGCTCCGGCGGCGGCGGCGATAGAGCTGGATGCGCTGGCGGACGCCCTCGCTCGGCTGCACGGGCATTTCGAGGTGGACGGCCATCGGCTCACCGGCGACCAGGACGGTGTCCGCGGGAAAGGAAGCATCATCCAGTCCCTGTTGAAGGGGCTGGACCTCACGGGTGCGAATTTCGGGCCGTTGAGCTGCGCCGACATCCGGTTCGAGGAGGCGGACCTCTCCAACTCCGCATGGAGCAGAATCTCCGTGCGGAGGGTCGAGTTCTCCGGATACCGGCTGGTCAGCTGATCGGTGCGGTTCGAGCGCGTCGAGGACGTCGCGTTTACGAACTGCCGACTTGACTACTGCTCGTGGACAGCGCAAAGGCTCTCGGCGTGATTTTTTGCGGGCTGCACCTTTCGGGAAGCCGAGTTCGACGGAAGGCTGGACAGGTTCGTCTTCCGCGACCGCAGACTGGACGGCGCACGTTTCGATGCGACATCGGCCGGTCAGTGCAATCTCCGGGAAGCGGATATCGCGGGTGTCAACGGCCTGCTCACACTGTACGGTACGCGGAGCTCTCCGCATCAGGCCGGTGAGGCCGGGATCATCCTGGCCGGCGAGGTAGGGATCTCGGTCGAGCAGGTCGACCTCTTCCGCAGGGCGGATCCCGCCTTGGGCCGCGACATCATGATGCCCTGGGCGCGGAACGCATAGTCGGCGAGGCGGTCCCGACCGGATCCGCTGGCCGTCACGATCGCCGAAGCGCCCCGCGGAAGCAGGCGCGCCACGCCCGAGCCGACCGGCTCCTGTCGTCCCCGCCCATGCCTCCCGCCCAGCGCACCGTTTCCGCAGTTCAGGGACAACTTCGGGGAAGATAAATGAGGATGCGGACGATAAAGTCCGTTCTATCCGCGTTCACGGAGTTCTAGCGCCCGGCTTCCGCAGTTCGTGGTAACGCGAGTCGCTGGATCTGTGCCTTGACCTGGGAAGACAGGCACGGCGGCACTGCCAGCCGGGCGGTACTCATGCGGGACGGCCGCGTCGTCGCCGACGGCCATCCCGACGACGTGGTGACCGGCGAACGCCTCAGCGACCTCTACGGGGTATCCGTCCACGTCACTGGGGTGACGCTGCCCGCCGGGCACGGCCGCCGGGAGGTGCGCGCCTGCGTCCCCATCCCCGCCGCGCCGGCCGGCCGGCCGGGGCCGGAACCCGGCGGTTGAGAACGTCGACCACGGGACGGCTCCGGCGGAGGACGGTGTCGGTGTCGGTGTCGGTGTCGGTGAACGCCACCACGGCACCGACGTCCACGCCGGCGGCCGCCGAGCCGGTGCCAGGCGGCCTACAGGCCGAGATAGCGGATCACAGCGCGTTCGACCTCGGCCAGTTCATGGTGATCCAGATAGTGGACGGGATCACCATGAACGTAGGCGACATCGAGGCTGCGGATCTGATCCACGAGAAACCTGGTCAACTGCCCGCCGATCTCCAGCGACGGCCGGAAGACGGCGGGCTGCGCGGTGGTGGAGGTGGGTATGACCGTGGCCACGTTCCACGGCATCGAGCTCGGGCTCAGTACCAGCCCGAGGCGCCGGCCGCGTTGTTCGTGACCACGCCTGGCGTCACCGAGATCCACCCGGTAGACCGCACCACGGATCACCAGACGTCGGCCTCGTCGCCGAGATCCTCGTCCGCGAGACGTTCCGCGTCACAGCGGGCACGCGACAGCCAGACCTCCCGTTCGAGCAGCCGCAACGCGCGACGGATCACGTCGCTGGTGCGCTCGTCCGGACGCATGGCAGCCTTGATGATCTGCTCGTCTTCCTCGGTGGGCCGAAAGCCGATGGTGGTTGCCATGTCTCAAGGCTACCGAGTCCGTCAAACATTCGTTGCACATTCGTAAAGCAGCCCGCAGGAAGATCAGGAAGCGGGAACGCGGGTCAAGAAGCAGCTTGGACGCGGTCGGCGGCTGCGGCGATCTCGGCGCGGAGGGCGTCCTTGAGCGGGGCGGGGGCGAACGAGTGCTCCACCGCGGCCGCGGCCAGGCCGACCACCTGGTCGCGGCGCAGCCCCAGGCTGCGCAACGCGTGCAGGTACTCGTCACGCAACGTGGTACCGAACATGGGTGGATCATCGCTGTTGAGGCTGACCGGCAGCGCCAGCTCGATCAGCGTGGGCAACGGGTGGTCCGGATAGTCCGCGACGACCCCGGTGCGCAGGTTCGACGTCGGGCACACCTCCAACGGGATGTGATGCGCCCGCAGATGCTCGACGAGGGCCGGATCGTCGAGGGCCCGGATGCCGTGGCCGATGCGCTCGGCGTGCAGATACTCGAGGGCGTCCCAGATGGTGCGCGCCCCGGTGGTCTCGCCGGCGTGGGGGACGCGGTGCAGCCCGGCGTCACGCGCGACGGTGAACGCCTCGGCGAACTGAGGGCGGGGCACATCGACCTCCGGCCCGCCGAGACCGAGCGCGATCACGGACTCCCGGCGGTTCAGCGCGAACTCGACGGTGCCCTCGGACGCGGGGCGTAGGTTCATGTTCGGCAGGCCGGGAATATCGGTCACCCACCGCACCTGGATGCCGGTTTCCCGCTCGGCGTCCAGGCGGCCCCGCTCGATGCCGCCGAAAAGCTCGTCGGCGTCGATGCCGCGTTGGATGTGCAGGAACGGCGTAAAGGTGATCTCGGCGTACCGGACTCCCTGGCCGGCGAGCCCCAGCGCGGTCTCCCTGGCGAGGACGGCGAAGTCGTCGGCGTCCCGCAGCACCCGGACGGCGGCCAGATAGACCTCGATGAAGTGGTCGAAGTCGCGGAATTCGTAGAACTTCGTCAGGCCCTCGATATCGGTGGGAAGATCGTCCACCCCGTGGCGGCGCGCAAGGGCGAGCAGGGTCCGCGGACGCATGGATCCCTCAAGATGGACGTGCAGCTCCACCTTGGGCAGCGCGTCGACGAACTCCTCGTCGCTCAGCCCGTCCGCCACCTCCTGACGGCCGGCATCGCTCACGCTCATCAGACATCACCCGCGCGGACGTCACCAGTTCGCATGTCGGGAGACGATCGCTCCAGGCCACCCGTCCCGTCAAGCAGGGCTGACGCCACCCACCGGCGCGATATCCACTGGAACTCCGCCGGAACGCCTACCGGGCCAGGCGACGCCGTCCGGCACAATACCGTCCCGTACCGTTCCGTAACCGGTCCGAGCCTGCTCCGAGCCTGCTCCGAGCCTGTCCCAGGCCTGCTCCAAGCAGGGCCGGCCGAACCATGAGGAGGCTGAAGGTGCCGGGGTCGAGCGACACGCCAGAGCAGCAGCCGTCACCGGTGGGGCAGCAGCCGCTGACGTACGAAAGGGCCCGCTCGGAGCTGGAGGACGTCGTCCGCCGGCTGGAGGCCGGTGGCATCACCCTGGAGGAGTCGCTGTCGCTGTGGGAACGCGGCGAAGAACTCGCGAAGGTGTGCCAGGCGTTCCTGGAGGGAGCCCGCGCCCGCCTCGACAGCGCTGTCGACGCCGCCGGTACCGGCCCGGCGGATCCGGGCGTCCGCTGACGCACGGCCCGCTGGCGCGCGGCCTACGGCGCGGCGTGCGGGCGCAGCGACGCCGCGAGCACCCCCAGGTCGGCGGCGGACGCCCCGCCCTTGCCACCGCCGTCGGAGACGATCAGCACGACATCACCGACCTGGCGGGTCAGCGCCAGATGGCCGGCATCGTCCCGTCTTTCCTGCCAGGACGCTCCGGCGAACTCGACAGTCCCCGTCACGGGCCGGTCCCCCAGGACGCGTTTGACCGCGTCCCGGGCGTTGCTCTCGTTGAGCTGCGCGTACGTCCTGTCATCCGGGCGGTCGACGACGTACCCGATCGTCAGCTCGACCGTTCCCGGCGCGGTGTCCGACAGCCCCGAGGTGCGGACCGAGGTGGGCTTCCAGTGGTCGGGCAGACCCGTCGGCGCCAGGACGTCGAAGGGCGCCAACCGCGCGAACGCGGCCACCGGGGCGGCCGTGTCCACCGTGCGCACCGGGTCGCCGCCGCCTCTGGGCATGAACAGCGCGACCAGCAGCACCCCGGCCATCACCACCCCGAGGGACAGCGCCATGTCTCGGATCGTTTCCTGACCGCGTCGTCGTGCCATCGTTCCATCCTGCCGTCCCGGGGATGCGGCCCGACGGGGCAGTCGGCCCGCTCGGTCCCTTTTCGTCCGTGGCGATCCCGCATCGGTCATCGCCGGACGGTGGTCTCCGCGCCGGATCCCGTGCCCGGTCGGCCGCCCGTCATGGCGCCGGATCGCGGTGGATCGCGCCGGATCGCGCTGTCGGCGTCCCGGGGGCACACCCGCGACGACCACACACCGCATTCAGGAAACATCATCGATAAAATAATTATCGGGCGCCTGTTGAAGCACGGCCCGGACGTAAGCCAACTAACAGCGCGTCTGCCGGCCAGGTCGAATGCCTGGCGCCAACCGTCGGTAAACAATAGATGGGCGTCCGGCACGCCCCCTCCGCGTGCCGGACGCCCATGTGTGAGGTTGGACGTATGTCCGCTGGTCAAGGTTGCACCAAGTAGGACGATCGAGATGTCACACACCTGACATTGGCGTTCCGCGGACTGCCGTCCCAAAAGCGGTGCGATCGTATTTCCACGCCCGGCCGTCCTGCCAGCCGCGGGTACCGGCGGGTATCCACCCGGGTGCCGCGGCTGGCACCCCGCGCGGGACCGGCGGCCTGGGCCCACGCGACCGCACCGGGCCGTGACCGGGTGACATCCGCCCCGCGGCCGGCGGGGCGAAGGGCTGCCGGTGACCCGCCGGCTATCGGTGGGCGGATTCACTGATGTGCAACTAGTCTCACTTCCGTGGCAGTCGAAAGCGCGAACCTTCCTGATCCTCTCGTCGTCCAGGGGCAGGCACCCGACCGCAACCTCGCCCTCGAGCTCGTCAGAGTGACCGAGGCGGGGGCACTCGCGGCCGCCCGATGGGTCGGGCGCGGTGACAAGAACGGCGCCGACCAGGCCGCCGTGGACGCCATGCGACGGCTCGTCGGCACGGTGTCGATGCGGGGCGTCGTCGTCATCGGCGAGGGCGAGAAGGACGAGGCCCCCATGCTCTTCAACGGCGAGGAGGTCGGCTCGGGCGAAGGCCCCGAGTGCGACGTCGCCGTCGACCCGGTGGACGGCACCACGCTCACCGCCAAGGGCATGAACAACGCGATCTCCGTGATGGCGGTGTCCGAGCGCGGGTCCATGTACGACGCGAGCGCGTGCTTCTACATGGAGAAGCTCGTCACCGGCCCCGAGGCCGCCGGCGTGGTGGACATCACGGCGCCGGTCGAGGACAACGTCCGGGCCGTCGCCAAAGCCAAGGGCGTGCATCCGCGGGACGTGACCGTCGTCGTCCTGGAACGCCCGCGCCACGTCCAGCTGATCGAGCAGATCCGCGCGGCCGGCGCCCGGGTGAAGCTCATCTCCGACGGAGACGTCGCCGGCGCGGTCATGGCTGCCTCCGCCGACACCGGCGTCGACCTGCTGCTCGGCATCGGCGGCACACCCGAAGGGATCATCAGCGCGTGCGCGGTGACCTGTATCGGCGGTGTCATCCAGGGACGGCTGTGGCCGCGGGACGACACCGAACGCACCAAACTCGTCGACGCCGGCCACGACCTCAGGCGCGTACTGACCACCCGCGAGCTCGTGGACAGCGACAACGTCTTCTTCGTCGCCACCGGTATCACCGACGGTGAGCTGCTGGCCGGTGTTCGGTACCGGCCGGGCGGCGCCAACACGTCGTCGCTGGTGATGCGCTCCCGCAGCGGGACGATCCGGCGGGTGGACAGCCAGCATCAACTGACCAAACTGCAGGCGTATTCGACGGTGCCGTTCTGAAGGTACCGTTCCGAACCATGTCGACGACATCGGCGCCGGTGCGGACCACGGCCGTCACCCCGCGCCGGGTCGCCCCACGCTGGGCTGCCCTACACCGGGCCGCACTACACCGGGTCACCGCGGCTGTCGCCCGCCTGGACCGGCCCGGTCCCCACGGCCGGGCGTCCGAAACCACCACGCTGCGCGCCGCGGCCGGCCGTTTCGTGACCCATCCGCGTCCACCGGTGCTGTTGGGTGTGGCCGCGAGCCTGGCGGCCGTGCGGCTCGCCCGCGGACGCTTCAGCCGGACGGACGCGGTGGTCGCGGTGTCCATGGCCGCCGCGCAGCCGTTCGTCGAGTGGGGGGTGCACCGCGGGATTCTGCACGCCCGGCCGGGCAGCCGGGCCGGCGCGGTCTGCTACCGGATCGCCGGCTGGGGGCACGAGCAGCACCACCGCGACCCGACGAACATGGACACGATGTTCATCCGGCCGCAGGAGGTGCTCGACGCCGGCGCGGCCGCGCTGGCCGTCGCCCTGGTTGGCCCTCCCCCCGCCGCCACCGCGGCCCTGTGCACGGGTCTGGGGCTGCTTGCCTACGACTGGACGCACTTCCTCATCCACACCGGCTACCGTCCGCGCGGCAGGATGTACCGCAGGATCTGGCGTAACCACCGGTTGCACCACTTCCGCAACGAACGCTACTGGCTGGGTGTGACGTCCAACATCGGCGACGTGCTGCTGGGTACCAACCCGCCGCGGGACGCGGTCCCGGTCTCGCCGACCGCGGCCTACGCCCACCTCCCCGCCCAGTGATCTTCGGTGATGCCAGTCCGCCGCCCCGCTCACGCCCTGTGGACTTACTCACGCTCGGTACCGGCCGGTTGGCCCGAGAAACGGACGCTCCACCCGCCGGTCAACTGGCCGCGGCCGCCCGCCAGCGAGTGGGATCTTCCCTGATCCGGTCATCCGCCGCGGGTGGCCGCCAGGTGGGCCCGCGCTCCGGTGGTTGACCAACCGCCAGTCGCCGGATTCCGTTCCAACGCGGTCCGGCCACCGGCGGATCATTTCCCGACAGTTCTGTCCGCTCTGTCCGCGCCCGCGCCGCGGGCCATGGATATGTCACCGCCATGTCGTCGAGGTTCGGCCCGCGTCACGGAAACATCGGAAACATCGTGCCCGGCCGTGCCGTAACCGCCGAAAAACCGCGGTGGGCCGTTTACCGGCAGGTCTGACACCGTACTGGCGAACAGGACGTCAGGATGACGGTCAGGATGACGGTGGACATTCCGCGCCCAGGGTGTCCAGGCCGATGCCGATGTCGACGCGGGTGTCGACGCGGGTGTCGTCGATGACGCTGTCGGTGCCGTCAACGACCGGATCCCCCAGGCAGGCGGGAGAGCTCCTGGCCGGGCGGGGCGACGGCCGGCCGCCACCAGTGGTGCCCAACCGTGCCGGCCCCGTGGCCAGCGGGGATGGCGGAGGCAGCCTGGCCGGCGGAGACACCGCGGCCGGCGGAGCCGTTCGGGCTCGTGGGGACCCTGCCGGACCGTCCGCGCCCGCCCGCAGCCCGGCGAGGGCCATTCGCCGGGCGAGCGGCGCCGAACCGTCGGAAGGGCCGGCCGACGAGGTGGCCGGCGTGTGCCCCACCGGTGGCCGGCCCGGGCCGGCCGCGCCCGACACCCGCGGAAAAACGCTCGGGGAACCGTCCGGTACCGGCAGCGCGGCAGATCCGCAGGAACTGACGGCGCACACGGTGGCCAGAGCCACTGAACACACCAGTGGAAAACGCGGACCGAAACGCACGACCGCCGCCATCTCAGATATCCGTGCGGCCGACCACAGTCGTTACCGCGTAACTATTCATTCCTCCCGTCGGTGACACTAGCACCGACACCGTCGAACGCGGCAAATGCCGGGCCGCGTCCGACGGACAGCTTCCGGACAGCTTCCGGACAGCTTCCGGACAATGCAACCCGTATGAATCGGTTAATAATTTCTTCGCACCCGGCCGGCGGCGACGGCGTGTTCCACGCCGAATACCGGCGTCGGTCGCGGTGGCGACGACCGCCGGCCGGGTCACCGGGAACCCGGAAGCCCCCGCCGGAGGGTACGTACCGCCCACCACCGGACGCCCGTCGCACGTTGCGCCTAACCTCCTGGACGGTAGATAGATGTCGAGCAGGTGACGACCGGCGGGAGCGGGAGCATATGAGCGAGCAGGACTACCGCATCGAGCACGACTCCATGGGTGAGGTGCGCGTGCCGGCCACGGCCAGGTGGCGGGCACAGACCCAGCGTGCGGTCGAGAACTTCCCCGTGTCGGGCCAGCGGATCTCCCGGGCCCACATCGCCGCCCTGGCACGGATCAAGGCCGCGGCGGCAACCGTCAACGCCAAACTCGGCGTCCTCGACGCGGAGATCGCCACCGCGATCTCCGAAGCCGCCCAGGAGGTCGCCGAGGGCGCCTGGGACGACCACTTCCCGATCGACGTGTTCCAGACCGGCAGCGGGACGTCGTCCAACATGAACACCAACGAGGTGCTGGCCACCCTCGCCACCGAGCGGCTGGGCCGGCCGGTGCACCCGAACGACCACGTCAACGCGTCCCAGTCGTCCAACGACGTGTTCCCGTCGTCGATCCACGTCGCGGCGACGCAGGCGATCGTCCGGGACCTGATCCCCGCCCTCGAACACCTGGCCGCCGCCCTCGGGCGCAAGAGCGTCGAGTTCCGGGAGGTCGTGAAGTCGGGGCGCACCCACCTGATGGACGCCACGCCGGTGACCCTCGGTCAGGAGTTCGGCGGCTACGCGGCGGCGGTCAGCTACGGGGTGGAGCGGCTGCGGGCGGCCCTGCCCCGCATCGGTGAGCTCCCGTTGGGCGGGACCGCCGTCGGCACCGGTATCAACACCCCGCCCGGCTTCGCCGCCGCCGTCATCGAGCAGTTGGTGGCGGCCACCGGCCTGCCGCTGTCCGAGGCCCGCGACCACTTCGAGGCGCAGGCGTCCCGGGACGGCCTGGTCGAGGCCTCCGGGGTGCTGCGGGTGATCGCGCTGTCGCTGTACAAGATTGCCAACGACCTGCGCTGGGCGTCGTCGGGCCCGCGCGCCGGGCTCGGGGAGATCCACCTGCCCGACCTGCAGCCAGGATCGTCGATCATGCCGGGCAAGGTCAACCCGGTGATCCCCGAAGCCGTCTGCCAGGTCGTCGCGCAGGTGGTCGGCAACGACGCGGCCGTGGCCTTCGGCGGCTCCGCGGGCAACTTCGAGCTGAACGTAATGCTGCCGGTGATCGCCCGCAACCTGCTGGAGTCGATCCACATCCTGTCCACCATCAGCCGGCTGTTCGCCGACCGCTGCGTGGACGGCATCGTCGCGGACGTCGAGCGCTGCCGGCGGTTCGCGGAGTCCTCGCCGTCCATCGTGACGCCGCTGAACCGCTACATCGGCTACGAGGAGGCTGCCAAGGTCGCCAAGCAGTCCCTGGCCGAGGAGAAGACGATCCGCGAGGTCGTCCTCGAGCGCGGCTACGTGGCTGCCGGCGTGCTCACCGAGGAGCAGCTGGACGCCGCGCTGGACGTCCTGTCGATGACCCACCCATAGACCGTGCCCGGCCCGGCCGGCAGTGTGATCATGCTCTTTCACGCTGCCGGCAGCCCGGATCCGCGGGGCACCGACGGGCCGAAGAAAGTATGATCATCGCTGCCGCGCGTCGCCGGGCCGCGATCACCGGGCAGTCCGGCGGTGTGGCCGCGGCCGCTGCCCGCCACCTGCGCCGAACAGACGGCGGGGAGCCGTGGAAGACCCCCCAGCAAGCCCCCACGACCCCCGCACCCGTGTTCAACGAGGCACCACGGTGGAGGTTACGGGGAGCTCGAAGATTTTTCCGCGGGCCGGACGGACGGCCACGCAGGCCGGACGGGCCAGCCGATGGGGCCACCCGGGCCGGGCCATGCGGGCCGGCCGGCCGGGCGGACCGAGCCGGGCTGGCCGAGCCGTGCCGGTCGTTCGCGCTGGCCATGCCAGTTGTCCGGGCCGGTGTCGGACCGGGCCGGGCGCATACCGGCCGCCAGGTGTGGCCGGCACGCGCGCACCGACGCGGCCGGCCCACCTGGAAGCGACGGCCCGGGAAGGTACGGAGGTCCCGGCAGAAGGGGCAGTAACAACCTGACGTTCCGGACACCTCGGGCCGCCGGGCCGGATATTCTCCCAACTAATCAATAGTGGGAATTTTCAGTTGAGGAGGTGACAAACGATGTACGACTACGACCTCCTCGTCATCGGGTCGGGCCCAGGCGGGCAGAAAGCGGCTATCGCCGCCGCCAAGCTGGGCCGCCGCGTCGCGATCGTCGATCGTCGTGACATGGTCGGCGGGGTCTGCATCAACACCGGCACGATCCCGTCGAAGACACTGCGCGAAGCCGTGCTCTACCTCACCGGTATGACCCAGCGGGAGATGTACGGACAGAGCTACCGACTGAAGGACGACATAACGGTCTCGGACCTGTCCTCACGCACCCAGCACGTCATCGGACGTGAGATCGACGTCATTCGTAACCAGCTCAGCCGTAATCGGGTGGCCTTGCTCATCGGAACGGCAAGCTTTGTCGACCCGAACACCATCGCCATCATCGGCAGCGACCAGATCGACGAGCGCCGGGTCCGGGCGGAGAAAATCATCATCGCCACCGGCACCCGGCCGGCCCGACCGGACACGGTCGACTTCGACGGCCGCACCGTGGTCGACAGCGACCAGATCCTGGCGCTGGACAAGATTCCCGGCTCGATGGTCGTCGTGGGCGCCGGTGTGATCGGCATCGAGTACGCGTCCATGTTCGCCGCGCTCGGCACCAAGGTGACCGTCGTGGAGCGTCGTGACCGGATGCTCGACTTCTGCGACGTGGAGATCGTCGAAGCTCTCAAGTATCATCTACGAGACCTGGCTGTTACATTCAGGTTTCGCGAGTCGGTCGTGTCCGTCGAACGCCACAACAACGGCACCCTGACTCTGCTGGAAAGCGGCAAGAAGGTCCCTGCCGACACCGTGATGTACTCGGCCGGACGCCAGGGGCTCACCACCGCGCTCAACCTCTCCAACGCGGGCCTGAGCGCCGACAACCGGGGGCGCATCAAGGTCGGCTCGGACTTCCGGACCGAGGTCGACCACATCTACGCCGTCGGCGACGTCATCGGCTTCCCGGCACTTGCCGCGACATCCATGGAGCAGGGCCGGCTCGCCGCCTACGCGGCCTGCGGCGAGGCCGTCCACGTGATGCGCCACGAGCTGATGCCCATCGGCATCTACACCATCCCCGAGATCTCCTACGTCGGCAGCACCGAGGACGAACTCACCGAACGGGCTGTGCCGTTCGAGGTCGGCGTGGCCCGCTACCGCGAACTCGCCCGCGGCCAGATCGTCGGGGACTCCTACGGCATGCTGAAGCTGCTCGTGAGCTCGACCGACCGCAAGCTGCTCGGCGTCCACGTCTTCGGTACCGGGGCCACCGAACTCGTCCACATCGGCCAGACCGTGATGGGCTGCGACGGGACGATCGACTACCTGGTGGACGCCGTGTTCAACTACCCGACGCTCGCCGAGTCCTACAAGGTGGCGGCGCTGGACGCGATGAACAAGATGCGTGCCGTCGCCCGCTTCAGCAGCTGACGTCCAGGCTCAGCTGACGTCCAGGCTCAGGCGGGCTCGGGGCGGTCGGGGCAGGCACCCGGTCGGGGCAGGGGCGGTCAGGGCAGCCGGAAGACGTCGACCAGGATCACGCCTGGGGCGGGCCGGCGGTGCGCCGCCGGGCTGTCGTGGACGACCAGGATCGACGAAGGGTCGCCCGGGGCCAGGGCGATCCCCTCGGCGTGGTCGTCGCCCTCGCCGAACGGCAGGTCCAGCACACGGACGAGCGCCTCGTCGTCGACGACGACGCTCGTCGCCGCCCTGGCCGCGCCACGCCACCGGTAGACCCGGACCGGGCCGTCGAGGTCCATGGTCGGGCCGGCGAGCACGAGCAGGTCGTCCCCCTGGGCGAGCAGGTCGCGCACGCCCAGGCCGTCGAGGTTCAGGAAGTGCTTCCGGTAGGGGAGGCCGCCGTCCAGCGGCCGCAGCCCGAGGTCCTGGCCGTCACCCTCGGTGGGACGCAGTTCGACGACCACCGCCCAGCCGCGCAGCACCGGCCCGCGCAGGCCCAGGTAGACCCGCTCACCGACGACGGCCAGCCCCTCGACGTCGAGCCCGTTGTCCTTGCTCGGAATCGTCAGGAACGGGCCGAGATGCTCGTCGCCCTTCAGCACCGTGGTGACCCGGGTCTGCTTGCGCAGGCCCAGCGCGGCGGCGGTCCGCTGCCCGCCGGCGCCGTCCGGGGCGGCGGCGCTGCCCACCAGGGTGGGCAGCCCGTCCTGGGTGACGACCGGGATGCGGCCGAGCAGATGCCGGTTCGCGTTCTTACGGATCTTTGCCAGGGCGCGCAGCGCGTCCTCGGTCGCGTGGTGCGGTCTGACCCGCTTGCGCGTCAGGCTGTGCGAACCGACGAACCACAGGTAGTCACCATGCCGGTCGAACCCCTCGATGTCGATCTCGGGGATGGCGCCGTCCGCGTCCGGCCCCGCCGGCAGCGGCAGGAAGTCACCGACCGGGAAGGAGACATGGTTGTCGTAGATGTCCCCGGCGGCGCCCAGGGTCACCCGCTCGATCGTCGCCGTCTCGTCCCCGCCGAGCCACAGGTGCCGCCCTTCGGTCTTGATCGTCGACAGTGACTCGACGATGTCGACCACGGGGTGCGGGCCGACGTCGTCGAAACGGACCGCAACGGTCTCCACGGCATCCACGACTGCTCCTCCTCGGCCCTGAGCCCCCGGTGACGTGACAGTCCCGTCTACCACAGCTCGCCTGTCACAGCCCCGCCTGCCACGACTCGTCCGACATATCCGGCCAGATCGGATCGTCACCGTGACCGGGCGGCGCAGCCGGCGGACAGAGCAGTGGTCAGCAAACATCACCACAGCCCACAGGCACGTTGTTTGTCGCAAAGCGGACACAGCCCCGAGGGCGGAATCGGGCCGGGCCGGGCCGAGCCGGTCGAGGGGGCGGTAGGCAGGCTGGAGACGCACCGGACGCACCGGGCAGCCTCAGGGCTGTGGACCGTCGCCCCACAGCCCTCGCCGCGGAAGTACTCCCGCGGGACGAGTGCGGCGGAACGGCTTCAGGGGACGCGGGACGCCACCGCCACCGACGTCGCGGCGGCGTCCCAGGCGATCCGGGACAGCCCCTCGACCGTGTCGATGCCGGCCCGCATCGACGGGTTGCCGCGGCTGTAGACCGCCATCACGTAGTCCCGTCCGCCTCCGTGGACATGTCCGATGCTGGCGATCACCCAGCCACCGTCGCGGGGCAGCCAGCCGTTCTTCACCTCCACCGTGACGCCCGCGGGCACCCCGCCGGGCAGGCCCCATCGCTGGGCGGGCACCACACCGGCGAGCAGGCTCGTCGCGGTGGCCCGGGCCTGATCGCTCAGTACGCCGCCCGGATAGGCCAGCGTGCGCAGCACCGCGAGCTGGTCGGCGGCGCTGGTCAGGGTGAGCCCCCAGCGCCCGCCGCCGCCCGCCTTCGTCCTGGTCATCCCAAGCCGGCTGAACATGGTGTCCATCGACGCCGTGCCGCCGAGTGAGCGCCACAACCGGCTCGCGGCCCTGTTGTCGCTTACGTAGATCATCGCCTGGGCGTTGCGCAGTTCGCTCGCGCCCAGACGTCCGGACGGCCCGGCGCGTTCCAGAATGCCCAGCAGTATCGACAGTTTCACCGTGCTGGCCGTCTCGAAACCCGGCGCCGTCGGGTCGTCGACGGCGACGGTCCGACCGGTGACCGCGTCGTACACTGCCACACCGACCTGCCCGGGGCGTCCTTCGAGATATCCCTGGAACCGCTCGGACAGGTCGGACCCGGGCAGCGACGGCGCCTTCGGCGCGGCCTCGGGAACGGGCCGCGGCGGTGGGACGACGATACCGACGGACGGCAACCGGACAGCTGGCGGCTCCGCGGGAACGCCCGGCACGGAAACATCCGGCGCGGAAACATTCGACGTGGATCCGCCGGCACCGGCAAAACGCACGGATCCAACGACCGGAGCCAGCACGAGAGCATTGACCACGGCAGCGGCGACCAGTATTGCGCCGGTTCGTCTCGAGACCGGGACCCGGGCCGGCACATCGACGGATCCCAGCGGTCCTGAAAATTCCCCCGCCGGCCGCCGGGTCGCGTTTTTCGCGACGTTGTGCGGCGGTGCACGGTGCCGCATGGCGACGATTGCATGGTGCCGCATGGCCACAGCAAATGTATATCCGTGGCAGGGCGTCGCCGCATCGCCACGCTCCCTTTTCTCCGCGACCGCGCAGATCGGTGCCGGACGCCGAGAAGACTCCCGCCAGGCGGCCTTTCCGCGGAAAACAGCCACCGGAAAATTCGCCGGCAAAAGACGCTGGAACCGGCCGCACCGGCCGCCGGTACCTCGGCAGCCCGGAAACAGTCTCATACCGGCCCTCGACATTATTGTCAGGCGACGGGGCGGGATGGCGGGTTGGCGCTGTTGGCACTGCTCCCTGGCTCGTGGTCCTGGTCCCCGGCCCGATTCCCGGTTTGGCCCCTGACCGCCCCTGGCCGCGTCCTTCGCGCAATCAGGAGACACCCCGGGAAGTAGCGGGGACATGCCCTCCGCCGGGCCTTGGCGGCGCGCATGTCCGAAGCAGTGGGGACGCCAGGCGCGGAAGGAACGCGACCACACCGTTCCCGGGCGGGTTTGTCAGGCGAGGTGAGCCCGCTCCGTTCGGGCGTCGCGGGCGCAGCGGGCACGAAGCTTGTCACCCAGCGTGCCGGACAGATCCCGTACCGGGATCCAGCGATGGTCGACCGTCTCCGCGGAACACGGCTGCGCCGTTTCGTCCGGGACATACAGAACGAAGCGAGCGTCGTAGTGCACATGCGAGGGTTCTTCCCGAACCGGATCGGCGGACACGACCTGCGCGTCAATATCAATCGGATAAACAGTGTCCGGAATCACAGAATTCGCCGCTATTCCGGTTCTCTCGGCGAGCCCGCGCAGCGCCGCGCCCAACAAGGACCGGTCCGCCGCGTCGACATGCCCGCCGGGGAGCAGCCAGCCCGCCGAACCCCGATGACGAACATGCAGCACCCGCCAGTCCGCGGTAACCGCGACCGCGCCCCAGGTGACATGCGCCGGCATCGTGGCTGCGTCCGTCACTGGACCTGCCCCCTCTATCAGGGCCAGCACCAGCGGACTCAGGGTCTCGATCTCACCGGGATTGTCCTCGAGATAGTGGAGAACTACTCCGGCGACCGCATTGTTGCTCACTGCCACAGGACATGACAGTACCTCCAGAAGACGATTTCGGCCGCACGAGGGCCGGCCGGGCGCCGCCGCTTCGAACGGGCCCACGGTGTACTCCGCGGCGCCCGAACGGTGCACTCAGCGGCCGGATCCCGTTCGTGGCACGTACTTTCCGCCCAGCGCGTCGGACGGTCACGACGCTGCCGGGCGGGCGAGCGAGCGGGCCACAGTCGCCAAACCGACAAATCGCCTCCGCCCCGCCGGCCGCCGCCAACGGTTCCCGCGGCCGCGCTGACAGGCTGCCGACAGCCGCGGCGGCGCGTCGGCATGTGATGCCTATCGTGTGACGACCGGCACCAACCCACATCGACCGGTACCAACCGTTGGGATCGTCTCCGTGCGGGCGGGACGGACACCGACGGGCGAGGCCGGCCGAACAGGACACGCGTCACACTCGGGGTGTGTGAAGGGGGAGATCAGATTGGGTGCTTCCGGAGGTTCCGGTGGCTACGCCGGCACCACGCGGCATCGGTTGCGGCATCGGATGGCAGTGGCAGCCGTGGGCGGCGGCCTGGCGGTACTGCTGCTCGGAGCCTGTGGCGAAGCGACGGGCACGAGCGGGACAACCGGGCCGACCGGATCGGTGACTCTGCCGAGCGGACTGCCGACATCGCTGCCCACGGGTCTGCCGACGGCTCTGCCGTCCATGTCGGCGTCACTGCCGGGCGGCGGGCAGGTGGCCACGGGCAGGGACGCGCTGAAGGCCGCGAACGTCCCCGAGGACTTCCCGATCCCGCCGGGCGCCGAGGTGGAGGCCGGTACGTCCAGGAACAACGAGTCCGTGCTCACCCTGAGCGGTGTCTCCGACAACGCGGTGGCGACCTTCTACCGCCAGGCGCTGCCGGCCGCCGGCTACACGATTACCAGTGACAATCAGATAGCCGGCCTGGCGGCTTCGATCGCCGTAACTGGTCAGGTCTGGTAGATCGTTTGTTTTTGGTTTCCCGGCTGGCTGGGACTCCTCGATGGCCTGAAGGCCCGGGTCGTTGGTGCTGTGTGGTTGATCGGGCCGTAGGGTCCGGGTGTGTCGGATGGTCCGCCCGCGTCGCCGCCGGTGCCGTCGTATGACGAGCTCGCGGCGCTGGTGGTGAGTCTGCGGGCGCAGCTGGTCGAGACCGCTGCGGCGTTGGAACAGGCGCGGGTGCGGATCGCCGAGCTGGAAGCTCAGGTCGCGAAGAACTCGCGGAACTCGGCGAAGCCACCGAGTTCGGACGGGCTGGCGAAACCGCCACCGAAGTCGCTGCGGAAGAAGACCGGCCGCAGGCCCGGTGGGCAGGGCGGGCATCCGGGATCGACGCTGCGGATGCTCGCTGAGCCTGATGTGCGCCTGCGGCATGAGCCGGGGCCGTGTGCGGGGTGCGGGGCGGGGCTTGCGGGCCGGCCTGTGACCCGGACCGAACGGCGGCAGGTGTTCGACCTGCCCGAACTACGTCCGCATGTGGTCGAACATCAGCTCATCGAGCGGGAGTGCGGCTGCGGGACGCGGACGAAGGCGGCGGCACCGGCCGGGGTGGACGCGCCGGTGCAGTACGGGCCGCGGGTGGCCGCGGCGGTGGTCTACCTGTATTCCGGTCAGTTCCTGTCGCAGGAGCGGACCGCGACCGCGCTGGCCGAGCTGGTTGGGATCCCGATCTCGGCGGGCACGGTCGGTGCGATGACCGCCCGTGCCGCCGCCGGACTCGACGGCTTCCGTGACACCGTCCGGGGTCTGCTGGCCGCCGCCGACGTGATCGGGGCCGATGAGACGGGGCTGCGGGTCGCCGGGAAACTGCACTGGGTGCACTGCGCCCGCACCGACAAGTACACGCTGATCGACTGCCATGCCACCCGCGGCAGCGGCGGGATCGACGCCCTCGGGGTGCTTCCCGCCTTCGGTGGGGTGGTGGTCCACGACGCCTGGGCCCCCTACGACAGCTACACCGGCGCCACCCACCAGCTGTGCGTCGCTCACGTGCTGCGCGAACTACAGGCCGTCGTCGACGCGGCCCCGACGGGAACCTGGTGCTGGGCCGCCCAGGCAGGCGACGCGCTCGTCGCCCTGCACCGCCTCGCCGTCGACGCCGCCACTACCGGCGTCACCATCGACGAGCAGGCACCGGCCACCCAGACCCGGCAGCTGCGCCACGCCGCTCACATCGGGATCAGCCAGACCTCGCCGCGCGGCACGAAACTCATGGCCGCCCGCCATGCCCTGGCCTGCCGGCTCGTCGACCGCGAAGCCGACTACCTTCGGTTCACCCGCGACTGGCGGGTTCCCGCGGACAACAACGGCTCCGAACGCGACATCCGCATGATCAAACTACGGCAGAAGGTATCCGGCTGCCTACGCACGCTCACCGGCGCCCGCCAGTTCTGCGCGATCCGCAGCTACCTGTCCACCGCCACCAAACACGGCATCAGCCTGTTCGACGCTCTCGTCCAACTTGCCGAGGGCCGTCCCTGGATGCCCGCGATCAGCTAACTCAAGATCAAAAACTACCTGACTAGTAGACTGTCGCCGCTAATGTGTGGGGTATAGGTGGCGGAGTTTGGTGCGGGCGTCATCGGTGGTGAAGTGCCAGTTGACTTGGCGCTGGTTGGCGTTGACGGCTGTCTGCCAGGCGTCGAGTTCGGTGTTCAGGACGTCGAGGGTGTCGATGCGGCGGTCGAGGCATTGGCGGGTCAGGGCGGCGAGTTCGATTTCGGCGATGTTGAGCCAGGAGCCGTGTTTGGGGGTGTGGTGGATCTCGAGTCGTTGCGCGAGTGCGAACGCGACGGCCGGGTCGAAGGCCTCGTAGAGCGAGGAGATGTCGTGGGTGTTGAGGTTGTCCATGACCAGCACGACCCGTTCGGCGTCGGGGTAGTCGAGGGTGAGCAGGCGCCTGACGTGGTGTGCCCAGTCGATCCTGGTGCGCCGTGGGGTGGCCTGGACGCGGCGCCAGCCGGCGAGTGGCTCGACCCAGCAGAAGATCGAGCAGGTTCCGTGGCGCACGTACTCGGAGTCCTCGCGCCGGTCACGCCCTGGCGTGGCGGGGATCGGGTCGCGGGCGTGGGCCAACAGCTGGTAGGGCTTCTCGTCCATGCACACCACGGGCACGCCCGGGTTGTGGGGCCGGGCGTAGACCGCCAGAACGTCTTCCATCCGCGCGGCGAACTGCGCGTTCGCCCTCGGTGGGATGGTCCAGCACTTCCTCAGATGAGGACGCAACCTCGTTTTTTTAAGACCCGGCCGATGGTGGAATGGTCCAGGTCCGGGATGTCGGCGACCAGCGCGACGTGCTTTTCCAACAGCCGCAGCGACCAGCGTGCATAACCAGCCGGTGGCTGCGAGCATGCCAGCGCGATCAGTCTGGCCTCAACCTCGCCGGTCACCGGGGAAGGCACCGGGGGAAGCTCCCGTGCCTTCCGACCGATCGTGGCCCCCACATCCCCACCGGTCTCGGTGAACCGCTTCGCGACCAGCCGCAGCGTCTCACCCGAGACCCCGACCCGGACCACGAGTTCTTCTTGGGAGGCAACCGGGCCGACCGAGGTGTCCAACGCGAGCAGGACCCGCGCCCGCCGGATCATCGACGCCGGATGAACCCCCGTCGAGGTCACCCGAACCAACTCGTCACGATCAGCCTCGGTCAAGGTGACCGGCCACTTCTTCTGCGAACCCACGACACAGTCCTGACCGGCAGAGGGACGGGGAGACCTGCCAGACCCAACCCTCTCACCCAGACACAAGACACACCAGAACTAAGCAGCGACAGTTTACTAGTTACCGATCGCCTTCGAGGGCCACGGTCTGAGCGGGACCATCGGAACGGCCGGGATCGGAACAGCCAACGGCACGATACTGACCTTCCGGAAGCAGTAGGCAAAGAAGCAGCGGAAAAAGCGGCGGACCCCTGCCGGCAGCAGTGAACAGGCCAGCGGAAACGGACCAGATCCGGCTTTTCAGGCTCACCGGCCCACCAGTCCGATTCCGGCCAGCCCGATGGTTGTGCAACGCCGACTCCCGGTACGGCCGGTGACCCGCCACCGCCCGTACCGTCGCGATCGCCGGACGGCCATCGGGCACCCGCAAGCATTACCCCGGGCGGCCCGGACCTCACTTCGCACCCGAACCGTGTTCCGTACCCGGATGCTATTTCGTGCTTATCAGTGCGTCCAGCATCCCGTGCAGATGGGCCACCGCCCATTCAATGTCGAAGTACTTGTACTGGCCGGCCCGTGACTCGGCCGCGAGAACGCCACAAAGGTGCACTCTTTTGAAGTCACCGTACGGGAACCTGTACCGCTTCCTGTCGTCCTCGTCGTCGTCCTCGGAGATTCCCAGATACCATTTCTGATACTCGTTGAAGCCATGTTCGGAAATGAACTCGTTCTCCTGCCGCGTCGAGGGCTGGTGCGCGCTCCAGTCATCTCGTTCGTCGAGTACCACGGCACCGTTTTCGATCAGTTTTCTGGCATGTTCGTAGGAACGGCGGCTCAGTCTCACGGACATGATCTCCTCCAGATCATTCTCGAGGACGAACCGGTGCACGGGGCTGGCCGCGTCAACGGCCCGTTCAGACGGCCGTACCCGGTCTGGCAGCATCGACACCGGCACGCCACCCGGCACCCCCGGGGGGCATCCCGGCCGGCTGAACCACCCCGGCCGGCACGCCGGGAGCACGCCACCCCCACAAATGATCATTCTTGCCGTCACCGACGAGCACCCACTGACGCCCATCGGCTGGACGCCGGCTGGCCGCCCGGCGCCGGACATGCCTGCCGGCGCCGGGCCCGGACAGACCGCGGGCCCGCGGAGGCCTTCCTTCCGCCAGGCTTCCGCCAGGCTTCCGCCAGGCCGCTGGACGGCTCAGGCCGTGGCCGGCGGCGTGGCTGCCGGACCCGGTTGCGGGCCCGCGGCCGCGGCCCTGGCGAGGCGGCGAGCCAGCCTGGCGATGAAGAACTTCAGGACACCGGCGAGAAGCGCTCCCGTCCCCGGCACGAGCGGGACGAAGCTGCCCTGCCAGACGATCTCGGTACCGCCGTCCACCGGCGCCAGATCCACCGTCGCCAGATAGTCGCGTATCGGCAGCAGAGCCGAGCGAATCCGGTAGGCGTGCCGACGGGCCGGAAGATACTCAACGATCTCTTCACGGGAGATCAGGGGTGGCCGGCCAACCCGACGCACCGCTCCCACACCGCCCGGCGGGGGCGTGCCCTCCCGTTCCCACCACGATCGCGATATGAGCGGAGCCGCCCACCGCGACCAGCCCGCGCCGTCCGCCAGGAGCTCGAACACCGCTGACGGCGCGGCCGGGGAGAGCTGGGTCACCACGTACACCCGACGCCGGCCGCTCACAACGCCCGCCGCCCGGTCCGTTCGCGCCGGTCAGACCGGTCGACCTGGCCAGGCCACCTGGTTCGTACCACCGTAGCGGCCCCGGAAACGATGGCCTGCTGCTCCCATATCCGACGGACGTCCACCACAGCCTCTTACCTTTCACCAAGAACGCGGACTCATCAAGAACATGAGGGTGGGCGCGGATGTGGCTGTCGACACGGCGACGCGGGGCCGAACCGTGGCCTCGTTCGCGGTCGGCCGCGCCCTGCCTCCAACCAGACGCATCCCGCCCCATGTGTATCCCCCATGTGTACACGGACGGCTTTTTCCCGCCCACTACAGATGATCAATAGCGGACTGCCACGTCTCACGATGGAGTGCGCGCTCCAGCGGCCGGCGGCGGGCCCAGCCATGTCTTTCCAGGTCGGGGGCCTGCTCGTGATGCGTGACCGGGCCGAGGCACAGCCACGCGACCGGCCGGATACCGTCGGGAATACCCAGCATGTCCTGGACGGCCTGTTCACGGAAGAATGACACCCAGCCGCACCCGAGGCCCTCAGCGGTGGCCGCCAGCCACAGATTCTGGATCGCCAAACATACCGAGTACACCCCCGCGTCCGCAATGGCATGCCGGCCCAGGACGGCATGCCCGCCGCGCTTCTCGTCATAGGTCACCACGAGGGAAAGCGTGGACTCCAGGACACCATCGATCTTGATCTGGGCGAACCGGGCGGCCCGCTCACCCGTCAGAGTCGCGGCAAAGACCGCGCGTTCCCGTCTGACATGCTCGTAGAAAGCGCGCCGGGTGCGCTGGTTTTCGATCACGATGAAGTCCCACGGCTGACTCAGCCCGACGCTGGGAGCGGCATGTGCCGCGGCAAGCACCCGCTCGAGGACGCCGTCCGGGATCGGTGCCCCGGTGAACTGGGCGCGGACGTCACGCCGCTGATGGATCACGCCGTACAGGTCCACTGGCATGGCAGGCTCCCGCTGTCCGCCACCCGCCCGTCGACGGATGGCACGGATGCGAGGCCGGTCTTCGGACTCTCGGATCAACACCTGACCGCCCGCCTTCCCGGACCGCGTGGTCCAGTGGCTGCTCCCGGGCCGCGTCCAGCGGACCTCGATCGC
Source organism: Candidatus Protofrankia datiscae (assembly GCF_000177615.2). GTDB lineage: Bacteria > Actinomycetota > Actinomycetes > Frankiales > Frankiaceae > Protofrankia > Protofrankia coriariae. Next base: position 932,721 of record NC_015656.1, on the reverse strand, counting down.
GCGGACGGCACCTGGACGACCACCATCCAGTCCGTCAGCACCCGATCCGTCGGACGTGGCCCGTGCGCGTGGGCGGCGGCTCCCCGATCACCGCGGCGGGCCCGTGCCGGACTCACACCGGCTTCCCGATTCTCCCCGGCCGCCTGGCCACCCCGAGCACACCCGACCGGTCACCGCCCCCGGTTTTCCGACGGCCGGAGCACGCGGCCATCACCGTAAGTGAAGGAATGGGCGAGATGACGAAGCCGTCCCGTCCATGTACCTCGGTGACACGGTCATACGCCCGAGAGCCCAGGCAACCTGGGGCACCTCGCGAACAATGCCACCACGATCATCCCACGAACCGACCGCCCCCGGACCCGTTCCCCCAACTCGCCGGGCGGTGCCGCCGCCGCAGAGGAGCGCGCCGCGGAGGTGCTCCGGGAGTACGAACTCATCACGAGGGTCCCGGCGGGCTCCTTCGACGAACTACTTGCTTCCCTGGACGCCCCCGCGGAGCCCAACGACGCCCTGACCCGCGCCGCCGCACGGCTTGGCTCCGTCATCGAGCGACGGCGACCGCGAGCAGGTTCGTCAGCGAGGCACTGGATGTAGGCCACGGAGCGGATCGCTTCGACAGCGGCCGGTCCGAGCTCGACGAGTGGCTTCGTCGTCATGCTCTCACCACCGAGTCGCGCAGAACTGGGCGGACCTTTGCCTCGTCCGCCGATGGGCGGGCGGTCGCCTACTACACGATCGCGGCCCATCTCCTGACGCGTGACGACCTGCCGAGGTCGTCACGCCGTGGAAACCCCGTGCAGATCCCGGCAGTCCTGTTGGCGAAGCTGGCGCTGGACAAGACGCTTCAGGGTCAAGGGCTCGGTGGCCTCCTGCTTGCCGACGCCGTCGACCGGATCGTCGAGGCAACCAGGACAGTCGCCGCGCGGTTCATCGTGGTCGACGCGATCGACGAACAGGCAGTCTCCTTCTACATCAAGTACGGGTTCACCCAGGTGCCCGCCACCAGCCGTCTCCTGAAGCGGATGAGCGCCGCCGCGGCGCAGATCAGCCGCTGAATCCGACTCCAGATCGTTGCCTACCGCTCCCAGCGGCACGGACTTTCGCCGGAGAGGGCGTCGGCGTCACCCACATGCCCACGTCAGCGAGCAGGGCGGACATCCGCCGGGTGCCGCGGGGCGTCTCGTCGGCCGCTGGTGGGTAGCCCGACCGACCGAGTCAGATTTGCGGCCGGTCAGCCGGCGTCGGTCCGGGCTACGCCGACCGGGCAGGACAGGCCGGTGCCGCCGAGGCCGCAGTAGCCGTTGGGGACCTTGTGCAGGTACTGCTGGTGGTAGTCCTCCGCGAAGTAGAACGGCCCGGCGGGGGCGATCTCCGTGGTGATCGGACCGAAGCCGGCGGTGTCGAGGACGGCCTGGAAGGCGTCCCGGCTGCGGTGTGCCGCGGCAAGCTGCTCATCCGAGAAGGTGTAGATCGCCGAGCGGTACTGGGTGCCGGCATCGTTGCCCTGACGCATGCCCTGGGTCGGGTCGTGCGCCTCCCAGAAGACCTTCAGCAGGTTCTCGTAGCTCACCACTGCCGGGTCGAACACCACCTGGACGACCTCGGTGTGCCCGGTCAGGCCCGAGCAGGTCTCCTCGTACGTCGGGTTCGGCGTGATGCCGCCCGCATACCCGACCGCGGTCGAGTACACCCCGGGGGTCTGCCAGAACTTCCGCTCCGCGCCCCAGAAGCAGCCGAGCCCGAACACGGCACTCTCCAGCCCCGCCGGGAAGGGCCCCCGCAACGGCGTACCGAGGACGGCGTGCCGCTCGGGCACGGCGAAGGCGGGCACCAGGCGACCGGGCAGCGCCTGCTCGGCCGTGGGCAGGGTGGACTTGTGGCGAGTGAAGAACATCTGCTGGAACCTCCGGGACTTGTCCGGTCCGCGGTGACACGGAAGAAGCATGATGCACCACCGCGGCCCCTCGGCGACAGGGCCTGAAACGTCAACCCCGTCCGTGCCCGGTACGTTCCCTGGTCGCGTACTCGTCCATCCCGAACCCGGCCCGGCCGGGCGAACCTGGCCCGGGCCGAGCCGGTGGACGTTCCGCGGGACCGGTAGAGCACCTCCCGCGGGGACCACGGGTCCTACAGAACGAGATCCTCCAGCATGGTGGTGACCAGCGCGGCGATCGGCGACCGCTCGGAGCGGGTGAGCGTGACGTGCGCGAACAGCGGATGGCCCTTCAGGGTTTCGATCACGGACGCGACCCCGTCGTGCCGGCCCACCCGCAGGTTGTCACGCTGCGCGACGTCATGCGTCAACACGACCCGTGACCCCTGCCCCAGGCGCGACAGCACGGTCAGCAGCACGCCGCGTTCCAGCGACTGTGCCTCGTCCACGATGACGAACGCGTCGTGCAGCGACCGGCCGCGGATGTGTGTCAGCGGCAGTACCTCGAGCATGCCGCGGTCGGCGATCTCCTCGATGACCTCCTGGGAGACCAGGGCACCGAGGGTGTCGAAGACGGCCTGTGCCCAGGGCGCCATCTTCTCGTTCTCGCTGCCGGGGAGGTAGCCGAGATCCTGGCCGCCGACGGCGTACAGCGGCCGGAACACCACGACCCGCCGGTGCAGCCGGCGTTCCATCACCGCTTCGAGGCCGGCACACAACGCCAGCGCCGACTTGCCGGTACCGGCTCGCCCGCCCAGGGAGATGATCCCGACGTCGGGGTCGAGCAGCAGGTCGAGCGCGACCCGCTGTTCCGCGGACCGCCCGTGCAGGCCGAACGCCTCCCGGTCGCCACGGACCAGCCGCACCTTCTTGTCCGCGGTCACCCGGCCCAGCGCGGAGGCGCTGCCGCCGGCCGCGGTGAGCACCAGCCCCGTGTGGCACGGCAGTCCGGCGGCGTCCGGGATCTCGACGGTCTCGCGGGCGTAGAGCCGGTCCAGGTCGTCCTGGGCAACGGCGAGCTCCGCCATGCCGCTCCAGCCGGAGTCCACCGGCGTCTGCGCCCGGTACTCCTCGGCGGCGAGCCCGACCGCGGATGCCTTCACCCGCAGCGGCAGGTCCTTGGTGACCAGGACGACGTCGTTGCCCTCCCCGGCAAGATTGAGCGCGACGGCAAGAATGCGCGAGTCATTGTCATCCACCCGGAACCCCGGTGGGAGTACCGACGGGTCGGTGTGATTGAGTTCGACCCGTAGCGTTCCACCGTCGTCCAACGGCAGTGGCTGATCCAGCCGACCGTGGCGGATTCGTAGGTCGTCAAGGAGTCGAAGGGCCTCGCGGGCGAACCAGCCCAGTTCGGGGTGGTTCCGCTTTCCTTCCAGTTCTCCTACGACTACCAGAGGAAGCACCACATTGTGCTCCGCGAACCGCAGCAGCGCGCCAGGATCAGACAGGAGCACGCTTGTGTCGACGACATGCGTTCGTGGCACACGCCCACCCGCTTATTCGGAGGAAGTCCGGGACCGGGCCCCTCGCAGGAGGCCGGGCACCGGCCTCCTGGCGTTGTCGCGAATGCGGCACCGAGGGGCCTCCCGAGTGGCCCGGCCCAGTGCCGGACCACGACTTGAGCCATCTTGGTCCCGCCTGGTGGATCATCGTCGTGCGACGCCCACCCGGCGTACCCAGGGCCACACGTTAGCTCCCCCGCCACGAAAGCGCGACCATCTTCGCACAACACGCTCAGCAACGGTCACCGACCGTATGGTGATGGTCAACGGGAAATCGCTTGTACCCCAGCCACAAACATGATCATTTTTTCTGGACCGTGCCGTAGAAGACAACTATGTGTCCTCGCGTTCGTATCCTGACGTTTCCCAGCGTTTACCTGGCTGGCACATACCGATCGGAGAACGGGGCACGTCCCGGCCGGAGAACCGACGGCCGCGGCACTGGCCGGCGACATTTCCAGAGGACCCGGGCAGAACGCCGACAGGACCTCCGGACAGATCAACCGGGCAGAACGGCCGGACAGATCAGCGAAGCGGATCGGCGGCAACGGGCGCGCCCGCTACGGGTAGCGCGCCCTCGACAAACAGACGGCAGCAAACAGACGACGACAAACAGACGGCTGGCGCAGACAAACAGCGGCGGACGCGGGCAGCCAGCGCACCGACCCGGGATGGACGCCAGAACGCCGGACAGGCCGCGGCGGCAGCGATCGGGCCGGCGTCCGTGGCGCATGCCGGACACCGGCCCGATCTCCGCGGTCACACCCCCGCGGTCACAACCGTGGGACGGACCGTGATCAGCCCCCTCGTCAGCCCTTCAGACGGTCGACCAGGGCCTCCTGCTCGGCCCACAGCTCGGCCGGAAGCGCGTCGCCGAAGGTCCGGTAGTGCTCGGGGATCAACTCCGCCTCCTCCTTCCACAGCTCGGTGTCGAGGGTGAGCAGCTCAGCGAGATCCTCGGCCGGGACGTCGAGCCCCTCGGTGGGCAGCGCCTCCGGGGTGGGCAGGACACCCAACGGGGTCTCCACCCCGTCGGCCTCGCCCTCGAGGCGGCCGACGATCCAGGCCAGCACCCGGCTGTTCTCCCCGAAGCCCGGCCACAGGAAACGGCCCTGCGCGCTCTTGCGGAACCAGTTGACATAGTAGATCCGCGGGAGCTTCGCCGAGTCGACCTTGCGGCCGATCGACAGCCAGTGCGCGAAGTAGTCGGCCATGTTGTAGCCGCAGAAGGGCAGCATCGCGAACGGGTCACGCCGCAGCTTGCCGATCGCGCCGGCCTGCGCCGCGGTCGTCTCCGAGGCGACGATCGACCCGTAGAACACCCCGCGCTGCCAGGTCGGCGCCTCGGTCACCAGCGGGACCGCGGTCGCCCGGCGCCCGCCGAAGAGGATCGCCGAGATCGGGACGCCCTTCGGATCCTCCCACTCCGGTGCGATCGTCGGGCACTGGCCCGCCGGCACGGTGAAACGGGCGTTGGGGTGCGCGGCCGGCTCGGGGGAATCCGGTGTCCAGTCCCGGCCCTTCCAGTCCAGCAGGTGGGCTGGCTTCTCCTTCGTCAGCCCCTCCCACCACACATCGCCGTCGTCGGTGCGGGCGACATTAGTGAAGACCGTGTTGCCCCACAGGGTCGCGATCGCGTTGGGGTTGGTCTCCACACCCGTGCCGGGCGCCACCCCGAAGAAACCGGCCTCCGGGTTCACCGCGTAAAGCCGGCCGTCCTCCCCGAACCGCATCCAGGCGATGTCGTCACCGATGGTCTCGGCTTTCCAGCCCGGCAGGGTGGGAATGAGCATCGCCAGGTTGGTCTTGCCGCAGGCCGACGGAAACGCCGCCGCGATGAAGTGAACCCTTCCGGTGGGCGAGGTGAGCTTGAGGATGAGCATGTGCTCGGCCAGCCAGCCCTCGTCCCGGGCCATCACCGAGGCGATACGCAGGGCATAGCACTTCTTGCCGAGCAGGGCGTTGCCGCCGTAACCCGAGCCGTAGGACCAGATCTCCCGGGTCTCCGGGAAGTGCGTGATGTACTTGGTCGAGTTACACGGCCACGGCACGTCCTCCTGGCCGGGCTCGAGCGGAGCGCCCAGTGAATGCACGGCCGGGACGAAGAAACCGTCGTCACCCAGCTGCTCCAGGGCGGGCGCGCCCATGCGGGTCATCGTCCGCATTGACACGGCGACATATGCCGAGTCGGTGAGCTGGACTCCGAGCGCCGAAATACGGGAGCCCAGCGGGCCCATGCAGAACGGCACGACATACAGCGTCCGCCCCCGCATGCTGCCCTCGAACAGGCCCCGCAGTTTCACCTTCATCTCATCCGGATCGGTCCAGTTGTTGGTCGGCCCGGCATCCTCGGGATTCCGCGAGCAGATGAAGGTACGGTCCTCGACCCGGGCGACGTCGGTGGGATCGGAAGCGGCGTAGAAACTGCCGGGCCGCTTCTCGGGGTCCAGCGGGATGAACGTTCCTTTGTCGACAAGCAGGCGGGATAGTTCCGCATACTCCGCGTCAGAACCGTCACACCACCAAATCCGGTCCGGCCGGGTGAGTTCGGCGATCTCACGCACCCAGGCAATCAGCCCGGCATGCCTGGTCGGGGCGGCGTCAAGCCCCGAAATCTGCGCCGCGGTCGTCACAGCTCCCACCTCCGCTTGAGTCGAGCCCACCACGGCCCCGCCATAGCACCTATACCCACGCCGTGGAAGGTCCACTCGTGCCCGGGGCCACAGAACGCACGCGCCGTCACCCCGCAACACCGCGCCCGCGCCATCACCGTCCAGCACATAGTGGATCAGCCACAGCCATAGGCGATTCGAGGCCGTGTACAGGATCTTTTGACTCTACCTTGGGAGCTTCCAACAGTCGCGCGGTCGAGCCACGGCAATCGGGCAAATCTTCCGTCACGAAGCCCACGAGAAGCCGATCAACGATGCCCACTGGCAACCATGACAGGGGCAAGATACGGTGACCGCGTGACCACGACCGCACCCGGCCGCGACTTCCGTCACCACCCAAGCGACTTGGTGCGACCAAGGATGCGCGGATGGTTGCATGCGGGCGCCTTCCCGATCAGCCTGGCACTCGGCGTCATCGCCATTACGCTGGCCACGACGTTCCGTGCACGGATGGCGGTGGGCGTTTATGCGCTAAGCATCGCCATGCTGTTCGGCACGAGCGCGCTGTATCACCGGAGGATGTGGTCAACATCACGCGCGCGATCACTGATGAAACGACTCGATCATTCCATGATCTTCGTTTTCATCGCCGGAACTTACACACCGCTGGCCCTGCTCACGCTTCCACCGCGGACCGCCCGGACGATACTCATGGTGGTCTGGGGAGGCGCCGCGGTCGGTATCGGACTGCGGATGCTCTGGCTGCACTCACCGCGCTTCCTGATGGTGCCGCTGTACATCGCCCTCGGCTGGGTCGCGGTCTTCGTCATACCCGAGCTGCTACACACCGCCGGCGTCGCGGCGTTGGTTCTGATCCTCGCCGGTGGCGTTCTGTACAGCCTCGGGGCATTTGTCTACGCGTCTCGACGCCCAAACCCGGCTCCGCGGACGTTCGGCTACCACGAGGTCTTTCACGCGTTTACCATCGTCGCGGCGACATGTCACTATATCGCCGTCATTCTGGCAATCTACGCAAGATAGGACCAGAACGGTCTGACCGAAAACTCGCTATCTCGCGGGCCCGCCGGCCGGGGCGGAATTCGGGTTCACAGTTCCGGCCCCTCCGCCCGGACCTGTTCGACTTTCTCCAGCGCCTCCCGCAGGCGGGCCAGCCACGGCTGCGCGTTGTCACCGACAAGCCGGACACACCAGGCCAGCGCGTCGCTTCGGCTGCGCGCGACCCCGGCGTCGACCAGCGTGTCGAGTACCTGGCGTTCCGGCTGCCGGAGCCTGGTCATCACCGGAACGGACAGGGTGGTGAACAACTCGGTCGTTCCGCCCGCGGTCGCGCCCCACGCCACCTTGCGCCCGTAGCGCCGCTCGGCCTCCTGGGCAATCGCGATCCGGGCGTCCCTGGTCTGCTCACGGAACCGGCGGATACGGCCCGACTCGGCGGCGGCGACCGCGGCGGGATCATCGGTCTCCAGCTCCGCGGCGGGGATCGTCCCCACCACCACGATCTCGTCCCGGTCGACGGTCACCGTCGCGGCACCGGTGAACCAGGTGTCGGGCAGCCTGCCCGCGAACCACGCCGGAGCGTCGTCCGCGGGCGGCACCGGCTCACGCTCACCCCAGCGGCCGAAGCCACGTCCACGCGCACCCGCCATGTCTGCCTCCTCGCGGTCCGCATCTGGTGCGGGCTTCCAGGCATCTCGCACCTCGATTGATTACATACTTACAAAAGATACATGGCAATAGGTATCGCTCACGAACATCTCGAGAGCCGCGTCCGGCGGCAGGAAGCCCGGCTCACCCGCGAGACGCTCAGCTGGTCGCTGGCAGGACGAGCCGGACTCCCAGCTGGTCACGCACCGCCTCCACCGTGCTCACCGGACGTTCGCAGACGAAACCCCGGCACACGTAGACCCCCGCCGTGCCCCGTCCCCGCGCCAGCGGCCCGGAAGTGACCACGACCGCGCCCGGTGAGGTGGTCAGCCGGGCCGTCCGCTCGAGATCCGGACGGCCGACGACGGCGATCTCGGCGGGGCCGGCCAGTAGCGCCGTGCCGACCGCCCCCGCCCATCCGGCAAAGGACGCGTTCGCGGCAAGCAGTGGGGCGAGCACCTCCAGCACGTGCTCGGCGGCCCGGCGATGCTCGTCGGAGGCGGTCAGCGCCGCGTAGGTCAGCAGGGCGCCGGCAACCGCGGCCTGGCCGGACGGCGTCGGCGAGTCCGAAGGGTCCCGCGGCCGGCGCAGCAGCCGCTCGGCGTCGTCGGCGGTGTCGTGGAAACCACCGTCGTCCGCGGCGAAGCGCGCCCGGACGACGGCCAGCAGGTCACCGGCCAGCGCCAGCCACTGTTCGTCCCCGGTGACCTGGTACAGGGCGAGGAGGCCCTCGGCCACGTCGCCGTAGTCCTCCAGCACCCCGGCGTTCGTCCCGACACGGCCGTGCCGGCTGGTGCGCCGCAGCCGGCCGTCCACCAGATGGACGTCGCGCAGCAGCGTCGCGGCGCTGGTGGCGGCGGTCACCCAGGCCGGTTCGGCCAGCAGCGCGCCGGCCTCGGCGAGCGCCGCGATCGCGAGCCCGTTCCAGGCAGCGACGATCTTGTCGTCCCGGGCGGGCTGCGGGCGGGCCGCCCGGGCCCGCGCAAGCCGCTCGCGCACCGACGCGAACCTGCCAGGGTCGTCCGGGTCCGCCGGCAGCCGCAGGACGGAGCTGCCGTGCTCGAACGTGCCTGCGGCGGTCACGCCGAAGACGTCCGCGGCCCAGGCGCCATCCGCCGGACCGAGGACGTCGACGAGCTCGGCCGGCGTCCACACGTAGGTGGCGCCCTCCGCACCGTGCCCGCCGGCGTTGTGCCCGCCGGCGTTGTGCCCGCCGGCGTTGTGCCCGGGTGATTCGTCCCCGCCGGATCCGGGCCCGGCGGGGACGACCGTGTCCGCGTCCAGCGCCGAGGCGAACCCGCCTTCCGTGGTCCCCAGGTCGCGCAGCAGGAAGGCGGCCGTCTCCCGGGCGACCCGCTCGGCCAGCGGTGACCCGGTCGCCCGCCACAGGTGCAGGTACACCCGTAGTAGCTGGGCGTTGTCGTAGAGCATCTTCTCGAAGTGCGGAACCGTCCAGGTGGCGTCCACGCTGTAACGGGCGAACCCGCCCGCGAGCTGGTCGTAGATCCCGCCGCGGGCCATCCGCTCACAGGTGGTGGTGACCATCCGCAGGCTGGCGGCGTCCCCCGTGCGGGCGTGGTGCCGCAGCAGCATCTCCAGCAGCGCGGACGGCGGGAACTTCGGCGCCGACCCGAAACCGCCGTGCTCCGGGTCGAAGGACCGTGCGACCTTCGCCACGGCGGTGTCGAGCAGGTCGCCGGTGAGCCCGGCTGGCGGGCCGGCCGACCCCAGCGCCGCCGCGGCGATCCGGCGCGTGATGTCCGCGCCGGAGGCCGCCACCTCGTCACGCCGCGTCCGCCACGCGTGCGTGACCGCGGCAAGAAGCTGCCGGAACGAGCTCATCCCCGGCCGCGGCGCCGGCGGGAAGTAGGTACCGGCGAAGAACGGCTCCCCGGCCGGGGTGAGGAACACCGTCATCGGCCAGCCGCCATGGCCGGTGAGGGCGACCGTGACGTCCATGTAGACGGCGTCGACGTCGGGCCGCTCCTCCCGGTCGACCTTGACGTTGACGAAGTACTCGTTCATGATCGCCGCGGTGTCCGGATCCTCGAACGACTCGTGCGCCATCACGTGACACCAGTGGCAGGACGCGTAGCCCACGGACAGCAGGACAGGTACGTCCCTGGCCGTGGCCTCGGCGAAGGCCGACGGCCCCCAGGGCCACCAGTCGACCGGGTTGTCGGCGTGCTGGAGGAGGTACGGCGAGGTCTGCTCGGCTAGACGGTTCGGCATGTACCCAGCATCCCGCCGCCGGGAAGCTCAGCGGGCCGTGGGCGCTTGGAACCTTTTATGGTGCCAGTCGACCGGATGGTGACCTGCAGGGCAACCTCCGCGCCGCCCTACTTACATTCCGCGTCTTCTCACCCACAAACCGCGTCCTACTTACAGATCGCACTGTCCCGGGCGCGGTTACGGCCCGGTCCAGGCCCAGGCCCCGGCCCGCTGCCGCGGACCTGGCCGCGGGTACGGCGGACGGCGTCCGCAAGCCGGGACGACCCGCTGGCCCGGGCCTGGCGGGCCGCGCCCCTGGCCATGGCCTACCTCTGCGTCCTGAGCGTCACCTCGGCCATGCTCGCGGTCGTCCACCGGCTCGACCAGGACGCCTACCAGCGCCTGCTGCGCAGCCGGTCCACCAACCTCGCGGGGCTGCGCAGCCGCCCACTGTACGTGCTGGTGGCCAGCGCGTTCTGGCTCGAAAGAGGCACGTTCCCGCAGACGGCCGCCGCGGTGGCGGCGCTGCTCGCGCCGCTGGAACGGGTGGCCGGCCCCCGACCGGCACTCGGCGTGTTCGCCTCCGGGCATGTCGGAGCGAGCCTGCTCGTCGCCGGCGGGCTGCTGCTGGGCCAGCGTGCCGGGCTTGTCGGCGGGCATGTCACCGACGCCGTCGACGTCGGCGCCAGCTATGGCCTGATCGCCTGCGCCGCGGTGCTCGCCGCCACGGCGCGGGCGCACCGGCGGTGGCCGCTGGTCGGCGGCCTGCTGGCGCCGCTCGTCCTCGCCGCGGTCCACACCCCCGACTTCACCGCCGCCGGCCACCTGATCGCGGCCGGCATCGGCCTGGCCTGCGTCCGGTACCTTCGGCTCTCGTACCCGCTGTCGGGCGCCATACCTTCCGGGCCTTCCGGCCCGGCCTGCCAGCCCCGGTTCACAGGCTCCGGATAGGCTCGAACCAACGATCGACACCATCCGCGTGTGCCTGCCATGAGCCAGCACAGCTGGTTCCGCTGTCGTGATCCGCGGATTCCCGCAGGGTCCGCGGGACGGATCGGGTCGGGTTGACCTGAGGATGATGAGAGATGACCAGCAGTACCGAGCACAGCCGTGTCGAGCACAGCGGCACCAACGGCAACGCCGTGCGGGACACCGGCGCGCGGGACACCAGGGACGCTGCCGCCGGCCACACCGTCACCGGGCGTGACGATGACACCCGGCCGGTGGACGCTCAGCCGGCCACGGGCGGCGCGACCGGAGCCGTGGACCTGCCGTTCCGTTACGACGCCCGGCTCGCCGGCGAGATCGAGCGCCGCTGGCAGCAGGCGTGGTCGCGGCGGGGGACGTTCCACTCCCCCAACCCGCGGGGCCCGCTGTCGGACGGTTTCGACGAGGTCGCCGGACGGCCGCCGTTCTTCGTCATGGACATGTTCCCCTACCCGTCCGGCAGCGGCCTGCACGTGGGGCATCCGCTCGGGTACATCGGCACCGACGTGTTCGCCCGCTACCTGCGGATGACCGGCTACAACGTCCTGCACCCGTTCGGTTACGACGCCTTCGGCCTGCCGGCCGAGCAGTACGCCATCAACACCGGGCAGCACCCGCGGGTCACCACCGAAGCCAACATCGACAACATGCGGCGCCAGCTCGGCCGGCTGGGGCTGGGCCACGACACCCGCCGGGAGATCGCCACCACGGACGTGGCGTACTACCGGTGGACACAGTGGATCTTTCTCAAGATCTTCAACAGCTGGTACGACGACCAGGCCGACCGCGCCCGCCCGATCGACGAGCTGATCGCCGAGTTCACCGCCGGCACCCGGGCGCCCCGCGGCGACGCCAACCCACGCAACAGGCCCTGGTCACAGCTCAGCTCGACCGAGCGCCGACAGGTCGTGGACAGCTACCGGCTGGCCTTCATCTCCGAGCAGCTGGTCAACTGGTGCCCCGGACTCGGCACGGTGCTCGCGAACGAGGAGGTCACCGCCGACGGGCGCAGCGACATCGGCAACTACCCGGTCTTCCGCCGCCCGCTGCGCCAGTGGGTGCTGCGGATCACCGCCTACGCCGAACGTCTGATCGCCGACCTGGACCTGGTCGACTGGCCGGACTCCATCAAGCAGATGCAGCGGAACTGGATCGGGCCCAGCGACGGCGCCATGGTCGAGTTCCCCGCGGTCGAGTCCGACGCACGTGTCGAGGTGTTCACCACCCGCCCCGACACCCTGGCCGGCGCCACCTTCATGGTGCTCGCCCCGGAACACCCCCTCGTCGACACGCTGACCGCGCGGGCCTGGCCGCCGGACACCCCTGTCGAATGGACGTTCGCCAGCCCGCCCCCCACCCCGGGCGCCGAGCCGCAGGATGCTCCTGGCCCCGGCCCGGGGGACGACAGCAGCGCCCCAGGAGCCGACGGCGGCGCCCCGGCGACGGACCAGGCGGTCTGGACGCCCCAGGCGGCCGTGGCCGCCTATCGGGAGTACGCCCGCCTGGGCGACCGTCAGCGCGGCACCGACGAGGTCCCGCGCACCGGCGTGTTCACCGGCGCGTACGTCACCAACCCGGTCACCGGCGGCACCATCCCGGTCTTCCTCGCCGACTACGTCCTGATGGGGTACGGGACGGGCGCGATCATGGCTGTTCCCGCGCACGACCAGCGCGACTTCTCCTTCGCCCGGCAGTTCGGCCTGCCCGTCCCGGCCGTGCTCGCGCCGAGCGAGGACTGGCGCGCCGAGCACCAGGTGCCCGCGGGCGCGACCCCGGACACCTGGCCAGTCGCCTTCGCCGGAGAGGGAGAGTACCTGCCGACGTCGGGCGCGGCGCCGTCCCTGGCCGGGTTGTCGAAACCGGACGCGATCAAGACGACGGTCCGCTGGCTGGAGGACGTCGGCGCGGGCCGCGCCGCCCGCTCCTACCGGCTGCGGGACTGGCTGTTCTCCCGGCAGCGCTACTGGGGTGAGCCGTTCCCGATCGTGTTCGACTCCGACGGCCTGCCGGTCGCGCTCCCGGACGACATGCTGCCGGTCACCCTGCCGGAGATGACCGACTTCCGGCCAACGGCCGTGACCGACGACGACGTCAGCGACCCGGTCCCCCCGCTGGCACGGGTCACCGACTGGGCCACCGTCACCCTCGACCTGGGCGACGGGCCGAAGACGTACCGGCGCGAGACCAACACCATGCCGCAGTGGGCCGGCTCCTGCTGGTACTACCTGCGTTACCTCGACCCAACGAACAATGAACGTTTCGTCGACGCCGAGGTCGAGCGCTACTGGATGCACACCCCCGGCGGCCCGCCCGGCGACGGCGGCGTGGGCCTCTACGTCGGCGGTGTCGAGCACGCCGTCCTGCACCTGCTGTACGCGCGGTTCTGGCACAAGGTCCTCTACGACCTGGGGCTGGTCTCGACGAAGGAGCCGTTCAAGCGGCTGTTCAACCAGGGCTACATCCAGGCGGACGCGTTCACCGACGCCCGCGGCATGTACGTGCCCGCCGCCGAGGTCGTCCGCACCGGCGACGGCGGGTTCACCCACGACGGCGAACCGGTGAACCGGCGCTCCGGGAAGATGGGCAAGAGCCTGAAGAACAGCGTCAGCCCGGACGAGATGTACGACAACTTCGGCGCGGACACCCTGCGGGTCTACGAGATGGCCATGGGCCCGCTGGACGCGGACCGACCCTGGCACACCGACGACATCGTCGGCTCCCACCGCTTCCTGCAACGGCTGTGGCGCAACATCGTCGACGAGGCGACAGGCGCGGCGGCCGTCTCCGACGCCGAACCGGACGCCGAGGCCACCCGGGTGCTGCACCGCACGATCCTCGCCGTCCGCGCGGACTACGCGGGCCTGCGCTTCAACACCGCGGTGGCCCGCCTGATCGAGCTGACCAACTTCGTCAGCAAGCGCTACGGCGGCTCGGGCGGGCTGCCCCGCGAACTCGCCGAGGCGCTGGTCCTCATGGTCGCGCCGCTGGCCCCGCACATCGCCGAGGAGCTGTGGTCCCGGCTGGGCCACGACGGCTCGCTCGCCCTGCGTCCCTTCCCACAGGGGGACGCCTCGCTGGCGGCCGAGTCCACGGTGACGCTGCCGGTGCAGGTCAACGGCAAGGTGCGGTTCACCGTCGACGTCCCCGCGGACGCCGACGAACAGACCGTCCGCGATCTGGTGACCGGCCACGAGGAGTACGCGCGGCACACCACGGACCGGACGGTGAAGCGGCTGATCGTGGTCCCCGGCCGGATCGTCAACATCGCCCTCGGCTGACCCCCACCTCAGTCTTTCTGCGAGGGCCTTCCTGCGAGGGCCTTCCCCGGGCCGCCCACGGGGGGAGCGGGGCGGCCCGGGGAGGCTACGGTGTCAACTGGTTGTGGCGGTCGCGGCGGGCCGCCAGTCTCGCCGCCGGGTCCAGCCCCACGACGGCGCGCAGGCATCCGGCGGCGGTCTCGGCGAGACCGGCCACCCACCCACGGGTGTCCGCCGCCGTCCTCGGGCCGCCGTTCACACCGCCGTCCGGGACGGGGAGGACCAGGTCAACCGCGCCCAGCCGCTGGAGATCATGGGCAGTGATCCGTAGCCCGCGGGCCATACCGGCGGCGTGACCGACGTCCCGATACATGATCACCGAGGCGCCCTCGGGCGGCAGCGGAGCAAGCCAGGCGTCCTCGGCGGCGATGACCGTGTCCGCCGGCAGCAGGGCGAGCGCCGCGCCGCCCGTGCCCTGCCCGAGCAGCACGCTCACTGTTGGTACCGGTGTCGTCAACAGCGTCGCCAGGCAACGCGCGATCGCCGGGGCGATCCCGTGGCGTTCGGCGGCCTCCGACAGCTCGGCGCCCGGGGTGTCTATGACGGTGAGGACCGGTAGCCGCAGGTCCGCGGCCCGGCGCACCGCGTCCCGGGCCGCATCGAGATCGGCCACGCCGATGCGCCGATGCCGCTGGACCGACCTGTCCTGCCCGATGACGACGCAGGGTGTCCCCCGCAGCAGGGCGAGTGCGGTGACGATCGGCGTGCCGGACGTGTCCATCCCCTGGCTGACGCCTCGGCCCAGGTCGGACGCGCCGAGCAGTGTGACGTCGCTGGCCACCGCCAGGAACTCGCGCAGGCCGGGACGGTCGGGCGCTCGGGTGGCCAGCACCGACATCCACGGATCCCGTCCGCTCCCGGTCGGCTGGGAACCGGACAGCGTGATCCTGAACGGCTCGGAGCCAGCCGGCACGGCTCCGGACAGGTTGGACCCGGACAGTTCGACGTCGGCCAGGCCGGCCCCGGAGAAGTTGGCCCCGATGGCCGCCCCGGAGATCTCCGGGGCGGCCATCGGCTCCGCCGCGCCGCCGTGCTCCGGGGGAGGGACAGGGCTGCCGCCCGCGACGACGTTGAGCACCCGCTGGACGCTTTCCCGCAGTTCCTCGGGTGCGACGAGGGCGTCCACCAGGCCGGCCAGGCGCAGCGTCTCGGGGTTCTGCGCGTCCGGTCCGAGCGGCGTGCCGGTGAGCGCCTCGACGACCCGGGGCCCGAGGAAGCCGACCAGCGCCCCCGGCTCGGCGAACGTGACATGCCCGAGGGATGCCCAGGACGCGAGCACGCCCCCGGTCGTCGGATGGCGCAGGTAGACAAGGTAGGGCAGGCCCGCCGCCCGGTGCTCGGCGATGGCGCTGCTGATCGTCAGCATCTGGAGGAAGGCGGGGGTGCCCTCGTGGATGCGGGTACCGCCGCTGGCGGGCAGGGCCAGCAGGGCCTGCCGCTGCGCGGTGGCCCGCCTGATCGCGGCCGTGGCCCGGCGTGCCGCGGCCATCCCGACGCTGCCGCCGAGAAAGCCGTATTCGCTGGCCACGACCGCGACCCGGTGGCCGCCCACATGGCCCTCGCCGGTGCGGATCGCTTCATCCGCGCCGCTGCGTTCGGTGGCCCGCGCCAGGTCCTGGCCGTAGGCGGCGCTCAGCACGGGCTGTTCGGGGACGCGGTCCCAGCACCGCCACGTACCGGCGTCGAGGAGCCCGCCAAGAAGATCGTCAAGATGCGGACGCTTCACAGTGGACGCGGGTCCTCCTCTGGTAGTCATGCCGGAACCCTCCCGCCGTGGCCGTTTTCGAGCGTAACGCGGGACACTATGGTGCGCGATCGTTGATAAATCAGCAGCTCATGGCCGGTCATACCCACGTCGGCCGCGGCAGTTGCGACCCGCGCCGACCCCGATACAAAGATCGCACGGATGAGCCGGCGGCCAGGTCTGCCATCCGGACCGTGGCTATGATCACGATCCTTCCGGAATCCCGCTCACCGGGATCGGTCACCATGGGAGAATGACCTATCCATCCATGCAGGTACGCTCCGGATTCGTCCTGCGTGAGTCCGACCTGACCTGGCGGTTCTCCCGGTCGGGCGGGCCAGGTGGGCAGAGCGTGAACACCTCCGACAGCAGGGTCGAGCTGTCCTTCGACGCCCGCCGCTCGCCGTCGCTGCCCGAGCCGCTACGTGAGCGGACGCTTGAGCGGCTGGCAGGCCGACTGGTTGACGGCGTTCTCACCGTCACGGCCAGCGAACACCGGTCGCAGCTACGTAACCGGGAGGCCGCCCTGAGCAAGTTGATCACGACCCTGCGTAGGGCGAGCGGCCCCCCGCAGCCCGTGCGGCGCCCCACCAGCCCGTCGGCGCGCGCCGTCCAACGGCGCATAGCCGACAAGAAGCACCGAGCCGAGCTCAAGCGTCAACGCAGGCTGGACTGAGATCGTCGGTAGAAAACGCTCTTCCGTCGCCATACCAACGGTTTTCACCTACGACGCGACGGTATTCCGCGACAGATACCCGATTCGTAGCCGGCTCGGCTCCCTGCCCGGTCTCCGGCGTCACGACCCGCGTCACAATGCGGTACAGAGCGCGATCATTCCACCGTCGAGAGCGTTTCAGGAGGCCACTGGGCGGGGGATGCCTACTGGTCGCTCCGTGGGGAGTGCTGGGGCGGGATACCGCTGCCGGGGTCCTGGCTGTCGACCGGCTTGTCACGGTCGGTGGTGGGGGCGCCGAACCGTCCGCTGGCGACGTTCCCGCGCATCCGGGCCAGGCTGCGCGGCATCATCACGAAAAGAGCGACAGCGGCGAGGCCCAGCAGCAGGACGACCAGGAACCCACTGGTACCGGCGCTGACCTCAAGCGCGAGGAACTGTCCAGCTGGAGGCACGCTCCACACCCTACGCCGAGCGCCCGCCGGACGGGCCCGGCAGGGCGGCGACAAACGCCGCCAGGCCCGGACTAGGGGAGACAGCACCGGCCGGGCCTGGCGGGGTCAGACACTGACCGCGAAAGCCGCGGTCATAGATCGAACTCGTTGGGGTCCAGCCCCACCGCGTAACAGGCGTCGCGGACGACCTGCTGCTCGGACTTGTCGAAGTGGCCGTCCGCGCCCCCGATGACGATCCCGATCTGGATCACTGCACGGGCCTCGGCCGGCTTCTTCTTCGTCTTGCCGATGTCCTGAATGACGCCGACCTTGGCGAAGTCGAAGTCCGTCTGCAGCTTGTTGCAGTAGTCGTTGAACTTCTGCTGGAGCTGCTCGGCGGGAAAGTTCTGGAGCACCTCGTTGGAGGCGATGAGCGAGGCGACCTTGCGGCGCTCCTCCGGGTCGATGCTCCCGTCGGCGGCGGCCACCAGGGCGCAGATGGCCATGCTGGCATCCCTGAAGGCAGCGCTCTTCAGGTCGTTCTTCTTGGCGTTGAGCTGTTGCTGTATCGACGCGGTGCTGGTGCGCAGACGATCCCAGATCGCCATGATGTGATCCCCTCATCAGTCCCAAGACGTGCAAGGCGTGCGTGGATTCGGATGCCCACGGTCAACACCTCCCGCCAGCAGCAACGACCGGTGGCGGCCGGCCGTGCCCTGGCTACGGATGATTTCACCGGTCACCAGCGGATGTGTCGCAGGCGGCCGGGCCGGTGACAGCGGCCGGCCGCCTGACTGTCCGGCTCAGCGGATGCCGTTGAACAGGTCGTTCTCGGGCAGCACGCCCACCTCGATCAGCGAACGGGCGAGCTGGTAGTCCTCGGTGGGCCAGGCCGCGCGCTGGATCTCCAGCGGGACGCGGAACCAGGGCCCGTTCGGGTCGACCTGGGTGGCGTGCGCCAGCAGCGCGCGGTCGCGGATCTCGAAGAAGTCACCGCAGGGGACCCTGGTGGTGATCCGCCCGGAGTCGGCGGAGCGGTCGACCCACTTCTCCAGCGCGTCGCTGTACGGGGACTCCCGCCCGCTCGCCCGCATCGCGTCGTGCAGGGCGAGCACCCGCTCCTTGTGGTGGGTCTGGTGGTAGTAGAGCTTGAGGGGCTGCCATGGTGCCACGCCGACGTCCTGGCCCACCTCCTGGTATCGCGCGCGGTCGCCCGCCGCCTCGAACGCCTCAATTGTGATCTTGTGGTTCATTATGTGGTCGGGGTGTGGATAACCACCGTTCTCATCATAAGTGACCACGACCTGTGGCTGGAACTCCCGCATCAGCCTGACCAGCGGCCTGGCCGCGTCGGCAATGGGCGTACGGGCGAAACAGCCCTCCGGCAGGGGTGGGAGCGGGTCGCCCTCGGGCAGCCCGGAATCGAGAAAACCCAGCCAGACCTGTCGGACGCCGAGGATCCGCCGGGCCTGTTCCATCTCGGCCCGGCGTAGCTCGACGAGACGTTCGTGGACGTCCGGACGGTCCAGAGCGGGGTTGAGAACGGTCCCGGCTTCACCACCGGTGCAGGTCACCACGAGGACATCGACGCCCTCGCGGACATAGCGGGCCATGGTGGCGGCACCCTTGCTGGACTCGTCGTCGGGGTGGGCGTGTACAGCCATGAGTCGCAGGCCACCCTCGTTGATCGCCTTGGACATGCGACCATTGTTCCCGATGCCCTCCGCAACCGGTTCCGCTGCGCCACCACCCGGTTCCCCCACGGGAAAGTCGGGCGTGTTCGCCATGGTGCGACGCCTGCTGGACATTCCATGGCTTGGCGGTATCCGGGTCGCCCCCTGGTTCCTGCTGATGGGGCTCGTCATCATCGCGGCCGCCGCGATCGGCGCCGCATGGATCCAGAGCCATCCGGAACGGCTGAACTACGGGACCCGCGCCTATCGGATCACCCCGGCGCAGGCCGAGCTGACATTCGATGTGGAAAAGTCACCCAACGCCGTGGCAGAATGCACTGTCCGCGCACGCGCTCGGGACAACGAGGCCGTCGGCCGGCGTACCGACATCGTCGTCGGTCCGGCCCTGGACGGCCGACGGGTCACGACCACAACGGTCGTGCTCACCACGTCCCGGGAAGCGAACGTGGTCGAGGTCGAGGACTGTCAGATCGCCCGCGCGGGCTGACAGTCGCTCGGGCTACTGGCGCGCGGCCAGCGGCGTGGCCGATTCCCGGCTCACCTCGCTCACCTCGCACGGCAAGCAGCGACGCTTGCTCATCGCCGTACCTGTCCGATCCCAACTGTTAGGCTGGGCGTTTGCCCCTGTCCCATCGCTTCGTAATCCGCCTTCGACCAACCGTGTATCCCGCAATTTCCCAGCACCCGACCGGGTGTCCCTGTCCAGGGCCCGTACGGGCCCGACGAGGCCGAATCGCGATACGACCGACCTGCGCGCCGCGGGCCGGTCGTATGTGTCGTATGGCCGTCGACGTACGAGCGTCCGGAGGATGAACGATCATGGTTCTTCCCGTGCCTCCGGGCCTCTTGAGGAATCTAGGAGCGTGACGCGTGTCGCAGCAGACGTGGCTGACCCAGGAGGCGTATGACCGGCTCCGCGAGGAGCTCGACCACCTCACCGGGACCGGTCGTGTCGAGATCGCCAACAAGATCGAAGCTGCCCGCGAGGAGGGCGACCTCAAGGAGAACGGCGGCTACCACGCGGCCAAGGAGGAACAGGGCAAGCTGGAGTCACGTATCCGGCAGCTCACCGACCTGCTGCGCGACGCCAGGGTCGGGCAGGCTCCGCAGTTCGACGGCGCGGCCGGCCCGGGCACCGTGGTCGAGGTGCGCTTTCCGGGGGACGACGAGACGGAGCGGTTCCTGATCGGTTCCCGGGAGGACCACAGCACCTCGCTGGAGGTGTACTCGGCCCAGTCACCGCTGGGTGGGGCCGTCAGCGGCCACCGGGCGGGTGACACCGTCACCTACACCCTGCCCAACGGGCGCTCGGCCACCGTCAGGATCGTCACGGTGGAGCCGTACTCCAACTGACCGGCCCCGGTCGGCCGACGGGAACCGGCCGGTTGACATCCCACGTCCGGTGTGCCTCCTGGTGGACACCCGGTATGCCGGACGTGGATACAATGCGACTTCCCTGCGCGACGGAGCGAGGGGACGTACCGTCGACTGGTGCTCGATCTGTCAGGGTCCCCGGCACAGTCCCCCGGACCGACATCACCGTCCCCAGGACCAACGACGCTGGGCCTCCTGCGCGGCTCAGGACACCGGTACCGATCCGTACGCGCGGAACTGCGCGAGAACACCCTTGCCCGAATGGCCAGCGGTGAGATCCGGTTCCCCGGCATCGTCGGTTTCGACGACACCGTGCTCCCCCAGGTGGAACGGGCCCTGCTGGCCGGGCACGACATCGTCTTCCTCGGCGAGCGGGGGCAGGGCAAGACTCGCCTGATCCGCACCCTGGTCGGCCTGCTGGACGAGTGGACGCCGGTGATCGTCGGCTGCGAGATCAACGACCATCCCTACGCACCGGTGTGCACCCGGTGCCGGCTGCTGTTCACCGAGCTCGGCGACGACACGCCGGTCGCCTGGAAGCACCGGTCGGAACGGTTCGGCGAGAAGCTCGCCACGCCGGACACGAGCGTCGGCGACCTGATCGGCGACGTCGACCCGGTGAAGGTCGCCCAGGGCCGCACCCTCGGCGACCCGGAGACCGTCCACTACGGCCTGATCCCTCGCACCAACCGGGGCATCTTCAGCGTCAACGAGCTGCCCGACCTCGCCGAGCGCATCCAGGTCTCCCTGCTCAACGTGCTCGAGGAGCGTGACATCCAGGTCCGCGGCTACATCCTGCGGCTGCCGCTGGACCTGTTTCTGATCGCGTCGGCGAACCCCGAGGACTACACCAACCGCGGCCGGATCATCACGCCGCTCAAGGACCGTTTCGGCGCCGAGGTCCGCACCCACTACCCGCTGCGGCTCGACGACGAGCTGGCGTTGATCCGGCAGGAGGCGGTGCTGGACTGGAAGGGCTCCCCGCTGGGCGCCCCCGCCGTCCCCGAGCACCTGCTGGAGGTGGTGGCCCGCTTCACCCGGCTGGTCCGCGACGCGCCCCAGGTCGACCGGCGCTCCGGTGTGTCGGCCCGGCTGTCGGTGGCCGCGGCGGAAACCGTGGCCGCCTCGGCCGTCCGTCGCGCGGCCCTGACCGGCGAGGACGTCCCCACCGCCCGGGTCGTCGACCTCGCCGCGATCGTACCGGCGGTACGCGGGAAGATCGAGTTCGACCAGCTCGAGGAGGGACGGGAGGATGAGATCCTCGCGCACCTGCTGCGCCGGGCCGTCGCCGAGACCTTCCGCGCCCGGCTCGCCGGCACCGACCTGACCGGCCTGCAACGGCGGTTCGAGACGGAGGGGCCGGTCGAGACCGGTGACCTCGTTCCCGCCGCGGAGCTGCTGCGGCGGGTCGGCCCGGTCTCGGGGCTCGCCGCGATCCTGGCGAAGCTGGACGTCGACGGCGCCGAGGCGCCAGGGCTCGCCGCGGCCGGGCTGGAACTGGCCATGGAGGGCCTGCACCTCAACCGGCGGCTGGCCAAGGAGGAGCTGCCGGGCCGCACGGTGTACGGCACATGAGCGCCCCGACCGGGTCGGGCGGCTTCCGCTACGGCCCGTGGGACGGCGGCCCCGACCCGCTCGCCTCCCCGTTCGACGCCGCCGGCGCGCTCGACGAGATGTCCACGCACATCCTGGACGGCCGGACCCCGCGCGAGGCGCTGGACGCGCTGCTGCGGCGCGGGACCAACCAGCGCCGCGGGCTTGAGGACCTGCGCCGGCAGGTGGAACGCCGCCGGCGCGAGGCCCGGGCGCGCGGCCGCCTCGACGGCACCCTGGAACAGGTCCGCGAGCTCCTCGACACCGCCGTCGGCCAGGAGCGCGCGGCGCTGTTCCCCGACCCGTCCGACGACGCCCGGCTGCGCGAGGCCGAGCTCGACGCGCTGCCGGCCGACCCGGCCCGGGCCGTGAACGCGCTGGCCGGCTACGAGTGGCGTTCGCCCCAGGCCCGCGAGACCTTCGAGAAGATCTCCGACCTGCTCCGCCGGGAGGTGCTCGACAGCCAGTTCCGCGGCATGAAACAGGCGTTGGAGAACGCCACGCCGCAGGACATCGCCCGGGTCACCGAAATGCTCGCCGCGCTCAACGACATGCTGGAAGCCGATGCCCGCGGTGAGCACACCGACGCCGCTTTCGAGCGGTTCATGCGCTCGTTCGGCGACTTCTTCCCGGAGAACCCGCAGACGCTGGACGAGCTGGTGGACTCGTTGGCGCGCCGCGCCGCCGCCGCCGCCCAACTGCTGGCGGGGCTGTCCCCCCAGCAACGCCAGGAGCTGGCCGATCTCATGGCGTCGGCGCTGGCGGATCTGGGCATGGCGGCTGAACTCTCCCGGCTGCAACAGGCGCTGCGCGCCGCCCGGCCGGACCTCGGCTGGGGCCGGCGGGGCCGTTTCCGCGACACGATGACCGGTGACACGCCGCTCGGGCTAGGTGACGCGACTTCCGTCCTGGAGGAGCTGGCCGAGCTCGACGAGCTCGCCGCCGCGCTGTCCCAGGACTATCCCGGGGCGTCCCTCGAGGACGTCGACCCGGACGCGGTCGCCCGGGCGCTGGGCCGGGACGCCGTTGACGACCTGCGTACCCTCCAGCAGATCGAGAAGGAGCTGGAGCGCCAGGGCTTCCTGACCCGCAACGCCGGCAAGCTGGAGCTGACCCCGCGGGCGGTCCGCCGCATCGGCCAGAGCGCGCTGTCGCGCATCTTCCAGCGGATGGACGCCCGCGGCCGCGGCGATCACGACTCCCGGGACGCCGGTGCCGCCGGAGAACCCACCGGGACGTCCCGACCGTGGCACTTCGGTGACACACAGCCGATCGATGTGGTACGCACCGTGCGCAACGCGGTGCTGCGGGCCGGCCCCGGCAGCCCGGACGGGATGGTCGAGTTGGACGTCCGCGACTTCGAGGTGACCGAGACCGAACGCCGCTCCTCCGCGGTCGTCTGCCTGTTGGTGGACCTGTCCTACTCGATGGCGCTGCGGGGCACCTGGGGGGTGGCGAAGTCGACGGCGCTGGCGCTGCACACCCTGATCGACACGAAGTTCCCGCAGGACACGATCCATCTGGTCGGGTTCTCCGACTACGCCCGGCTGCTGCGGCCGGTGGAGCTCGCGGGCCTGGACTCCGAGGTCGTCCAGGGCACGAACCTCCAGCACGCCCTGATGCTCGCGGGCCGGCTGCTGTCGCGGCACCCGGATTCCGAACCGGTCGTGCTGGTGATCACCGACGGTGAGCCGACCGCGCACCTGATGCGCAACGGCACGCCGTCCTTCTCCTGGCCGCCGGTCCCGGAGACCCTGGAGCTGACCCTGGCCGAGGTGGACCGGCTCACCCGCCGCGGGGCGACGATCAACGTCTTCATGCTCGACGACGAGCCACGGCTGGTCCAGTTCGTCGACGAGGTCGTCCGCCGCAACGGCGGCCGGATGCTCTCCCCGGATCCCGGGACGCTCGGCCGCTACGTCGTGCGCGACTACCTGCGGTCCCGCGGCGGACGACGCCGAGCCGCCAGTTAGCACGTACCCACAGTCATCATCATACGCTCACAGCCGCCGATTTATACGGAAAGTAACAAACTTATATCCATATCTATACCCATACCTGTACCTGTATCCACGCTCGCCGGCACCTTCGCGGCCGGCGGCACACCCGGACGTCAGGGCTGGCCGGCTGACGGCACACAGGCTTCCTGACGGGCGTCCGGGCGAACGGTTTCCGGATGCTCTTCGGGACGTGCCCGGCCGGCCTCCTTCGCCCGGTACATCGCGAGATCCGCGTTGCGGACGACCGCGCCGGGCGGCGCGTCCTGCGACTCCGAAAGGGCGACACCGATCGTCGCGTCCACGGTGAGGGAACGCCCGCCGACCACGATCGGCCGCCGGATCGCCCCCAGCAGCTGGTCGGCGAGATCGCGTGCCCGGCCGCTGTCGGCGTCACCCAGGATGACGGCGAACTCGTCCCCGCCGAGACGGCAGACGGCGTCCCGCTCGGTGCCGGCTTCCCGCAGGCGGGCACCGATGATCCTCAGCACCTCGTCGCCGGCGTTGTGGCCGTAGGTGTCGTTGACCGACTTGAACCGGTCGAGATCGATGAACAGGACCGCGAACGCCGGTGTCGGACGCTGGGCGGCGATCTCGTCGAGCCGGCGGGCGAACACCGACCGGTTCGGCAGGCCGGTGAGGGCGTCGTGGGACGCCTGATAGCTCAGCTCGTCCTGGAGGACCCGGCGTTCGCCGATCTCATGGCAGGTCAGCAGGATGCCGGTGGCCTCCGAGCGGTCCCGCAGGTCGATCGCCTCGATGTCGAACCAGCGGTGGCCGCTGCCCACGGCCGACAGCCGGACGTCGCGTGCCACGGCCCTCCCCGCCCCTGCCCCGGGGCCCGTCCAGCCGCTGCCGGCCCCGGCAGCGGTCCCGCCGGTGGCCTGGCGCAGCAGCTCCGTCAGGACGCCCGCGTCGTCCGGGTGGGCGACGTCGGGCAGGCGCCGGCCGAGGTAGGAGCTGGCCACGACGCCGAGCAGGAACGCGACGGCGGAACTGACAAAGGTGATCTTCCCGTCCGCCCTGGTGGCGATCACGATGTCGTGGGCGTTGTGCAGCAGGGCCTGCAGCCGTCGTTGCTCATGGCGGATCGCCGCTTCACGCCGGCCGTTGAGGACGTTGAGCCCGACGAGCGCGGCGGCGACAACGGCCAGCAGGCTGCCGTCCCGGACGAGCCGGCCGGAGCGGATGTCCCCGTAGAAGGCCTGGACCGGCTGCTGGAACACCACATAGCCGACGTCGGGCATGTTCGCCAGCGGCGAGACGATGGTGACCTGGCCGCTGGCGACGGCGTCGTCGATCTGCCGGGCCTCGCCGACCCGCAGGGCCGCCAGGCTGGCCGCGGCCACCAGCCGCCGGCCGATCAGGTCGGGATTCCAGGAGAACATGACCGTGCCGGTCGAATCCACCACGGACAGCCCGCCCACGACGAACCCGAGCGTGCCGCTGGTCGCGAGGTTGGCCTGGTTGGGCGAGTCCCGCAGCGACTCCCCGATGACGACGATCGCCACCGGCCGGCCCTCGCGCAGGACCGGGACCGTCACGTAGTCCCGCCAGATCCCGTCGACGTTCATCACGGGCGAGTTGCCGGCCCGTCCCGCACGGGCGATCCGCCACGCCGGGTCGTCCGGACCGATCGGCAGAGCGAGCGACGGCGGTTCGGTGGCCAGCAGGTGGCCGTCCAGGCCGGCCAGCGCCCAGACGTAGTTCCTGCCGCTGATCCCTGACCTGGCGAACGAGCGCAGCACGGCGGCGGCGGCGTCCCGATCATTCAACGACCAGGACGCCGCCGACACAGCCGTGATCAGACGCTGGCTGTCGACGCTGTGCATGGACGCGTCCGCCACGATGGCGGTGAGCGCCACGTGCTCGGCCAGGCGCTGCTGTTCGGCGCTGTGCCGGGCCTGTGTCTGCAGCCACAGGCTGACCGCGGCCATGGCGAGCAGGGCCCCGCCCGCCACCAGCGGCGGCCCCAGCCGGCCGAACCAGCCGCGGGGGGGACAGCCGTAGGCGATGCGGGCGGGCGCGGCCGGCAGCGGGAAACGGCGGCGGGCCGGCTGCCCGGCGGGCCGCCGCGGCTCGGGCAGCGGCGGCGGTGTGGATGGGGGCACTGCTGGGGGGAGCGCTGAAGGGGGCGCTGGGGGGAGCACGTCGTCGGTCTCGGCGACGTGCACAGCGGGCTGCAGGCCCGCCAGCGCGCTGGGCGACCCCCCGGTCGCCATGGCGAAGCGGCCTTTCCCCGCCCGTTTGGCCTCGTACATGGCGTTGTCCGCGACGCACAGGAAATGTTCGGGCCGCGCGACATCGAGCGTCGAGGGCGCGATACCGATGCTGGCGTCGACCTGGACCACCGAGGCACCCACCATGATCGGGGCACGCACCGACTCGATGATCCGGTCGGCGGCCGCGGCGGCGGCCGCCTCGTCCGCGCCGCGCAACAGGACCCCGAACTCGTCACCGCCGAGCCGGACCGCCAGGTCACCGTCCCGCAGGGTCTGGACGAGACGTTCCGCGACGGCCCGCAGGACGACGTCACCGGCGTCGTGGCCGTAACCGTCGTTGACGGGCTTGAAATGGTCGAGGTCGACGAACAGCACCACGAACGGCGCGCCGCCGGCACGGACGGCACCAGCCGCCTTCTCCAGCTCGCCCATGAAGGCCACCCGGTTGGGCAGCCCGGTGAGCAGGTCGTGGGACGCCTGGTAGCTCAGCCGGTCCTGCAGGTCCTTGCGTTCCCCGACCTCGTGGCAGGTCACCAGCACACCGGCGAGCTCGGGATGGCTGGTGAGGTCGCTGGCCTCCAGGTCGAACCAGCGCGGCTGACCGGCGGCGGTGGTCAGCCGTACGTCGAGGACACCGCCCCCGGTCGGGTCGGCCAGCAGCCGCCGGATCCGCGCCACGTCGTCGGGATCGGCGAAGTCGGTCAGCACCCGGCCGATCCAGGATGCCGCGTCGTAGCCGAGCAGGTCGCGCACGGCGGGGCTGACAAAAGTCATCTCGTGGTTGTCACCGACGACCACGATGATGTCCCGGACTCCTCCGAGCATGGTGTGCAGCCGCGCTCGGGCCCGCCGGGCGACCTGCTCGCGGCGCAGCCCGAACACGACCAGTCCGCCGACGCAGACCACCAGAACGGCCAGCAGCGTCAGATCCCCGTGGCGCCCCGCGGCCCGCAGGTCCGCGAACAGCCGCGTGGTGGGCTGCTGGAAGATCGTGACATATCCGGTCGTGGACTGCTTCTCGGCGACGTTGACCACCTGCTCCCCGGCGCCGCCCGACATCCACACCCGGACCGTGCCCGGGACCAGACCGGCCAGTTCGCGTGGTTCGACCAGCCGCCGGCCCCGCAGGTCCTGCTTCCAGCAGGCGGCCGCGACACCGCCCGCGTCGACGTCACACAGGCTGCCCGACACACTGTCGAGAGCGGCGAACTTCTCGCTGCTCTCCCGGGCCGCCCCCTCGTCGACGACGCGCACCAGCACCGCCCACGGACGCGGCGCGCCCACCGGCACGACCGTGGCCCGCACCGGCATGCCGTCGAGGACGAACACCTGCGACATGGCCGGCTGCCCGGCCAGCGCCGCCGTCCAGGCGACACCCAGATCGGCGGCCGTCACCCGCGGCCCGTCCGGGACGGCGACCAGCGAGCCGCCGTCGATGCTGACGAGGGCGGCCAGCAGGCTGACGTCACCGATCGGCGCCGTCGCCAGCTGCTCCAGCATCCTGCGGTTGTGGGCCGGCTGGTCGGGCGCGAAGGAGAAGCTGGCGACCAGCGCGCCCATCCGCCGTGGGTCGGACGTTCTCGCGGCGTTCTCCGCGACCCGTTCGACAAGCCGGGTGCGGTCGGACAGCCGCTGCCGTTCGCCTTCGCGCAGACCCGCCTGCCGGACCGCCAGCGCCAGCGCCCCAAGCGCGATCACCACCGCCAGCCCGACGAGCAGCGGGACGGATCGTCGTAGCCGCCCGCCTTCTGCGTCACCAGCGAGGACGGGCGATCGTTCGACGAACGCCGGACGGTCGCCCGGTACCGAAACTGTGCGAATGACCTTTATCCCTCATCGTAATCGGTTGCCGTCACGGAAGAAGTATGCAGACAAGGCCGGAAGACCCGTCGTACGGCGGGTCGATACCGGTACCCACGGCCCCTCGGAGCCCGGCACGCGAAAAACCTGACCGCGCGGCCTTTGGCCCTGGCACCCCGCAAGGCCTCCGGCCGCGCGAAAAACATCATCGCGCGGCCTTTGGCCCTGGCACCCCGCAAGGCCTCCGGCCGGGTAGGAAGGCATCGTTCCGGCCCTTGTCACATCTCGGACGATCACCCCCTACCACTACACCTGTGGACAGATGTAACAAAAATGATAGTTGCGGACACTCAGTAGTAAGAACGCCTAGGAGCGGGACGTTCGATCCGCTGACGGCAGGCGGCCAACCGGCTGTCGCCAGGGCGGGCGGTCAGATCATGTTTCCTGCGTGTCCGGCTTCCCTCCGACTCCTCCGGGCTCCCTCCCGAGTCCGAGATCCACGGACCGGCCAGGAGGTCCAGCAGCCGGTCCCGACAGCTGCGGCGGGCTGGCGAATCCGATGGCTGGTGGGCCTGACAGGCTCGAAGAACCCCAGGTGAGGACCGACCGCCCGACAGCTCCGGGCGACCCGGCAGGTCTGACGGAACCTCGGTTGCGAGGCCGTCGGATCCGTCCCGGACGGATCGGCTCCGCCGGCCCGACCGGAACCCGGCCGCACAGGCGGACAGGCATACCAGCACCGGCGCTGCCGGGGAGCCGCCGGCCACCGAACCAGCGACATCGCCCGCGCGCAAGGACTACAACGACGATGTGTGACGACTACAAGCAATTACTAAGAGTGACCAAATGATGAGATGGAGGCGCTCGCCCGACGCGCCGCGGCGGCCACTTCGCCCCGGTGAGCCACATCGTCGAGTTTGTCCAGCAGCCGGTCCCAGACCTGGCGCGGGATGTCGTGCCCCATGCCGTCGATCTCCAACAGCTCCGCGGACGGGATGGCCGCGGCGGTCAGGCGCCCACTGGCCACCGGGATCAGCGGGTCGTTCGCCCCGTGCACGATCAACGCGGGGATCTCCAGCCGGGCCAGGTCGGGCGTGAGGTCCCCCGCGGCCAGGATCGCGGTCAGATGCCGCGCGGTGCCATGCGGGTCGTACCGACGCTCCCAGGCCAGCCCGGCCTGCCGCCGTATCCACTCGCGGTCGGGGGAGAACTCGGCCGATCCGATGATGTTGTGAGCCCGCTCGGCTCCGTCCGCGTACGCCTCCCGGCTCGCCACCATCGGGCGGAGCACGACAGCGGTGGCGTCCCGAGCGGCATGCCCGACGCCGTGGCTGCCGGTGGTGGCCGAGACCGAGGTGAGGCTGCGTACCCGGTCCGGGAAGGACAGCGCCACGATCTGGGCGATCATGCCGCCCATGGAGATCCCGAAGATGTGCGCGGACCGCCAGCCGAGGGCGTCCATCAGGCCGACGGCGTCGGCTGCCATGTCGTCGAGAGTGTAGGGGGCAGCGTCGGCGTTCCCGGACATCACGGCCACGAGATCCGGCTGCCCCAACTGGTCAAAATGGGTGGAAAAGCCGACATCACGGTTGTCGTACACAAGAACCTGAAAACCGCGGCGCACCATCGCCCGAATAAGATCAGGATGCCAGCCGACAAGCTGTTGGCCCAGCTCACCGACCAGAACGAGCGGCAAGCCACCGGAGTCGCCATGCAGCTCGTATGCGATTTCGATGCCATTGGCCTGAACCGTACCCATAGACGGAAGGTAGCGAGCGCTCGCCGCTGGCGCTCGCAATCCGGCAAACTCCGACCGCAGGTCACCTATTCGGGTGACGCCGAACACGTATCGGAGCTCGGACGGGCCGGTCAGCGGGCGAACCGACCAGCCCGCCGGCCAGGAAAGCGGCCGCTGCCCCCAGCGCCGTAGGCCCGTACCGACCCACGCTCAGGACGACGCCCATCGGTCGCTCGACGAGGCCCGCATCGCGCCGTCGACGGCCCGCCAGGAGCCAGCGCATCAAGGAATCATCAACACAAAGGGAGCGCCAACGCAAAAGGCCGTCAGAGCCGTCGGCGTGGCGGTCCCGTCAGAACGGAGGGGCCGTCAGAACGGAGGGGCCGTCGGCGTGAACGCCGTCGACACCGAGCGGCACGTATCATCGCGAAACTCCGCTTTTCGACACGGTGTCACGGAGTGGAAAATCCGCGGGTGGCGGCCGCCCAGAAGGACTGACCGCCGGTACCGGTCACCGCTGGAGGCCTCCGGCACGCCACCGCCGGGACGTCTCCAGATCGATGCGAGCCGCGCGGACAGCCAGCCGAGCCCGTTCTACGAGATCATTCCAAGAGAACGAACCATGCGCGGGGGCGGCGCTGGCAGCGGCCGCGGCCAGTGTTTCGATCAGGTCCGTTGCCAGTACGGCGATCTGGTCGGCGAGAGCGTGGTCGGCCAGACGCGGTGGACCGACACCCGTGGGAAGCCCGGAGCCCGCTTCACGCCCCAGGTCAGCGAGTTCGACGGCCAGCGCACGCGTCCGGTCGGCACGGGTACCGGTGCCGGGCCCGGCGGCCACGCCCGCCCCACCGGCTCCCGCCCCGGAACCGGGTTCGGGTGAGTTGGCGCCGAACCGGTAGGGGACGCACGGTTCCCGCCAAGAGGTCGGCGACCATCCGTGGATGCGGTCGTGCAGCCGTCGTACCTCGCTGATCAGCGCCGCCAGCGGCGCGTCCACAACCGCCACGTCCGAAATGATCAGATCCCGAATCGCCGGGGGATCCGCTTCGACCATCCATAAAGGCTACCCCGTGACAGCCGTGGCGGGTCTTGCCGTTGTCCGACTGGTGGTGCACGCTCCTTCCATGACTGATTGACCAGTGCGTACTGGAGGCGCCAATGTCGCAACAACGCTCCGAAGAGACCCACCACAGCCTTATCGAACGAATTCCTAGAATCACCGGACACGACGTCGGCCACTGGCTGGGATGCCTGGACCGCGGGCCTGGTCTCCTGCGCTTCTCCGAACGCGTGAACTGGCTACGGGACGAGCACGGGCTCCCCCACTGCTATGCGGCGGCTGTGGTCCACGAAGCGGATCTGCGCAGGCGCGCCATCCGGACCTGACCCGGTAAATCCTTTTCGCTCGATGTAACCTTCCTCGCCCGACCGGTCCGGCGCGGCCCGCATGCGTCACAGCCCCATGAGGATCCGGGTCCCGGTCGTCCTCCCCCCTCGGCGACGAGCGCAGGAGCATCCGGCACGGTGCCACCGGGCCGGCCGGGCGAGAATCAGCCCATGGACATCGACGCGGCACGGGACTACGTCCGGGACAATCATCGGGCTGTCCTCGCAACCTTCCGGCGGGACGGGACTCCGCAGCTGTCACCGGTCACCGTCGGCGTCGACACCGACGGCAGGCTTGTCATCAGCAGCAGGGAGACCGCCTACAAGGTCCGCAATCTCCATCGCGACCCGCGGGCCGGGCTGTGTGTCTTCCCTGACGCCTTCTTCGGGCCGTGGATCCAGGTGCGGGGCCGCGCACGGATCATCTCGCTCCCGGATGCCATGGAGCCCCTCGTCGACTACTACCGCACGCTGTCAGGCGAGCACCCGGACTGGGAGGACTATCGCGCC
Organism: Candidatus Protofrankia datiscae; assembly: GCF_000177615.2. Classification (GTDB taxonomy): domain Bacteria; phylum Actinomycetota; class Actinomycetes; order Frankiales; family Frankiaceae; genus Protofrankia; species Protofrankia coriariae. The sequence goes on along the minus strand of NC_015656.1, from coordinate 901,326 downwards.
GCCATGGTCCGCGACCAGCGTTGCCTGATCAGTATCGAGATCGAGCACGCTGGCCCCGACCGCTCCGGGTGACCAGCGGGCCGGTCACCACCCGCGACGGCGAATCCGGCAGAGCAGGTGAGAGTCAACGCTGGCCTGGCCCCCGCCGCCACTCACACCCACCTGGCCGCCACTCACACCCACCTGGCCGCGGCCGCACCCGGCTGGCCGCGGCCGACCAGCCACCATGTGCAGCCGGAGCCACCGTACAGCCGGAGTCATCATGGCAAGCCGGTCGCGGCCTGCGCGGGCCGCGTAGCCTGAGCCAGCCAGGGGAGTCAGGCGCGCAGTTTCGACAGCAGCCTGAGCATCTCCAGGTACACCCAGACGAATCCGACGAGCAGCCCGAACCCGGCCCGCCAGGCCTCCGAACGGGGAGCACCGGCGGCGATCGCGCGCTCGATGTAGTCGAAGTCGAGGATGAACTGCAGGCTCGCGACCACGAGCACGGCAAGGCTGAACAGGATGCCGAGCGGGGACGCGTCATTGATGATCGGCAGATGACTGCCCGACACCGCTCTGATCACCAGGTCGGTCAGGCCGAGCATGACGACGCCGAGCAACGACCCGTAGACGACCCGGGCCATCCGCTCGGTCGCGCGCAGCCGGCGGCTGCGATAGGCCACCAGCATGGCCACGAAGACCACGGCGGTCCCGAGCAGCGCCTGGAGCACGATCCCGTGGAAGGCGTCCTCGTAGAACCGGGAGACCGCGCCTACGAACAGGCCCTCGAGCGCGGCGAAGAGCACGATCAGCGCGGGCCGCAGCCGCCGGCCGAAGGAGATCACCAGGGACAGCGCGAGCGCGGCGAACATCGCCGTGAAGCCGACCGCGGGGGTGGTCGGGGCGATCGCCCAGCCGACCGCCCCGGTGACGGCCATCACCGCGAACAGGCCCAGAGTGTGGACGACGACGTCGTCGACGGTCAGCCCACTGGGCGCCCGGTACAGCCCGGCGAGCTGCTCCGGCGTCGGGGTGGGCGGAGCTCCCCCGCCCGGCGGCGCATACCCCCCGGGGGCCCCGGGGCCGTAGTACCCGGAGGACGGCGTCGACCGGCCGGCGAAGCCACGCCGGCTGAACACCGGATTCGACGAGCGCATCTCGGCCATCAGGACACGACTCCTTCCGCCGCCCGTACCCAGCCGGGCGTACAGATCGCAACTGCCGTCGGGTTCGGTCGATCGTGCTGCCCGCCGCACCACCTGCCGCGCCGCCCACCATGTGGATCAACAAAGTTGATCAATAAGGTGGATCGGCAAAGCCCGGTCGATCGGCGCGCTCGCTCGACGAACCCGTCGGAATACAGAGTAGAACGCCGCGAGCGGGGGCCGTGCCCATAGTCCCGTGAACGACCGCCGGACGGCGCTGGATGACGTCGGAGCACTCCGCAAGATCGCTCGAAGCCCTCGCCGTCATGATCGCAAAACTCGCGGTGGCAACCGCCGGTGTCAGGACGGCGACCAGCATGAGGAAGGGTCACGCGTCAATGACGGTGAGGCATTCAGGCGAATAGTCTGATGGCATGACCGAGCGCCGGCCGGAATGATCCGGCCGGCGGCCACGGAACAGACCTGAATGTGCCGGTGGTCGGAGTCGAACCGACACTCGAGCTGTTTTTAGGACAGCCTCCTCTGCCTGTTGGGATACACCGGCTCGGCTACATCGGAGATGTTTCTACCACGCTACGTAGGATTTGCGAAAGAGACAACATGAAGAAAGTATAGGAAGTAACCAGAACCTCCTGATCCGTAACCCGTCGTGACACTCGCGCCCAACTCTCCTACCGAAGGTACGCGATCAATCACAGTATGACCGGCTGGCAATACAGCCAGCGTGGCAGCGGAGCTACGCGGAGAAGGGCGGGGCATCCTGGCCCGCGACGGGGTACCTCCGGCCCGCCGCCGGGGTCGGGAAGCGCGGCGAGCGAGGAACCCGGCCCGCGCTCCAGCCACGGGCAGGCCTGCGCCCACCAGGACGTGCCCGATGGATGTTGGTCGATGCGGATGGTGATCCGGGCGGCCTCCCGCAAGGCGGAGGACAGCAGACCCCCGCACGGCGCGTAGCGGTGGATGGGGAGCGCTCAACAACAGAGCTATTGGCGATGACAACAACACGTCGAGTGGCCATCCGGGCGCCGCCCGCGCGATCGAACATCCGTCAGACACGCCCTGGTGCCGCGTCAGCCGATGTTTGGCCGGCCGCCGTGTCCAGGTTGGTTCCAGGCAGGGCTCCGGGAGCCGCCTGGCAGCAGCGCCGCTCAGGGTTCCCGGCAACGCCGGGGGTCGCCTTGGGCACGGCGGACGCAGTGAACGTTGGCCGACGCGGCAGCAGGGGCCGGGCGCAGGGCCGGCGGTCAGCCGGACGAGGCCGGCACCAGCCGGCGGCTGTGGCGGACTCGCTTTCCCGTCTCGCCGACGGTCAACCGGACGACAGCGGCGCTCCCGGCCAGCAGCCGGGCCGCGCGACGCCCACGCCAACGCCCGCCGCGCCGCCCACGCCAACGCCCGCCGCGCCGCCCGCGGGAACGCCCCGACAGCCGGGCCGCGCGGCGCTTACGGTCCCCGCGTCCCGGGTGGTCGATGCTCGCCCGCCGGACAGTGGCCGCGCAGGACACCCACTCATGGAAATGCCCGCCATAGTGGCCTACGGCGGGCATTCAATGTTAAAACATTACAAATTAGATGATCACAAGTCAGATGGCATGTCCTGTCCCCGGGGCGAGAACAGCAGTGGCCCGCGTGTTCAGTCAGTTGGTGATGCCCGGGCGGACAGGTCACAAGGCGGCGGCGGACGGCCACCGGAAGCAGCCGGCGACATCCATATCCGCTGTATTTGCCGTACTCGCGGGAGTGCGTGGGTGCCGGCCCGGTGGGCCGCGGCACCCGGGCGCCGTAACCGGAACCCACCTCGCCAACGCCGGCGACCCAGCTGCCCCGAGCGGGAGCAGCTGCTCCCGCGGCCGGGGATCCATACCGTCGCGGCCGGGCAGGCCCACCGCCGGACACGCTGCCGACCGGTTCACGGGCCGCCCGGGATACCGCCGTGACCGGAGAGCCCCGCCACCACGGCCGGGAGCCTGCGCTCCGACGGCCGGGGGCCTGCGCCGCCCCGACGCGATACCGCGGGTGGTGACGATACGGCGACGATACGGCGGGCAGTGACATACGGGAAGTAACGAAGAACTGTAGGTGACCGTACGTCACGAGCCGATTGATCCTGCCCTCTCCTGCCCTCGGTCGTTCCCGGTCAGGCCAGCGGTGTTCCCCCGGGGGTCTTGGCCGGCCCCGCGGTCCTGGCAGGCGCGGGCGACTTGCGGGCGGCTCCGACGGAACCGTTCGTCTCCGTCTGTCCTGTCGCCTCCGCCCGTCCCGCCGGCTTCCCGGCGAGCGCGGGCTGCTGGGCAGCCGACCCAGGCGCCGCCACTGCCGGAGCGCCCGGCGGGGTCGCGGCCGCGCGGAAGCTCGCCCGGGGGTCGGCGAAGGATCCCAGCGAGACAATCTCCCGCCGGAAGAACAGCGACAGCGTCCAGTCAGCGAGCACCCGCACCTTGCGGTTGAAGGTCGGCACCCGGCTGAGGTGGTAGGTACGGTGCATCAGCCACGCGGGCCAGCCACGCAGCTTCATCCCGTACACGTCGGCCACGCCCTTGTGCAGGCCGAGCGACGCGACGCTCCCGGCGTACTTGTGCTCGTACGGCGCGATCGGCTCAGCGCGGAGATCGGCGAGAATGTTGTCCGCCAGCACCTTGGCCTGGCGGACGGCGTGCTGAGCGGAAGGACCGGTAGTCACACCCTCGCCCTTGGTGAGGTCGGGTACCGCGGCGCAGTCACCCGCCGTCCACGCCTGCTCGACGCCGTCCACCTGGAGAAAAGCGGTCGCCCTGATCCGGCCCCGGTCGTCGAGTGGGAGATCGGTGTTGGCGAGCAGCGGATGAGCCTTGACCCCGGCGGTCCAGACGATGGTCTCGGCGTCGAACTCCTCACCGCTGTCGAGCACCACATGACCGTCGACAAGGCTTTTCACCCGGGTATTGATTTTCATCTCGATACCACGGTGCTCAAGCTGCTTCAACGTGTACAGGCCCATCGCCGGCGAAACCTCCGGCAGCACCCGCCCGCTCGCCTCCACCATCACCCAGCGCATGTCCGACGGCGACAGTTCGGGATAGAACTTGCAGGCGTCCCGGGCCATATCCTCAAGCTCGGCTATCGCCTCGATGCCCGCGAACCCGCCACCGATGAATACAAATGTCAGCGCGCGGCGCCGAAGCTGCGGGTCGGTGCTGGACGCGGCGGCGTCCATTCGTTCGATGACCTTGTTCCGGATGTGGATCGCCTCGGCCACGCTCTTGAAGCCGATACCCCGCTCCGCGAGGCCCGGGATGGGCAGCGTCCGGGCGATCGACCCCGGACAGGCGACCAGAATGTCATAATGGAGATCATGTGGCGCGCCCTGATTTGGCGCGATATAGGCGACACGCTGGGCATGATTGATCCCGGTCACGCTACCGCTGACCACACGGCAACCATTCAGCACCCTACGTAGTGGCACGACAACGTGTCGTGGCTCGAGGTTTCCCGCCGCCGCTTCGGGAAGAAACGGCTGATATGTCATGTACGAGTTGGGCTCGACCACCGTCACGGTCGCCTCGCCCTGACGAAGGCGACGCTGGAGACGCAAAGCCGTGTACATACCGACGTAACCGCCACCCACAACAAGGATGTGCGGAGGTTGTCCAAAGCTCATACAAAAAAGGTACCCGCCACCACGCGACCATGCCCCCGGATACGGTGCCGGTGGACGACGGACTCACGTGACGTACAACACGCGGAGATCAACTCGGTGACGTGTACATCGACAACGGTTCAGTTATTTATCACTGACCGCGCCACTTACCTCCGCCGCGGCACCGAGCACAGCGTCGATCATCTCGGCGGTGACCCGCCCGGTGAACGTGTTCTGCTGGCTGGGATGGTAGCAGCCGAAGACAACCAGCCCCGCACGATGTTCGGTGACACCCCGTCCAGCGACATCTCGTTCAGTGACGGCTTCTGTGGAGGCGGCTCGCCGCGCCGGGCCGGCTGGTGAACTCGCGGGGCCCACCGCGGGAACATCCGCGGGAACATCCGCGAGGACGACCCGACGGCCGTGCCCGAACGCCGGCCGTGGCGACGGCACCGGATGGCCGGCCCGCCCCAGGGCGGGCCACAGCGCCGTCCAGGCGAACCCGCCGAGCACGACGATCGCGCGCAGCGTCGGCCGCAACAGTTCAAGATCGCGGATCAGCCATCCCTGGCAGGCATCCCGTTCCAGCGTGGTCGGCTTGTTCGCCGGTGGGGCGCAGCGCACCGCGGCCACGATGCGGGTGGAGATCAGACGCTGACCGTCACCGGCCGACAGCGACGTCGGCAACCGCGCAAGCCCGACCCGGTGCAGAGAGGCGAACAGCCAGTCACCACTGCGATCGCCGGTAAAGATCCGTCCGGTGCGGTTGCCACCGTGCGCCGCCGGTGCCAGACCGACAACGAGCACCCGGGCGTCCGCGGGGCCGAACGACGGCACCGGCCGTCCCCAGTAACGCTCCCGCGCGAAAGCGGCCCGCCGCAACTGGGCGACCTCCTCCCGCCAGTCGACCAGCCGCGGACAGGCCCGGCACACCGACATCCTGGCGTCGAGCTCGGCGGTGTCGGCCGCGGAGGCGGCGAGCCGACCGACATCACCTGGCGTGACCGCCACCGGGGTCGCCGCCGAGGCGGGATCCCCCGGCCAGCCAGACCCCGGCGCGACCGGACGCCGGTCGTCGCCATTCCCGGCATCGCCCTCGCCACCAGCGGAGCCGCCCTCGCCATCAGCGGCACCGATGACCTCACTGGAGGGTTCCCACTTTCGTGGACAGTCCTAACTATGCAGCACGAAGTGTTTGTCCGTCAAATTCTTCCTCGAACTCGACAGGCGTGAGATAGCCGATCGAGGAGTGCAACCGCTGCCGGTTGTAGTAGATCTCGACATATTCGAAGATCCCCGGCCGGACGCGGTCTATGGTATCGAACGGGTGGAGGTGGACGAACTCCTTCTTGAGGGTGGCCCAGAAGGACTCCGCCGCGGCGTTGTCGAAACAGATCCCGGTACGGCCGACGGAGTTTCGGACGTTGTTGTCGCGACAGAAGGCGACGAACTCACGGCTGGTGTACTGACCGCCTCGGTCGGCGTGGAATATGACGCCGCCGGGTGGCCGCCGGCGGGTGACGGCCATACGAAGCGCGTCGAGAACGAGTTCGGTGCGCATGTGATCGGCGACCGCCCAGCCGGCGATCTTCCGAGAGAACGCGTCGATGACGGAGGCCATGTACACCCAGCCATCCCAGGTGCGAATATATGTTATGTCGCCGTACCACAACTGGTTCGGTGCGGACGCGGCGAAGTCTTGGCCGACAAGATCAGGCAGCGATGAGGAGTCCGCGGCCTGCACCGTCGTCACCGGCCGGCGGGGACGCGGATGCACGCTGACCAGGCCCATCGTCGCCATCAGCCGCTGGACCCGCTTGTAGGCGACGGCGACGCCCTGGCGGCGGATCTCGTGGAAGATCCGCCGCACGCCGTACCGCCCCTCGTGACGGTCGAAAACAGCTCTGATCATGGTCGACAAGGTGGCGTCGTCCTTCTCCCTCCGAGACGGGCCGCGTTTCTTCCACGCATAGTAGCCCTGTCGGGACAGGTCGAGTTTCTTGCACATGTAGTCGACGGGAAAGGTGTTCGCGCCGTCGGCGGACACAGGCTTCTTCGGAGCGTGTATCGAGATGAACTCGAACTTTACTTCTGCTCGCTCGCGAAGAAGCTCGCCGCTTTTTTAGGAAGGCGATGTCCATCTGCGCCTGCGCGTACTTCTTCCGGAGCTCCTCAAGTTCCGCGCGCTCCGACACCGACAGCGGCCGCTCCTCGGTCTCGCCGTTCTCCTTCGCCTTCTTCACCCAGTTTCCCAACGTGGTCTCGTGGATACCCAGACTCTTCGCGACCTCGGTCACCGACCGGCCCGAGTCGAGCACCAACCTTACTGCCTCGGATTTGTACTCCTGGGTGAACTTCCGGCGAGCTGACCCCATGACGCTCCTTCCCTATGGACAGCGAACCTCAGGTTCGCTGTCCACGGAAGCGGGATCACTCCAGACCACGCTGGCCCGGCGTTGCGTCGAGCGGGGGTACGCCCGGCTCAACTGGGCGGTGCTCGACTGGAACACGCCCGCCCTCGACTTCTACGACTCCCTCGGCGCACACCCCCTACCGGAATGGGTCGGCCACGTCCTCACCGGTGACCGGCTCACCGCACTCGGCACGCCCTGACCACCGGAGGGCGTGTCTGACGGATGTTCGATCGCGCGGGCGGCGCCCAACATCCGTCAGGCACGCCCTAGTAGACTGTCGCCGCTAATGTGTGGGGTATAGGTGGCGGAGTTTGGTGCGGGCGTCATCGGTGGTGAAGTGCCAGTTGACTTGGCGCTGGTTGGCGTTGACGGCTGTCTGCCAGGCGTCGAGTTCGGTGTTCAGGACGTCGAGGGTGTCGATGCGGCGGTCGAGGCATTGGCGGGTCAGGGCGGCGAGTTCGATTTCGGCGATGTTGAGCCAGGAGCCGTGTTTGGGGGTGTGGTGGATCTCGAGTCGTTGCGCGAGTGCGAACGCGACGGCCGGGTCGAAGGCCTCGTAGAGCGAGGAGATGTCGTGGGTGTTGAGGTTGTCCATGACCAGCACGACCCGTTCGGCGTCGGGGTAGTCGAGGGTGAGCAGGCGCCTGACGTGGTGTGCCCAGTCGATCCTGGTGCGCCGTGGGGTGGCCTGGACGCGGCGCCAGCCGGCGAGTGGCTCGACCCAGCAGAAGATCGAGCAGGTTCCGTGGCGCACGTACTCGGAGTCCTCGCGCCGGTCACGCCCTGGCGTGGCGGGGATCGGGTCGCGGGCGTGGGCCAACAGCTGGTAGGGCTTCTCGTCCATGCACACCACGGGCACGCCCGGGTTGTGGGGCCGGGCGTAGACCGCCAGAACGTCTTCCATCCGCGCGGCGAACTGCGCGTTCGCCCTCGGTGGGATGGTCCAGCACTTCCTCAGATGAGGACGCAACCTCGTTTTTTTAAGACCCGGCCGATGGTGGAATGGTCCAGGTCCGGGATGTCGGCGACCAGCGCGACGTGCTTTTCCAACAGCCGCAGCGACCAGCGTGCATAACCAGCCGGTGGCTGCGAGCATGCCAGCGCGATCAGTCTGGCCTCAACCTCGCCGGTCACCGGGGAAGGCACCGGGGGAAGCTCCCGTGCCTTCCGACCGATCGTGGCCCCCACATCCCCACCGGTCTCGGTGAACCGCTTCGCGACCAGCCGCAGCGTCTCACCCGAGACCCCGACCCGGACCACGAGTTCTTCTTGGGAGGCAACCGGGCCGACCGAGGTGTCCAACGCGAGCAGGACCCGCGCCCGCCGGATCATCGACGCCGGATGAACCCCCGTCGAGGTCACCCGAACCAACTCGTCACGATCAGCCTCGGTCAAGGTGACCGGCCACTTCTTCTGCGAACCCACGACACAGTCCTGACCGGCAGAGGGACGGGGAGACCTGCCAGACCCAACCCTCTCACCCAGACACAAGACACACCAGAACTAAGCAGCGACAGTTTACTAGAAACCAGAAAACACGGGAGCCTCGGGAGGGACCGGGACGGTCACGGGACGAGCAGTGACAGGGCGATGCCGTCGAGGATGTCGTGCTCGCTGGCGATCACGCTGGTCGCTCCGACCCGCTCGAGCAGCGTCCGCAGCACCAGAGCCCCGGCGACGATCACGTCCACTCGGCCGGGGTGCATCACCGGGAGCGCCGCCCGTTGCGCATGCGACATCGCCGCCAACCGGTCGGCCACCGCGGCGACGTCCGACGCCGACGTCACGGAAAGGTGAATCCGGTCGGGGTCGTAGCCGGGCAGGTCCGCGGCGAGGGCGGCCACCGTCGTCACCGTCCCGGCGACCCCGATGAGGGTCGCGGCCGAGCGGATGGCCACGGTCCGCTCGGCCAGGTCGAACGCGGCGTGAGCGTCGGCGACCACCGCGGCGAGCTGCGCGGGCGCGGGCGGGTCGTCGTGCAGATGCCGTTCGGCCAGCCGCACGCAGCCGACGTTCACCGACTTCGCCGCGTGCGCCCGGGCCGCGTCCCCGAGGACCAGCTCGGTCGACCCACCGCCGATGTCGGCCACGACGAACGGCTCGGGATGGCCGCGCAGCTCGCCGGTGGCACCGGCGTAGGACAGCGCGGCCTCCTCGTCACCGGTGATCACCTCCGGCTCGACACCGAGGATCGCGCGGACCCCGGTTACCAGGACGTCCCGGTTGCGGGCATCCCTGGTCGCGCTGGTGGCGACCATCCGCACCCGGGACGCGCCAAGCCGGTCGATCTCCGCGGCGTATTCGCGCAGCGCCGTGAACGTCCGCTCCAGCGCCTCGGGGGACAGCTCGCCGGTGCGGTCGACGCCGGCGCCCAGCCGGACGATCTCCATGCGACGGGTCAGGTCCCGCAGCCGTGGGGTGGCGGCGACCGCCTGCCTGTCACTCGCGCGGCCCGCGCCGCTGGCATGATCCGCGACGGGGTCCGGACGGCCGTCCGGCGTGGGGCTGGCGTCGGCACCGCTCGCTGTCTCGGCGACGAGCAACCGGATCGAGTTGGTGCCGCAGTCGATGGCCGCCACCCGGGTCACGACGATCTTCCCTTCCGTCCGCCGCCGTCTTTCTGGCCGGAGCCGTTACCCGGGCGCCGATGGTTCGCGTCGCCGCCGTGCCTGGTAAGCCCACCGTCGCTTTCCCGGCCGGAGCCGCTCTCCGGCCGGGAGGCGTGCTCCCGGCCGAGGCCGGCATCCCGTCCATGGCCCGCGTCCTGCCCGATCTCCCGCGCGGAGCCGGCATCCCGTCCAGAGCCCGCGTCCCGTCCGGAGGTGGCGTCCCGCGCGAAGGTGCACGGGCCGGCGGCCACGCACGGGCCGCGGGCGCCCCAGTCCGGCAGCAGGGCCAGTGCCTCGTCACCGAACGGGTTCACCCCCGGGCCGGCGGCCAGGCTGTGGGCGACCAGCACGTGCAGGCACTTCACCCTGGCTGGCATGCCGCCCGCGCTCGGCGCGCCGGGCAACTCGGCCAGGGCGTCCCGGCGGGTCAGGTAGTCGCGGTGTGCCGCCTGATAGCGGCGGGAGAGATCGCCGTCACGGTCGGCGGCGAGCCGCTCGGTCATCTCCCGCATCAGGCCGGACGCCTCCAGCCGCCCGATCGCCGACGCCGCCCGCGGGCAGGTCAGGTAGTACAGGGTGGGAAACGGCGTCCCGTCGGCCAGCCTCGGCCAGGTCTCGACGACGTCCGGCAGGCCGCAGGAACACCGGTGGGCGACCCGGTGCATCGCCCGCGGCCGCCGGCCGAGCTGCCGCGCGACAACCTCGACAACCTCGGCGGCCGTACCTGTCTCGGTAGCCCGGCCTGTCTCGGTAGCCCGGCCTGTCTCGGTAGCCCGGTTGGCCCTGGCAGGCGTACCAGGGCCAATGGTCGTGTCAGAACCAGTGGCAGGACCGGATCCGGCGGCCGCGCCAGAACCAGTTGCCATCCCGGAACCAGCTGCCGCGCCAGGGCCGGTGGCCGTGCCGGGCAGCGCGTCAACAGCGCCTGCCGGGCCAGCGCCTGCCGGGCCGCCGATGGTGTCTGTCGAGCCGGTGACGGCCACGCCGGGCGCGCCGGCACCCCGACGAGCGGTCATCGCGCGGTGGCCGAGGGAGTCGGGGCCGGGGTCGGGGTCGGGGTGACCGACGTTGCCGGCACTAGATAGACCTTCTCCCCGGGCCGGGTGTAGTGCAGCCTGACCCGGGCCTCGTCCTGGGCCCACGCCGGATCGTCGTAGCCGGCCACCTTGGTCTTCAGCGCCTCCACCCGTTCGCGTTGTTCGGCGTTGTGCGCCGCGAGCTCGTCGATCTGGCTGCGCTGCCGCAGATAGAGCCGCAGCGGATAGGCCAGGGTCAGTACGAGCACGCAGATCACCACCAGCAGCAGGGTCATCCGGGTGGTGAACGGGGTGCGGCGCGCCACCGGTGTCACCCGGCTGTCGGTGAAAAGCGGGGAAAGGCCCCCGCCCCGGCATATCGGGCGGCGTCGTCGAGCTCGTCCTCGATGCGCAGCAGCTGGTTGTACTTGGCGACCCGCTCGCTGCGGGCCGGCGCGCCGGTCTTGATCTGCCCGGCGTCGAGGGCGACCGCGAGGTCGGAGATGGTGGTGTCCTCGGTCTCACCGGACCGGTGGGAGATCATGGAGCGGTAGCCGTTACGGTGCGCGAGCGACACCGCGTCCAGGGTCTCGGTAAGCGTGCCGATCTGGTTGACCTTGACGAGCAGGGCGTTGCCGGCCTTCTCGGCGATGCCGCGGGCGAGCCGCTGCGGGTTGGTGACGAACAGGTCGTCACCAACGAGTTGCACCGACTCGCCGAGACGGGCGGTGAGCTCCACCCAGCCGGCCCAGTCGTCCTCCGCGAGCGGATCCTCGATCGAGACGATCGGGTAGGCCGACACCAGTTCGGCGTAGTAGTCGCTGAGCTCCTGCGCACTGCGGCGGGCGCCTTCGAAGCGGTAGGCGCCGTCGTCGAAGAACTCCGTCGAGGCCACGTCGAGGGCCAGCGCAATGTCCTCCCCGGGCCGGAAGCCCGCCTTGCCGATGGCCTCCACCAGCAGGTCGAGCGCGGCACGGTTCGCTGGCAGGTTCGGGGCGAACCCGCCCTCGTCGCCGACGGCGGTGGCCAGCCCCTGGGCCTTCAGCACGCTCTTGAGCGCGTGGTAGGTCTCCGCACCCCAGCGCAGCGCCTCGGCGAACGTCGACGCCCCGATCGGAGCGATCATGAACTCCTGGATGTCGACGTTGGTGTCGGCGTGCGCGCCGCCGTTGACGACGTTCAGCAGCGGCACCGGCAGCAGGTGCGCGGCAGGTCCGCCCAGATAGCGGAACAGCGGCAGGTCGGACGCCTTGGCCGCGGCCCTGGCGACCGCCAGGCTGACCCCGAGCACCGCGTTCGCGCCCAGCGCGGACTTGTCCGGCGTCCCGTCGAGGTCCAGCAGGGTCTGGTCGAGGATGCGCTGTTCGGTGGCCTCCAGTCCGACGATCTCGGGGCCGATCCGGTCGATCACGGCGGTCACCGCGTTGCGTACGCCCTTGCCGCCGTAACGGTCGTCGCCGTCACGCAGTTCGACAGCCTCGAACGCCCCGGTACTCGCGCCGCTGGGCACGGCCGCGCGGCCGAGCGTGCCATCCTCCAGGATGACCTCGACCTCAACGGTTGGGTTGCCCCGCGAGTCAAGGATCTCGCGAGCTCCTACAGCCTCGATGGACGGCACGGGCCTCGACCTCCGGTGTGGCGCGTCCGGACGGACACGCCCGACTAGAACGCTACTGTGCGACAGGGCGGGCATCGGCGGCGCCGACGAAATACGACCCGGCCGAGACTATCGCCACCACGCTCGTGACACGTGCCCAAGGCACGTGTCACCCATGGCCGCCCGCTGGTCCGGTGCGCGACGGGACGGCCGCGGCCAGTGCCGTGACAAGGGGGTCCGAGGGGAGTCCAGAGGCGGGCCGCCCCGCGGACGCCGCCGAAAGCAGGCCACCCACCGGGCACTATGGCCCGTCGCGGCGGGCCGGGCACCGCGAGCCTGTTACTGGTCTGTTACTGCGGGAATGCCGCGGACGACCAGGAAAAATTATGATCATGGGTGCGGTAGCGGCAACACCCGCCGATTCGGAACATATCGGATGATCCGACTTTCCTGACCGATCCAGCCCTTTTCGACCGGTCGGGCTTTTCACGGCCGGCCAGGCCTTCCGTCCGGCCAGGCCTTCCAGTCGATCAGGCCTTTCGGTCGATCAGGCCGATCGGTCAGACGTTCAGGTGATGCGGCCCAGCGGCGGCATCAGCAGCGGGCCACCGGCCGGCAGGCCGGCCCGGGCCGCGGCAGCGGCCAGCGGACCCCAGCCGGCGGCGAACGCATCACCACCGGCGGTGGCGTACACCCCGCCGACGACCCGGTGCGCCATCACCTCCAGTGACGCCCCCAGCAGCGCCGTGCCCGTCAGGGGCAAGCCGGCCGACAGCGGACCGGCCAGCGGCACCCCGCCCACGCCAGCGGCCGCGGGATCCTCGCTCGACCGCGGCGGGCGCAGCCTGTCCGCCAGCGCCAGCTTCGGCAGGACACGCAGCCGCGGGGTCACCGACGTGGGCAGGCCGGCCTTCTCCCAGGCCAGCTCACAGGCCTGGGACAGCCCCACGAGCACGTCCACCAGGCCGCGCTCGTGGGCGTCGGCACCCGTCCACACCCGCCCCCGGGCGACCTCGTGCACCGCCTCCGGCGTCATCTTCCGGCCCGCGGCGACCTTGGTGACGAAGTCCTCGTAGACCCGGTCCAGGAACTCGTCGAGCTTCTTGCGTTCGGCCGGGCTGAACTCCCGCCGCGGGGAGGTCATCAGCGCGTTCTCCCCCTCGGCGACCGCACCGAAGCGCACACCGATCTTGTCCAGCAGTTCGCGGACGACCTGCTTGCCACCGAACACCCCGATGGACCCGGTCAGGGTGCCCGGATGCGCCACGATCGCGTCCGCCCCGAGCGCGACGAAATATCCGCCGGAGGCGGCCACCGACCCCATCGAGACCACCACCGGACGCCCGGTGGCCTGGAACCGTTCGACCTCCCGCCGGATCAGGTCGGAGGCCACGTACGAGCCGCCGGGGCTGTCCACCCGGAACACGGCCGCGGCAACGTCCTCGTCACGGCCCGCCGCCCGGAAGGCGGCGGTGAGGGCGTCCGAGGTCATGGCCGGACCCCGCAGCGGCGCGCGCCCACCGCGGCCGAGCAGTACCGGCCCGGTCCCGTGGATGACGGCGATCACCTTGCGCCGTTCGGACCCGCGCCGGAAGGCCTTCCCGCCCGGTTTCGCCAGCTGCCCACCCCGGTGGAGCACGGGAGCGGGCAGCCGCGACCGGGACGCCTCCCGGCGCTGGGCCGTCCGCTGGTAGTGGGAGAGGTACATCAGGATCACGCCGTCGCGCTCGTCCTCGGCCGTGGCGCCCGTGCTCCTGGCCACACCCCTGGCCACGGCGTCCGCGCCAGCCTCGGCCTCGCCACCGGCACCCGCCGTGTGAGCCGCGTCCGCCGTGTGAGCCGCGTCCGTCGCGGGGCCGGTGCCGTCGCCCGCGGTGCGGCGGGCGTGGGCCCGGGCAGCGGCGTAGACCTCGTCCCGGTAACCCAACCGGTCGACCAGACCGCCCCTGCGAGCCTGCTCGGCCGACAGTGGCGCGTTGTCGATCAGTTCGCGGACCCGTGCCGGGGACAGGCCACGGGCGGTGGCGATGCCGTCCACAATCATGGACAGGCTGGAGACGACGATCCGCTCGCTGGCCTCCCGGTGCGCGGCGGTGAAATCGCGTTCCACGAACGTGTTGACGGCGTTCTTGTACTCGTGGCGCTGCCCGACCTGGATCTCGATGCCGAGCCGGTCCAGGGCGTCGCGCAGGAACGGTGTCTCCAGGGCCACCCCGGTCAGGCCCAACTCCCCCGGCGGTGCCAGCCAGATCTGGTCGAACGCGCAGGCCAGGTAGTACGGGACGGTCCCGCCGCCGAACTCGCCGAACGCGTCCGCGTAGGCGAAGGCGGTCCCGCCGGCCTCCCGGAAGGCAATGACCGCGTCCCGGATCTCCTGCACCCGCGCCAGCGGCGTCCCGCAGGGGGCGATCCGGGCGATGAGCGTGGCCGCCCGGTCGTCCTCCCGGGCCCGGCGCAGCCCGTCCACGACGGTGCGCAGGGACGGGCGACGCCGCGCCAGAGCCGCGCTCACCGGATCACCGGGTACCCCTTCGACCGGATCCATGGTGAGGTCGAGCTCGAGGAGAATAGGCGCGGACCGTCGCGCATACAAACGATGGACGCCCGCCAGCGCCTGCCGCGCGGTGTCTGCTGCCATGCAGCGAGGCTACGCGCCGCGTCTGCCGCCACGCGGCGAGAGCACGCCCCACATCCGCCGCCACGCGGCGAGGCCACGCCCCACACGCTGTGGGCCATGGCCCATAGCCGTTTCCATCCGCTTCCATCCGCGTGGCCAGAACCATCCGGAGCGTGTCCGGTGGGCTCCCCGCACGCCCGCGGGCCTGGGTCGGAGCGCGACCTCGGCGAGAGCCGCCCCTAACAGCGCGAACGGGGTTGCGACCGTCAGGCGGCCGGGGTCGTGCTTCCGGTCGGGGTCTGCCTCGCTGCCGGCCAGTGGGCGCGCCAGGAATCGGCATCGGTTTCCCGTGGATCCAGGCCGGCGGCGCGGATCGCATCCTCGGCGGCGGCGAGCGTGTCCCGGAAACGCCGTGCGGACGTCCGCAGCGCCGCTTCCGGATCGGCTCCGGCCTGCCGGGCCAGCGCCACGGCCGCGAACAGCAGGTCCCCGACCAGCGTCTCGGCCGGCGTCTCGGCCTCGGCCGCCGCGGACCCGGTGTCCGTGTCCCGGGCCAGCTCGCCGACCAGGCCGACAACGACATCGACGGGAGACAGCTGGCCCGCGCCGAGGGCGAGATCCACCGGCACCCCGACCTTGGCCGCGCGCTTCTGGAGCTTTGCTGCCAGCGCGAGCGCGGGCTGGGAGAGGGGCACGCCCTCGGTCACCGACCGGCGACCCTTCTCGACGTCCTTGATCTTGTCCCAGTTCGTCTCGACGGCGGCGGCGCCGTCCACCGTCACCGATCCGAAGACGTGCGGATGCCGGCGGACGAGCTTGTCGGCCAGGCCCGCGGCCACGTCGTCGATGTCCCAGACGGCCGTACCGCGCTGGATCTCCCCCCCGCCCCGGACAGCGCCGTTTCGGGCCGTCTCGTCCCGGCCAGCCCCGTTCCGGGGTGTGCTGTTCCGGTCGTCACCGTCCCGGTCGTCGAGGTTCCGGTCGGCACGGGTGGCTCCGGTGTCGGGCGTCCCCGCGTCGGCCGGGCCGTCGGGCCAGCCGTTGCCCTCGGCGGCGATCCTCGCGTGGAAGAGCACCTGCATGAGCACGTCGCCGAGTTCCTCACGCAGGTCGGCGTGGTTGTCGTCCTCGATCGCCTGGTACGCCTCGTAGGCCTCCTCCAACAGGTAGGAGGCGAGCGAGGCGTGGGTCTGCTCGGCGTCCCACGGGCAGCCGCCGGGAGAGCGCAGCCGGTCCATCACGGCGACCGCGTCCAGCAGCCTGGCGCCAGGCAGATCGCGCGATCCCTGGACGACCGTCACAGTGAGGTCCGCACCGGCCAGAGTGGCGAGCGCGTCGAGCAGGTCGCGCTCCCCGCCTGGCTCGGCCCCACCGGCCCACAGCGCTCCATCAGCCCCCGGGGTCTCGCCGGCTGGCAGGGTCCCCGTAGCTGGCAGGGTCCCCGTAGCTGGCAGGGTCCCGGTAGTCGGCGGGGTCCCAGTAGCTGGCGCGGCGAGCCACACCACGGGCCGGGACGGGTCGGCGTACGCGCGCCCGCGCAGCGCCTCGGCGGTGGCCTGCCGGCCGGCGTCCGCCAGCACCTCGACCGCCAGCACCTCGACCGCGATGCCGGCCGCGGTGAGGGCGGCCCGCTGGGGATGGTCGGCCGAGCCGCAGCAGACCGCGCCGGCGGCGCGCAGCAGGTCCCAGGTCGCGACGTCGAGCAGCCCGGGCGCGACCCGGGGACTGGTCATGACGACGACGACGCTCGCGGTCACCGGGCCGCCTCGGCCAGCCCGGTCGGCCTGACCGCCCCGGTCGGCCTGACCGCTCTGGTCACCGCGGCCGGCCAGGTCAGCATGATCGAACCCGTCGGCCCGGCCGGCAGGACTGTCGACGGGACGGGGGCGGTCACTGGGCGGTCGCGAGCCCCGGGCCCAGCGGCGGCTCGGGCGCCGGAGTCGTCGCGATCGAGACGCCCGCGGCCGCCACCGCGAGCTGGGCGGAGTCCCAGGTGCCGAACCGCGGGTTGATCGAGACCGGTTCCCGGGACGCGGTCTCGCGCAGCTTCGTGTACACGGCCTGGTTGCGCTGGTCCGCGGCCAGCGACCGGATGAGGTAGCCCTGAGCCTGGTCGAAGCTCAGCGAGATCTGCTTCCCTTTTGCCCTGAAGTCTGTAACGATCTTGTCGTACCTGCCGCGGGCCTGCTCCTTGGCGGCGTCCGTGTCCGGGGCCGGAGCCAGCCTGTCCGCGATCGCCGACTCCAGGGCGTTGGAGCGTAGGAAGAGCCGCAGATCCTGGCGGGCTATGCCGCCGAGCTCCGCCAACTGCTCGAAGTCCGCGACGCCACCGAACTCGAGTACGCCGTACGTCTGGTAGAAGGCGTCGCGGTCCTGGTCGGCCACCGTGATTCCGAGGCTGCGGGCCTCCCGCTCGAGCAGGTCGAGCTGGACGAGGGTGGTCAGTGCGCGCCGCTGCAGATCGGTGCGTTCGATCGGCGCGATGCTCTGGGCGGCGCTGGGATTGGCCGCGGCGGCCGACCGGCTGACGGCCAGGCCGCGGTCGACAACGTCACGCAGAGTCGACGTCTTGATCGTGTCATCGCCGATCTGGGCGGCGGACCCGGCATGGGTGGTGCACGCGGAGACGCTGAGGACCACCAGCGCCACGCCGGCGAGGATGCGGCGAGCGGCAGAACGGGGCTTCACGGCTGTGACCGTACCGACTCGCCGCCCGCCGCGCACAGCCAGGCCACAGGTGGACGTACCCCCACCGTCTCCGCGCGCCTCGCCGACCACCCGGTCAAAGATCCACCGGGCCCGGCTGGAAAGGCCTACCGAACACGGCGCGATCGCCCTGTCTCAGCGGGACGCGGCCGTGGCCGCCGCCGCGACCGAGTCACCGGCGACCGCCGCCAGCAACTGGGCGGCCCAGGTGAGGACGGCGCGGTCGCGCAGCGGCCGGGCGCCGATGCGCGGAGTCTCCGGCGGCGCCGGCACGAGGACCGTGCGCACCGTCGGTTTGACCACGGCCCCCTTGTACAGCCGCTGGAGGCGCATGGTCTGGCTCTCGCGCAGCTCCAGCGGCGCGAACCGGATCTGACGGCCGGCCACGGTGATCTCGGTGACGCCGTACCGGCGGGCCAGCACCCGCAGGGAGGCGACCGCCAGCAGGTTCTCGGCCGGTTCGGGCAGCGTCCCGTAACGGTCGAGGAGTTCGGCGCGGACCTCGGCGATGTCGTCATCCGAGACGGCGGCGGCCAGGCGCCGGTACGCGTCCAGCCGCAGCCGCTCGCTGGGGACGTAGTCGTGCGGCAGGCTCGCGTTCACCGGGAGCTCGACCTTGACCTCCGGCGGCTCCTCGACCACGGTGCCCTTGAAGTTCGCGACGGCCTCACCGACCATCCGCACGTACAGGTCGAAACCGACCGAGGCGATGTGCCCGGACTGTTCCCCGCCGAGCAGGTTGCCCGCCCCGCGGATCTCCAGATCCTTCATGGCCACGGCCATTCCGGCGCCGAGGTCGGAATGCTGGGCGATCGTCGCGAGCCGGTCGTGCGCGGTTTCGGTGAGCGGTTTGTCCGGAGGATACAGGAAATATGCGTAGGCGCGTTCCCGGCCACGGCCCACCCGGCCCCGCAACTGGTGCAGCTGGGACAGCCCGAACACGTCGGCGCGTTCCACGACGAGGGTGTTCGCGTTGGAGATGTCCAACCCCGACTCGACGATGGTGGTACATACCAGGACGTCGAACTTCTTCTCCCAGAAGGCGACCATCACCTGCTCGAGGGCGTCCTCGCCCATCTGACCGTGCGCGGTGGCGACGCGGGCCTCGGGGACGAGGTCGCGCAGCCTCGCCGCGGCCGCGTCGATCGACTCCACCCGGTTGTGGATGAAGAAGACCTGCCCCTCCCGCAGCAGCTCACGGCGGATCGCGGCGGCGACCTGCCGGTTGTCGCTCGGCCCGACGAAGGTCAGGATCGGGTGCCGCTCCTCCGGCGGGGTGTCGATCGTCGACAGCTCCCGGATACCGGTGATCGACATTTCCAGTGTCCGCGGGATCGGGGTGGCGCTCATGGTGAGCACGTCCACCGCGGTCCGCATTTTCTTCAGGTATTCCTTGTGTTCGACGCCGAAGCGCTGCTCCTCGTCGACGATCACCAGGCCGAGGTCCTTGAAACGGGACGTGGACGACAGCAGCCGATGCGTTCCTATCACCACGTCGACGGTGCCGTCGGAAAGTCCGTCGAGCACCGCCTTCTGCTCGGACGCGGAATTGAAGCGCGACATCGCCCGTACGTTCACGGGAAACGCGGCATACCGCTCGGAGAACATCTGGAAATGCTGCTGGACGAGCAATGTCGTCGGGACGAGAACGGCGACCTGTTTACCGTCCTGCACCGCCTTGAACGCCGCCCGTACCGCGATCTCGGTCTTGCCGTAGCCGACGTCGCCGCAGATGACCCTGTCCATCGGGACGGGTTTGCGCATGTCGGCCTTGACCTCCTCGATGGCCGAGAGCTGGTCGGGGGTCTCCCGGAACGGGAAGGCGTCCTCCAGCTCCCGCTGCCATGGGGTGTCCGGGCCGAAGGCGTGTCCCGGCGCGGCCATCCGCGCGCTGTACAGGCGGATCAGCTCGCCGGCGATCTCCTTGACGGCCTTGCGGGCGCGTCCCTTGCGCTTCGCCCAGTCGGCGCCGCCGATCCGGTCGAGGCTCGGGCCCTCGCCACCGACGTAACGGGTGACCTGTTCGAGCTGGTCGGTCGGGACGTACAGACGGTCGCCCTTCGCGTACTCGAGGACGAGGTACTCGCGGGTGGCGCCGGCGACCGTCCGGGTCACCATCTCGATGTACCGGCCGACCCCGTGGGCGTCGTGGACGACCAGGTCGCCGGCGCGCAGCGCGAGCGGGTCGATGCCCTTGCGGCGCCGGTGCGGCATCCGGCGCATGTCACGGGTGGTCACGCCACGCTGGCCGGCGAGGTCGGTCTCGGTCAGGACCGCGATGCCCAGCAGGTCGCTGGTGAAGCCGCTGCCCAGCTGGCCGCAGGTAACCGTGGCCACGCCACGGGCGAGGTCGGCGTCCTCGGCGAGGCGGGCGCCCAGGTCGGCGTCCCGCAGCAGTTCGACGAGCCGCTGGGCGGGGCCAGGCCCCTCGGTCACCAGCAGGACCCGCCAGGAGTCGGCGAGCCAGCCCTTGATGTCCGCGAGCGCCCGCGCGGTGTCGCCGTGGTAGGCGGCGGCCGGCCGCAGGCTGGAGACCACCGTGTGGTCGTCGAAATCATCCTCGCCGGCGGCCGCGTCCCACGTCTGATAGTCATCGGGACGGCCGTCACCACCCGGGCGGCCCCCGGTGCTGCTGGCCCCGGATGCGCCGCCCCTGGAACCGCCGCTGCCGAGCTGGTCGCCGCCCGGATGGTCGTCGATGGTGACGCCGGCACCGCCGAACGGGCCGATCGACCACCACGGCAGGTCGATCTCCCCGGCCCGCTGGCGCACCTGCGCGATCGACCGGTAGGCCGCCGCGCCGAGATCGATCGGAGCGCTGCCACCGCCGGCGGCCGTGCTCCAGGACGCCTCCAGGAACTCGTGGCTCGTGCGCACCAGCTCGGTGGCCCGGGCCCGGACCCGTTCCGGGTCGCACACCAGCACGTGCGTGCCGGCGGGCAGCTCGTCGAGCATCAGCACCATCTCGTCGCAGAGCACCGGCGCGAGCGCCTCCATGCCGTCCACCGGGATGCCGTCCGCGATCCTGTCGAGCATGTCGAGCAGTTCGGGATGCGCCTGTGCCAGCTCCCGGGCCCGAGCCCGGACCGGTGGGGTGAGCAGCAGCTCACGGCACGGCGGCGCGAACAGCTGGCGCCGTCCGTCCCGTCTGTCCCGGCTGTTCTGGTCGTCGGACGGGCCGGACAGCGCCCGCTGGTCGGCCACTGAGAACGGTCGGATGTCCTCGACCTCGTCGCCGAAGAACTCCACCCGCAGCGGATGCTCCTCGGTCGGTGGGAAAACGTCGAGGATGCCGCCGCGCACCGCGATCTCGCCGCGCCGCTCCACCAGGTCGACCCGGTGGTAGGCGACCCCGACGAGCCTGTCCACGACCTCGCCCAGGTCGGCGCTGTCACCGACGGCCAGCGTCACCGGTTCAAGGTCGCCGAGGCCGGCGACCTGGGGCTGCAGGACGGCCCGCACCGACGCCACCACAACCGACAGCGGCGGCCGGCCGGTGCTGTCGGGGTGGGCCAGCCGTCGCAGCACGGCGAGGCGCAGCCCGACGGTGTCGGCCCGCGGGGACAGCCGTTCGTGCGGCAGGGTCTCCCAGCTCGGGAACACCGCGACCGTGTCGGGATCGATCAGGCTCGACAGCGCCGCGGCGAGATCGTCGGCCTCCCGCCCGGTGGCGGTGACGGCCAGCACCGGCCGGCCGCCCCGGACCGCGAGCGCGGCGGCGGCGAACGGGCGCAACGCCGCCGGGGCCGACAGGTCCAGCCGGGGCTCACCGACCGCGGCGACCGCGCGTGCCAGGGCCGGATCCGCACCCGGGGTGGCGGTGAGGGCATCCAACAGCGGGGCGAGGGTCATAGGAGCGTCCGAACCTCTCGGGAACAGCGCACATTACAGACGAACGACAAACTGCAAACAGGACACAGCGTCACGGAGCGGGTCACTGCTGGCGTACCGGGCTGTTCCCCACGGGACGGCGCCCGGCCTACAAGCCACCCCACGTACACAAGCCCGGCATACACAACCGCGTTCTCCGTTATTTTACGTGCCGGGGAATCGGCGGACTCAGGACCACCTCCGTGGCCCGCCGAATGCCCGGCTCGCCACCCGGGCAACCGCCCGCCGCGACGCCGACGGCCCATGGCGCGCGCCCCGCGGAAGTCCCGCCCCACGCCCGCCGGGAGTCCTGCCCGGCATCCCGCGGGGGCTCCAGGCCGCCGGGCCCGTCCCAGATCCACCCGGCGTCCTGCCCTCACCCCCGCGGGAGCCCTTCTGGGTCACTGTCCGTGCCCAGCCGCAGCCGCCGTGGACGAGGCTCACCCCTGCTTGCCGCTGGGGCGGGCATAGCGGTCGGTGACCTCGGCGTTGACCACCGCGCGGCGCGCGGTGTCCGCCAGCGGCCGGCCCGCCGAACCTGCCGCGGCCGCTGGATCCGTCGGGGCCGCCGGTGCTCCGCCGCGGCTGGCCGCGCTGTCGGCGGGGCGGAAAGCGGCATCCTCCCACGACAGGCCCGACGGTACGGTGGCGCGTGGCACGGCCGTGGTCGACGCGGCAACCCGTGATACGCCGAAGCTCCGGTCGGCGGACCGGCGTGTGCCGAAACGTCCGTCGTGCACCGCACCCACCATCCGCTCGGCCAGGGCCGGCCAGTCCCGCAGGACCCGCGCGAGTTCCCTGATCCGCGTCCGGCCGGTCGCGACCACGATGACGACGTCCGCCTGCATGGCGGACGCCGCCGTCATCGGAAGATCGACAAGAGCGGGCGTCAGCACGATGACAAGATCGACGACCGGTGCCCGGTCAGCCAGGATAGGCGCGAGGCCGCCGGGACGGGCCGCCCGGGCCTGCGCGACCCGGTTGTACAGCACATGCCCACTGCCGGCACCGGACGAACGTGCCATGCAGGTCGGCTCGTGGGCCCACCGGGGCAGCTCACTGGACACGGCGGGTGGCAGGCGCTCCAAGGCCCCGCGCACGTCCGGCTCCGGCGAGGCGTCCAGGACCAGCACGATCCCCTGGTCGTCCGACCAGCTCGCCGCCACCGCCGTGACCAGGTCAGGTGCCAGGTCACCCCGCCCGGCCGGTGTGAGGGCGACGACCTTCCCGGTCGGGGCCAGCACGGAGGCCATGGCGGCGACCAGCCGGTCGGCCGGCGGGGCGCTGCCTCGTCGGCCGGAAATGTCCGCGATCAACGGGATGCCCAGGACGTCGGCCGCGTCCCCGGCGTCGAGCGCTGTCGGGCGGCGCAGGTAGGCACCGCAGAGCCCGGCCACCGTCAGCAGGAGGCCGGCCAGGGCGCCGACGAGGGCGTTGCGCGCCAGCTTCGGAGTGACCTGGCCGAGCGACCGGGCGGGCTCGGCGAGGGTCACCGCGGCCGGCGCGCCAGCGGCCTGCGCCTGCGGGATCTGCCTGTTGAGCTCGGCGAGCTGTGCGTTGAGGGTGCCGACCTGAGCAGCCAGCGTCTCGCTGTCGGCGGTCCTCGGCAGCGCCGTCAGTCTCCGAAGGCCCTGGGTGATCTCGTCACGCAGCTGGGTCAGCGAACGGGCCGTACCGCCGCCGGCCGCCTGCTGTTGGGTGAGAAGCTGCTGGTAGGCGGCCTCGACGGCCTGGACAAGACCCACCGCCCGCTACTCGGTGCCGTCCCTGCCGGTGATCGTGAAGAAGTCGCCCTGGTCGGACGCGGTGACCGTCAGCCGCTCGGCCACCTCCTCCCGCGACAGGCCCAGTTGCCTGGAGACCAGATCGAGCGCCACGGTGGAGCCGGCGAGCTGGGCCTGGGTCTGAACGATCCGGGCCGCGTCGATATGATCACCGCCGGGCAGTGCCTGGGAGGTGCCCAGGAACACCCGGCCGGTCGCCTCGAAACGCTCGTCCTGCTGCTTGTTCACGGCCAGCGCGCAGGCGGTACCGACGACCACCCCAAGGACGATCACCAGCCACCGGCGCCGGAGCAACCGGAGCGGTGAGATTCTGGGCAGCGCGCGCTCGGCTTCCGCGCGCGGCCAAGCGGCCCGGGTCACCGGAACGTCCTCCTCGGGCCACGAGAAAATACAAGATCATGGGAAAGCGCGAAAAACTGAAGGACGCGGACGCCCCCGTACCACCCGTCCTGCGCGAACATTACAGCCCCCTGGATTCCTGAGACCTCCCGGACCTCCCAGATCGCTGGAACGGCGGACACCCCCGGGGAGTGAGAAACCCGATGGCCCCACCGTCCTCAAGCATTGAAAGTACACGGCACGTCCGCCACATGTTTCCGCGGTGGCGGAACCCGTTGAAGAAAATGGCTGGTCACGCAAAGTAACAGAAACGTGGAGGGTGTGGCGACACAACCGGCCGCGATGGCACAACCGACCCCGACAACAACAGCACCCAACGACGACAGTGTCCGACGACAACGGCCGACGACAACGTCAGCCGGCGGTAGCGGCGTCCAACAACAGCGTTGGACGGCGGGCATCCGACAGCACATCTGACGGCACATCCGAGGCGACGGCGCCCGGCCGCGGAAACGTGGATCACCGGTCGGGGCCGGGACGGACGGCTCACCGCCGCGCGACAGCCTGATCTCGTAGCTCGGCGTGCCGCGCTCGACATGCCGTTACAGCTCGACATGCCCCGTTACAGCTCGACGCGCCATCACGGGACGCGCAGCCCACCGTCGTCCGCCTGACGCGAGCCTACATATGACCACAAAACAATAAAAAAACAATTAGCACACAACCGGCCGGGGAACCGGCACGATGAACTTGCCGCCCCTGCGGGCGAACGCCGCCTGCTGATCCATGATCTCGTCTCTGACGTTCCAGGCCAGCAGAAGCAGGTAGTGCGGCTGACGCTGGGCCAGCACGGCGGGGTCAAGGATCGGCGTGCGCGCGCCCGGGATGTACTTGCCCTGCTTGTCGACGTTGCGGTCGACGACGTACTGCACGAGATCGGTGGTGATACCGCTGGAGTTCAGCAGGGCGGCTCCTTTGGCCGCGGCGCCGTAGGCGGCCACGCTCCGCCCGTGCGCGCGCAGCTCGTGCAGGAGGGTGAGCAGCTCGGCCTGCGACTCGCGCACGTCGTCGGCGAAACTCGCGTACCGGTCGAAGGTGTCCAGGCCGGCGGCACGCTCACGGTCGAGGCGCTCGCCCACCCCCGGGCCGGGTCCTTCGGCCCGGCTCAGTCGCCAGCGCAGAATGCCGCCGGGATGCTCGGAGAACTCCTCCACCTCCGTCAGATACAGACCGTGACGACGCATCAGTGCGTCCGCGGCGATGGTGGAGAAATAGCAGAAGCAGTCGTGGCGGACGGTGTCGAACCCGGTGTGGTCGAGCAGCGCTCCGACACCGGGATCATCCACTTCGACGATCCCGTCATCGGCGAGCAGAACGGACATGCCCTCGGCGAAGCCGTTCGGATCGGGGACGTGCGCCAGCACGTTATCGACAATGATGACGTCCGCGCGCAGCCCCTGGGCGGCCAGCGACCGGGCGAGCCCGGCGTCGAAGAACTCCGTGCGGGTCGGCACGCCGATCGCGCGGGCGGCGGACGCGAGCCCGGGTGACGGTTCGATGCCGAGCACCGGGATTCCGCGTTCGACGAACGCCCGCAGCAGATGTCCGTCGCTGCTCGCGATCTCCACGACCAGGCTGTCGGGGCCGAGAGCACGACCGGCGATGAGTTCTCTGGCGCGCCTGTCGGCATTCCGGCGCGGTGTGTCGCCGGACGACGGGAAGGACCGGTAACCGGCGTCGAACATCTCCTCCGCCGGTAGGGCATGGGTGAGCTGGACCAGCGCGCAGGAGGCGCAGAAACCGACCTCCAGGGGAAAGACGGGCTCGGGCTCGGCGAGGTCGTCGGGGCACAGCAGCCGGTTGGCGATCGGTGTCCGCCCCAGGGAGAGGAACGGACGTGGCCGCGGGCCGCCACACGAGCGACAGGCTTCGACCGGGACGGCCGTAACCTGCGTACGGGCCAGTGGCTGACCGACGGACTCAACTGACATGCGATCCCCTACCTGCCTTTCGATCGGCACCTGGTTCTGATCGGCATCTGATCCTGATCGGCTCCGGGGTTCTGGTTGCCGGCGGATTTTCACCGATCGGCATGGCCCACCGGAACGTATCGGAATGACATGGCATACCGGAATGACGCGGCGTACAGAGATGTTGCTCACAGGCGACGTGGTCACAGGCGATAACGCGGGACGGCCGCGTGAACAGGGCGGCACCCGTCACAGGAATTATCGGTCGAGAGGGAGACGCGCATCATCGAGCTGTCCCCTTCGGGCATGTCACGATCTGCTCGCGGCATGCTCAGAGAGCCATGATAGTGGCTCGTCCGAGGCTTTCGACGAGGCCAGTGGCTGTGATGAATCCGTCAGCCGCGACGGCTGACGGCCAGGTGGACGGTACGTCGGAGAGCCGTCGCGAACACGCCCGCTGGCTCGGCCGGTCCCAACAACCCGGCGACCTTCAGGTCCCGACAACCCGAGAGCCCTCAGAACGCCCGGCGCCCGCCGGTGCGTCCGGAAAAAGATCGTGTCGACTCGGATCGCCCGCCAGGTCAGCCCGGCCGCCGTCTTCGCGCCGCCCCTGTCAGGCGCGTACCAGGACCACCGGATTCTCGCCGAACTCGACTGGCGGGCATTTCGCGGGACGCTGATCCTCGACTACGAGATCCGCAAAGTTCAAAAACCGCCAAGGATGCCGAAGAATCTCAGGACTACGGCTTGGCGGGCGAGACGTGGAAGGTGTTCTGGGTGACCTCCAGCCCCCTGTCCAGCAGCGACTCCACGGCGTCGGCCGCCCGGTCCACCAGAAACGGGAGTTCCTTGCGTTCAGGAGCCGAAAAGTCGCGCAGGACGAAGTCGGCCGGGTTCATCCGACCGGGTGGGCGTCCGATCCCGACCCGGACCCGCAGGTAGTCGCGCGACCCCAGCGCGGCGGTGACCGAACGCAGGCCGTTGTGCCCGTTGTCGCCGCCGCCGAGCTTGAGCCGGATCGTTCCGAACGGGATGTCCAGCTCGTCATGGACGACCACGATGTGCCCGATGTCGACCTTGAAGAAGGCGCGCAGGGCCTCGACGGGCGAGCCTGAGACGTTCATGAAGGAACGGGGTTTGGCGAGCAGCGCGCGGACGCCGGCGAGGCGGGCCTCGGCGACGTCCGCGCGTCCCCGGTGCGTGCGGAAACGGTCCCGGACCCGCTCGGCCAGCAGGTCGAGAACCATGAATCCGATGTTGTGCCGGTTGCCGGCATACGTCGGGCCGGGATTACCCAGCCCGACGACCAGCCACGGCCCGGTGGCCTGGGCCCCGGTCTCCGACGGAGTCATCGTGGTGTCATCCGGGCGGTGGTGTCATACGGATGGAAGAAACGCAGGTCAGGCCGAGGCGCCGGCCTGCGCCTGCTCGCCCTCGGCGCCCGCGGCCCCACCGGTCGCTTCGGCACCGGCGAGGTCGGCGTCCACCTGGGCGGCGGTCGGCTTCGCCAGCCCCTGGACCACGACCTGCTCGGGATCGGTCTCCAGCACCGTGCCCGCCGGGATGACGAGCTGACCGGCGCTGATGTTCGCGCCGGCCTTGAAACCGGTGACGTCGACCTCGATCGACCCGGGGATGTCGGTCGCGGCCGCCTGCAACGAGACGGATGTCAGCTGCTGGTCGACGAGGGTGTCGCTTTCGGCCGTCCCGACGACGGTCACCGGCACCTCGACCGTGACCCGCTCGCCCCGACGGATGATGACCAGGTCGACGTGTTCGAAACTGCCCTTGATCGGATGACGCTGGACATCCTTGGGAAGGGCGAGCTGAGTCCCGTCGGAGAGCTCCAGCCGGAGCAGCACGTTCGTACCGGCATCGGTCTTGAACGCGTGCAGAAGGTCGTGAGCGCGCAGCGAGATGTGGCGGGGCGGCTGGCCGTGGCCGTACAGGACGGCCGGGACCTTGCCGGCCTTGCGGGTACGACGAGCCCCGCCCTTGCCGAACTCGGTGCGGGGCTCCGCGACGATGCGGACCTCGGACATGGCGGTACTCATCCTCCTACTGCGGATCTTCAATGGACATCGGCGCCGCCTGAACACAAGAAGCCGGCAGCGCCACGACGCGGTCTTTCAGGGTACCGGATGCATCATGAGCCGACGGATCCGCCCTACCACCAGTGGAGAACCGTTGCCGCACAATGCGCCCATACGGCTGTATGCGCCCATACGGCTGTAACAGCCCGATGACGAAAGGCCACCTGGGAGGAGGCCCTACCGTCGAGGCGGACGGGGCTCCGGCACGATCCAGGCCTGTTCGACGTTACCCGAGGGAGCCGCCGTTCGGGCACGGCCGCCAGCCGGACGGCTGCCCCGAGGCGGAACCGTCGGAACCAGGAACCGTCGGGATCACCGGTGGGGCGCGAACATTATGAGGCCGACTCCGGCCAGGCAGACGAGCGCGCCGGTGATGTCGTAGCGGTCAGGCCGATAACCGTCGGCGACAACGCCCCAGGCGAGGGAGCCGGCGACGAACACGCCGCCATAGGCGGCCAGCACACGCCCGAAGGACGCCTCCTCCTGGAGCGTGGCGACGAAACCATAGACGCACAGGGACATCAGCCCGCCACAGACGAACATGACGCCCCGATGCTCACGAATCCCCTGCCACACCAGCCAGGCCCCGCCGATCTCGGCAAGCGCGGCCAGGACGAAAAGCAGCACCGTACGCAGGACGAGCACGGCCGGCGTCCGAACCGGTGACTAAACCAGTCGACGGTTCAACCGATGGGTCGGACGGATCGCAGGGTTGTCCATGGCGTCGCGACCGACAGTTACGTGTCTGGTCACGCGTCGCCGCCGAAGAGCTCGGTCACCGAACCGTCCTCGAAGACCGCTCTGATGGCGGCGGCCAGCAACGGCGCGATCGACAGTTCGGTGATCTTGTCGATGCGGGCCTCGCTGGGCAGCGGGAGGGTGTTGGTGAGCACGACCTCGCTGATCTCGGAGTTCTTCAGACGGTCCACGGCCGGGCCGGAGAGCACACCGTGCGTCGCCGCGGCGATCACATCGGTCGCGCCGTGCTCGCGCAGCGACTCCACCGCCTTGGTGATGGTGCCCGCAGTATCAATCATGTCGTCGACGACGACGCAGGTACGGCCCTTGACCTCACCCACCACGTCGAACATCTTCACCTGGTTCGGGACGTCCCGGTCACGGCGCTTATGGATGATCGCCAGTGGGCAGCCGAGCCGGTCGGTCCAGCGTTCGGCCACCCGGACCCGGCCGGCGTCCGGGGCCACCACCGTGACCGCGGACGTGTCGAGCTTGGCCTCGATGTAGTCGGTGAGCAGCGGCAGCGCGAACAGATGGTCCACCGGGCCGTCGAAGAAGCCCTGGATCTGGGCGGTGTGCAGGTCCACCGACATCAGCCGGTGCGCGCCGGCGGTCTTGAACAGATCGGCGATCAGCCGGGCCGAGATCGGCTCCCGGCCGCGGTGCTTCTTGTCCTGCCGGGCGTAGGGGTAGAAGGGCGCGACCACGGTGACCCGCTTGGCGTTGGCGCGTTTCAGCGCGTCCACCATGATGAGCTGCTCCATGAGCCAGGTGTTCACCGGCGAGGAGTGACACTGCAGCACGAACGCGTCACATCCGCGTACGGATTTCTCGAACCGGACGAAGATCTCTCCGTTGGAGAATTCATACGCGTTGGTGGGCACCGGTTCGACATCGAGCTCCCGGGCAACCTCGGCCACCAGGTCAGGGTGCGCACGGCCACCGAAAAGCATCAGGTTACGCCGATTATCCGTCTGGTAGGCCATCAAAGGTTCTCCACCTTCGTCCCGCTCCGTCATGGTCGCTCTTCACAGCGTGGCAGGCCCTACGTACGGCGCCCGTTGTCGGAGATACCGACAACCGTGGCGGGGGCCGGCCCGGCGTGTCCGACGTGGTCCGCCCTGTCCGGGTCACCGTCGCCACGTGCCTGTTCGACATACCCCCGCGCGGCAGCCGCGGCACGTGCCGCCGCGGTGCCCGGACGCCGTAGTTCGACCCATCCCTCGATCGTCCGCTGCCGGCCCTCCCTGACCGCGAGTGCGCCTGGCAGCACATCCTCGGTCACGATCGAACCAGCACCGGTGTACGCACCGTCGCCAACATTCACCGGCGCCACCAGCACGGTGTCACTTCCGATCTTGACATCCGCACCGATCACCGTACGGTGCTTGGCGACGCCGTCGTAGTTCGCCACGATCGTGCCACATCCGATGTTGCTGCGTGCACCGATCACCGCGTCCCCGACATAGGCCAGGTGCGGCACCTTCGCCCCGTCGGCGATCTCCGCGGCCTTCGTCTCCACGAACGCGCCGAGCTTGACCCCGCGGCCGACGCGGGTGCCCTGGCGCAGATGCGTGTAGGGGCCGACCGAGGCGTCCGGGCCGATCACCGTGCCGACCGCGGTCGTCCGGCTCACCGTGGCCGCGGTACCCACCAGCGTGTCGGTGAGCGTGCAGTCGGGGCCGATCACCGCACCGGCCGCCACCTGAGTGCTGCCGTGCAGGAAGGTGTTCGGCAGCAGCGTCACGTCCGCCTCGACGGTCACGTCGGCGTCGATCCAGGTGGTGGTGGGATCCAGCACGGTGACACCGGCCCGCATGGCAGCGGTCACCAGCCTGTCCCGCATGGCCGCGGCGGCGGCGGCCAGCTGGAGCCGGTCGTTGACCCCGGCGGCCTCGCCGGGATCGTCCAGCGGGTACGCCCGAACGGCCTGCCCGCCGTCGAAGAACGCGCCGACCACGTCGGTCAGGTACTCCTCGCCCTGGGCGTTGTCGACCGTCAGGGACGACAACGCCGCCAGCAACGGACCCGCCGTGAACACGTACACGCCAGTGTTGATCTCCCGGACGGCGGCGGCGGCAGCGTCGGCGTCGGCCTGCTCGACGATCGCGCGGATCCGGCCGGACGGATCCCGCAGCACCCGTCCGTAGCCGAGGGGATCAGGAACCCGGGCGGTCAGCACCGTCGCCGCCGCCGGCTCGTGCGCGTGCGCCGCGACCAGCGCCGACATCGTCGCGCCGGTCAGTAGCGGGGTGTCTCCCGGGACGACGACCACGAGATCGTCCGGGTGGATGCCACCCGCCGCGGACAGCGCGGTCCGAACGGCGTGGCCGGTGCCACGCTGGCTGGCCTGCACGACCGGCGTGACCTCGGGTACGCGGCCGGCCAGCGCCGCGATCACCTGCTCGCGCTCGTGCCCGACGACCACCAGTTGCTTCTCGGCCCCGAGCGAGGCGACCGCGGCGAGAATATGATCTACAAGGGTGCGCCCAGCGACGCGATGAAGCACCTTGGGGGTCGCGGAGCGCATCCGCTTACCCTCACCCGCGGCAAGGACGACAACGGCCGCCAGACGTGGTTGGGTCACACGAGCTCCCCTGATCGTGGACATCAACTCGATGCGTGTCGAGCTTACCGGATTGCGACCAGCGGATATCCACGGCCAGGGGATATCGTGGACAATTCCGGCGGACTAAAATGATTTGTATGGACCGGCGTACCCGCCGATCCGACCCGGGGCTCCGCCGCCACGACTCGAACGTGGACTAGAAGAACCAAAATCTCCTGTGCTGCCAATTACACCACGGCGGACCGAGAAAATCTTTGGCAGTGTACCACCGCCAGCGAACCAAAGACCACATGATCATGATTTTTTCGGGCCTGGAGCACCCCCGGTCCGCCTGCGCCGTCACCGCGCGCAGCCGTCGCCGGCCGGCCCCACCAACCCTTCGTGACAACTACCGTACCCCGACCGCAACCGCCCGGACCCGTGAAATTGTTTTTCTCCGATGTTCCCCGCCACGGGCACCACCTGTTACCGCCGCGAGCTACGGTGTCACAACGGAAACTATTGCGACGACGAAACCGGTGGACGGCACTGATGGACGGGGTTATGTCATGACCGCTACCGACACGGTGAACCCGAGGGGCGCCACGGCCCCCGCCACCCGGGTGGACGCCTCCACCCGGCACACCGTGACGCCGAGATCCGCGCTGAAGGCACGAGGGGAACAGATCACCCTCGCCATGGTCATCATCGTCCCGCTGGCGGCCCTCGCCGCCACGGTACCGCTGCTGTGGGACCGGTGGATCAGCCCGCGCGACGTGATCCTCGCTGTCGTCATGTACGCGATCACCGGCCATGGGGTGACGGTCGGTTTCCACCGCTAC
This sequence comes from Candidatus Protofrankia datiscae, assembly GCF_000177615.2. GTDB lineage: Bacteria > Actinomycetota > Actinomycetes > Frankiales > Frankiaceae > Protofrankia > Protofrankia coriariae. The sequence continues at coordinate 869,419 of NC_015656.1, read as the reverse complement.
TTCACCCACCGCGGTTTCAGGACCTCCAGGCCGATACGCATCGCGCTCGCCATCGCCGGCAGCATGGCGATCGAGGGCCCGGCCATCCGCTGGGTGGCCGACCACCGGCGCCACCACGCCTTCAGCGACCGGGACGGCGACCCGCACTCGCCGTGGCGCTACGGCCCCGGCTTCCGCGCCCTGACCAAGGGCCTGTGGCACGCCCACATCGGCTGGCTGTTCGACATCGAACAGACCGACCAGCGTCGGTACGCCCCGGACCTGCTCGACGACACCGACATCGTCCGCGTCAGCCGCCTGTTCGGGCTCTGGGCGACGGTGAGCCTCGCGGCCCCGGCGCTGATCGGCGGCCTGTGGGGCGGCTCGTTCGAGGCGGCGGTGCAGGCGTTCTTCTGGGCGAGCCTGGTCCGGGTGTGCGTCCTGCACCACGTCACCTGGTCGACGAACAGCATCTGTCACGTCGCCGGCAAGCATCCGTACAGGTCGCGGGACCGCTCCGGCAACGTCTGGCCGCTGGCCATCCTGTCGATGGGCGAGTCCTGGCACAACCTGCACCACGCCGAGCCCACACTGGCCCGCCACGGCGTCAAGCCCTGGCAGGTGGACTCCAGCTTCTACCTGATCAAGCTGATGGAGACGCTGCACCTCGTCCACGACGTCCGCTGGCCCGACCCACAACGGCTGCGAGCAAAGCTCGCCCCCAAATAGTGCCTTTGGCACTATTTGGGGGCCCCTAGCTCTTGGGCGGGCAGCACCCGTGGCTTGACGATCACCTACCGGCGATCGTCAAGGGAAAGCACCCAGGCGCAACACCACCGCACGACAACCTGGGAAGCCCAGCCCCCTGCGTCGGCGTCACCCACGGCCAGGCGATCACTGACCAACGGTCGCCGAGGGGCAACTCGCTCAGGTGGGGATGCCCGGCGGCGCTCCGGACAGCTAGGCGTCCTCGAGATCGGAGGCGAGGGAGAGCCAGGCGTCCTCGGTACGGGCCTTCTCGGCGACGACCTCACGCAGTTCGGCGTCGAGGGCGAGCAGGCGCTGATGGTCGGTGGCCGCCTCGGCGAGCGCGGTGTGCAGCGCGCTCTCGCGGCGGGCCAGCCGCTCCAGGGCCCGTTCGAGCCGGGTCAGCTCCTTGCGCGCGAGCCGCGCCTGCCCGGCCGACAGCGAACCGCCGGTGTCGCCGGCAACGGCACCTGAGTCCGCGCCCGCTCCGGCGGCGGCGCCCGCTCCGGGGACGGCAGCGACACCGGCAGTGCGGCCAGCGCCGACGCGCCCGGCAGGAGCTGTGCGCCCGGCGGCGCCGGCTGCCCCGGCCCCGGCTGCCCCGGTCTGGGTGGCGGCCTGCCGCCGGGAGAGGTACTCGTCCACCCCGCCGGGCAGCATGACGAGCGACCCGTCGCCGAACATGGCGAAGATCGTGTCGCAGGTCCGTTCCAGGAAGTAACGGTCGTGGCTGACCGCGACGATCGTGCCCGGCCAGGAGTCCAGGACATCCTCCAGCGCGGTCAGCGTGTCGGTGTCCAGGTCGTTGGTAGGCTCGTCCAGCAGCAGCACGTTCGGCCGTTGCATGAGCAGCCTCAGCAGCTGCAGCCGACGGCGCTCCCCGCCGGAGAGATCACCCACGCGCGTCCACTGCCGGGCCGAGGGCAGGCCGAACTGCTCCAGAAGCTGGCCGGCGGTCATCTCCCGGCCGCGGCCCACCTCCAGCACCCGGCCGGCCCGCTCCACCGCCTCCAGGGCGCGCAGGCCCGGATCCATCTCGTGGATCTCCTGGGAGAGCAGGGCGGAGCGCACGCTCCTACCAACCCGCACCTGGCCCGCGTCCGGGCTCACCTGCCCGGTCAGCAGACGCATCAGCGTCGTCTTGCCACTGCCGTTGGCCCCGACAAGCCCCACCCGGTCCCCCGGGCCCAGCCGCCAGGTCACATCCGTCAGCAGCGCACGATCGCTGAGACGCAACGTGACGTCCTCGACGTCGTAGACGTCCTTGCCGAGGCGGGAGGCGGCGAAGCTGCGCAGGCCGAGGGTGTCACGGGCGGGTGGCTCGTCGGCGATCAGCGCGTTGGCCGCCTCGATCCGGAAACGCGGCTTGCTGGTGCGGGCCGGCGGGCCCCGGCGCAGCCAGGCCAGCTCCTTGCGCAGCAGGTTCTGCCGCCGTGCCTCGGTGGCGTCGGCCTGCCGCGCGCGCTCCGCCCGAGCGAGCACATACGCGGAGTAACCGCCGTCGTAGGCGTCCACCCGGCCGTCGGCGACCTCCCAGACCCGCTCGCAGACCTCGTCGAGGAACCACCGGTCATGGGTGGCGACGAGCAGCCCGCCGCGCCACGACCGCAGGTGGGCGGCAAGCCAGGCCACCCCCTCGACATCAAGATGGTTGGTGGGCTCGTCCAGGACCAGCAGATCGATGTCGTCGACGAGCAGCGCGGCCAGCGCGACGCGCCGGCGCTCACCACCGGACGACCGCCCGACCACGGCGTCGAGACGGTCGAGCAGCCCCAGGCCGGCAAGCACCGACCGGCGCCGCGGATCCGCCGCCCAGACGTGATCGGGAACGTCGCCGACCACGGCCTGCCGCACGGTCGCGTCGGGTGCGAGCTGGTCGTCCTGGGCCAGCAGGCCGACCCGCACGGAACCGGCCCGCACGATCCGGCCCGCGTCCGCGGTGGCCTGGCCGGCGAGCAGCCGCAGCAGGGTGCTCTTGCCCGCCCCGTTGCGGCCGACCACCCCGATGCGCTCACCGGTTCCGATGCCCAGGCTCACCCCGTCCAGCAGGGTGCGGGTGCCGAAGGCGGCCACCACTGCCTCCATCGTCACCAGGACGCCGCTCATCCGACGGCCACCCAGCGCTCCGGTGGTCCGGGGCCGTCAGCAAGATTGCCCAGGAGAGCGCCCCGGGCTGGCGCCGTTCGGGCCAGCGCCGGCTGGGCTGGCCGGTCCCGTTCGGCGGTGACGCCCCCGCGCACGGTCATCCGGCGGAACCACCCGGATCGACCACACGCGCGCCCGATACCGGGCCGTGCGCGTGACGTACCGCCCGGCACACACCCATCCCGGCCAGACTCGCCGCCAGGGCCACGCTCTGCTCCGCGTCCCGCGCCAGGAAGGCGCAGGTCGGCCCGGAACCACTGACGATGGCACCGACCGCCCCGAGCTCGACGCCGGTTTCCAGCACCCGGCGCAATGACGGGCGCAGCCGCAGCGCGGCCGGCTGCAGGTCGTTCACCAGCGCCCGGCCCAGCTCGACCGGATCACCGGTACGCAACGCGGCCAGCACCGCGTCCGGCGGGGTCGGCTCGGTACGCAGGCGTCCCTGCGACAACCGGTCGAACTCGGCGTAGACCGACGCGGTGGACAGGCCACCGTCGGCCAGCGCGAACACCCAGTGATATTCGCCGCGCCCCAGCACCGGCGTGAGCTGTTCGCCACGGCCGGTACCCAGCGCCGTCCCACCCGCGAGCGGGAACGGCACGTCGCTGCCAAGCCCGGCGGCGAGTTCGGAGAGCACCGACCTGTCCAGGCCGGTGCCCCACAGGACGTCGAAGGCGACCAGCGAACCGGCCGCGTCAGCGCTGCCACCGGCCATCCCGGCCGCGACCGGAATGCCTTTGGCCATGGTCATGTGGGCTGCCGCCCCCCGCACACCGGCACGGGCGGCAAGTACGTGAGCCGCGCGGACGGCCAGGTTGTCCACCCCGGTCGGGACCAGGGAGATCCGGGCCGCGGCCGCGCTCGCCACCGCGTCGCCAGGCTGCGAGGACGGCCCGGGCCGACCGGACGCCCCGGGCAGCGGGACGAGCGGAGCCGCCGGCCCGGCGGCTCCCTCGCCGGTGACCTCCACGGACACGGCGGGCTCCACGGCGTCCGGGTCGACCGCGGCGCCGTCGACCGCGGCCACTGTGATCTCGTCGTAGAGCGAGACGGCCTGCAGGATTGTGATGACCGTGTGGTAGCCGTCGTCGCGGCGTGCCCCGACACCGAGATGCAGGTTGACCTTGGCCGGCGTACGGACAGTCACCCGGCTGCCCGGAACGGGCGCGGACGGCCGGTCGGCGCCGGCGGCACTGGAAGGGTGCCGGTGAGACCGAGACAGCGGACTCTCCTTCGCTCCTGAGGCGTGTTCTGACACCGGGCACCAACGAACCTATCCGGCCGGTAAGAAACGAGCGTCCTCGCCACCGCCGGGTAAGACGATGCACACGGGTGGCTGGTCATGCCAGTGGTCGGCGAGAAGACCGCGGCCGAGACCACCCGAAGCATCGAATCCGCCGGCCGTGCCCGCCAGCTTCCCCGGCGGGCACGGCCGGCCGGCGACGACCGTCCGCCCATCCGGATGTCGGCTCATGTCAGGGCTCGGTGGTCCGGTCGGGGAGAAAGTGCTCACCCGCTGGCGGCTACCGGCACCGAGCCTGCGCTGTGCCGACCCGGCAGGCCCCATCAGCCGGGGCACAGCCCGGATTTCCATGTTGTCCCCCGTTCGGTACTCTGCCCGAATCATGCAGATATGCGGTGGAGTGTGAACACGGGTGACCCGGCAGGCAGCCGATCTCGCCGGTCCGCGGGGCACCCGTCCCGACATCGACGTGTCCGCCCCGGATCCCGGTTTGGCTCCGGCTACCCGGGTGCGGTAGCTCATGAAAGGTCACCACTGTGCGCCTGACAAACCGGATTGTCGCGCGCTGCTGGCGGCGCTCCTTGCCGCGGCCGGCGTGATCGCGATAGTCGAGATGGTGAACGCGGCCCTGGACAAGAGGTACGCCGTCGTCAACTGGCAGTCGGCCGCCAACGTCATGGCACGTAACACCTGGTCCGACACTGGCCTGACGGTTCTCGCCGTCGCCGCGATCACAGCCGGGGCGCTGTTGCTCGTCCTGGGACTGCGGCGTGGCCAGCCGGAATGGCTCGCGCTACAACCGGTCTCGACCGATACCCACGGGTTCGTCTCCCGTTCCGCTCTCAGGCACGCGCTGGGTGACGCCGCCGCGGAGGTCGACGGTGTCAGCTGGGCGAAGGTACGTCTCCAGCGCCGCACCGCGACAGTCGTGGTCGAACTGCTCCCCGGCAGCGGCGCGGACACCTCCGCGCAGGTACTTGAGCGGGTCCGTGGCCACCGGGCGTTCCGCGGCCTGCTGGCCGTACCGAAGGTGAAGGTGCTGGCCAAGGCATCCCAGCACCCTGTCCGTGACCGTGACGTCGTGCCAGAACCGGTGGCCCTGATCCCCCCAGCGCCCGCCGTCCCGCCTCCCGCAGCATCCGATGTCACCTCAGGTACGCCCACCACCGCTGTGCCGCCTGCCGCTGTGCCGCCTGCCGCGGCGTCACCCACCGCGGAATCCTCCACGGCGCCAGGTGCTCCCACGCCCGCGTCGTCCGCGCCGGTGGCAGCGGCCAACTTCGGCACGCCGACGCGACGCGTGCCATCTCCGGGGGGCTTGGACCTGCCCCAGCCTGACCCGACAAGCGGCCAGCCCGATCCGGCAGGCGGCCGGGAGGAGGAACGATGAGCGGAACCGCCATCTCGGTCAGTGACGACCCATGGGCCGACAGCCCGATTCCTCGGCTGGGAGCACTGACGAAGCCGAGCGAGGTGGAGAACGTGGCGAACGTCGAGGAACCGGTGCGATCCGGTCCGGCCCGGTCGCGTCGGCATCCGGCCACCCACAGGGTCGACCGGTTCAACCGGGTGATACTCACCCTGCTGGGGCTGACACTGTTGGGCGCCGGAGTGGTCATCCTGCTAGCCGGTAACGGCGTGTTCGGGACAGAGGCCACCGACCAGCCAATTCCCACTCCGGGCAATCGCTCTTTTGCCAACAGTCACAGCTGGTTCTGGCCGGTGGTGGGAGTGGCCACAACCGTGGTTGTGCTGCTGGCGCTGATCTGGCTGTCGGCACAGTTCTCCTCGAGCCGGCTGTCCAGGCTGCACGTGACGGACGACCGGTTCGGGCATGTCCAGGTGGACGGTCAGGACTTCGCCGCGGCAGTAGAGAACGAGCTGGCCGGCGCGGACGGAGTCCGGCAGGTGCACGCGCGGCTGCTGGGCAGCGAGAAGCAGCCGCTGCTGCAGGTGGTCGTGACCGTGCGTCCCGACGCGGACGTCCACCGGATCCGCTCCGCCATCGAAGAAGTCGCGCTGCCGTATGTCCGTGGGACCGTGGCACGCCCGCGCCTTGCCGTCGAGCTGAAACTCGTCCCGGACGCGCACCACGACAGTCGCGTGCGCTGAGCACATCCGGGGATTCGCCCACCCGGAACGCGCGGCGCGGCCCGCGGCGGTGGCCTGCCCGCTCAGGTACGGAGAATCCACCCGCCCGGGACGGGCACGGGCACCATCGAAGATCGATACGTGTTTGTCGCTGGATACGTTCACCGGACTGAAAACGTACCCAGCGACAAACACGCCTTCGTCGGGCTCCGTACTCCAGACCAGGATTCTGCCGGTGATGACGGACGACGCCCGTGCTACCGGCATTCAGTGCTACCGGCATTCAGTGCTACCGGCATTCAGTGCTACCGATATTCAGTGCTATTGGCATACCGCCGGCCAGAGCCGGCCTGCCGTCATTCGGCCTCAGTCTCGATCCCAATCCTGGATTCGGGATCGAGGCGGGCCAGAGCGAGGCGGGTGAAGGCGGCCACGTCCAGGATCTCGCCCCTGGCGGACGGGTCGATGCCCGCGGCCAGCGCGAGACGCTCGGCCTGGTCCGCCGATCCCGCCCAGCCCGACAGCGCCGCCCGCAGCGTCTTGCGGCGCTGCGCGAAGGCCGCGTCCACCGCGGCGAAAACGGCCCGGCGCAACCGCGGCGACCCTTGCCGATCATGACGGCTGAACGCCACCAGGGACGAATCGACGTTCGGCTGCGGCCAGAACACCGCCCGCGGCACCGGACCTGCCGGCCGCGCCGACGCGTACCAGGCCATCTTCACGCTCGGCACGCCGTACACCCGCCCGCCTGGCGACGCGGTCAGCCGGTCGGCGACCTCCGCCTGCACCATGACCAGCCCGCGCCTGACCGACGGAAAGCGTTCAAGTACGCCGAGCAGCAGCGGGACAGCCACGTTGTAGGGCAGGTTCGCGGCGAGGACACTCGGCGGGTCGCCGGAGATGTCCGCGGGCTCCAGGCGCAGCCCGTCCGCCGCCAGCACGGTCAGGCGGGCCGCAACCGCTGGTCCGAGCCGCGCCGTGACGGTCGCAGGCAGTGCCGTGGCCAGCGCCTCGTCCAGTTCGACCGCGACGACCCGGCGGGCGGCCGGCAGCAGACCGAGGGTCAGCGAGCCCAGCCCGGGACCGATCTCCAGGACGGTCTCGTCCGGCTCGACACCTGCCAGGCGTACCAGCCGACGGACGGTGTTGGGGTCGACGAGAAAGTTCTGACCACGGCGCTTGGTCGGCCGTATGCCGACAGCGGCGCTGATCGACCGTACGTCCGCCGGTGTGAGCAGACCATCGGGCAGCCCCGAACCAGACGACGACCCGCCGGACGACAGCGGAGCTGAAGAACCCGTGCTGGAAGAATCCATGCCAGAAGAATCCGTACCGGAAAACAGCCGACCGGAAAAGCCCAGAGCAGAAGGCGGCAGAGCGGGAGTGCCCATATCGGACGACGGGGAGACGGGAGTACCCGGGTCGGGGGCTACCAGGGCCCGAACATTCGTTCGGAGGTGGCGGCGATCGCCGACGCCAGGGCGTCGACGTCCTCCCCGCGAGCAGCAGCCAGCACACGCAGCGTCAGCGGTATCAGATATGGGCCGTTCGGCCGGCCCCGCCACGGCACAGGAGTGAGGAACGGGGCGTCCGTCTCGACCAGGAGCAGGTCACGGGGCGCAACGGCGGCAGCGTCCCGCAGACGTTGCGCGTTGTTGAACGTCACATTCCCGGCGAAGGACATCACATAGCCGGCGTCGGCGCAGACCTTCGCCATGGCCTCGTCTCCGGAGAAGGCGTGGAAAACCACTCGTTCGGGCGCGCCTTCCTCGGCGAGGATACGCAGTGTGTCCTCGTGCGCCTCCCTGTCATGAATCATGAGGGTGCGGTCGGTCTGCTTGGCGATCACGATATGGCGGCGGAAGCTGTCCTGCTGAGCGGTGTGCCGCTCAGCAGGCGTGCGGTAGTAGTCCAGGCCGGTTTCCCCGACCGCCCGTACCTTCGGCGCCGCGGCCAGTTCGGCGATCTCGGTGAACGTCTCCTCGTCCACGCCGCTGGCAGCCTCGTTCGGGTGGATCGCGACAGCGGCGTAGACGTCGGGATGCCCGGCCGCGACCTGCGCCTGCCAACGGCTGGTCGGCAGGTCGACTCCCACCGTCACCAGCCGTCGGACACCGACGGCCTGTGCCGCCGCGACGGCCACTGCCACATCCCCACCCATGATGTCGAGGTGGCAGTGGCTGTCGATCACCTCCACCGACAACGGCGGCGGCTCGGGCGGAGGGTCGCCACGGCGTCCACCGTCGCGTGCCATCTACCGCTCACCCACCTTTCTTCCGACACGTCCCGCCGGTGACGCGGGACGTGTCGACCAAGGCGCTCCCCGTTGACAGGGAACGCCCCGGGCGGAAGCGCTCCGTCGGACCGATCCTACGGAACCGCGGAAAGCGGACGGCAGACGAGCGATCCAAGCCCGGACGCCCGTCCGTCCACCCGCCGCGTCCACGGCCGAGACGCCGGAACAAGCCACCCCCATGGCGGGGGTGTCATAACAACGTCGGCACACTGTTGAACATCGCAGTCCCATCACCTGGTAGACAGGTACCGATGTCCTCGTCGCTCGCTGTTGCGCTGGTGACTCCGCTGACTGGTCCGGCGGCCGTCCACGGTCTGACCACCCTGCGCGCGGTCACGTTGTGGGCTCGTGATGAGCAGCTTCCGCCGCCGTGGGACGACATCAACGTCACCGCGTACGACGCGCATCCGCATCCCGCGGCGGCGATGCGTGCCGCGGCCGCGGCGCGGCCGGATGTGATCTTCGGTCCGTACGGTCAGCGCAGCGCGCTGGCCGCGTGTGCCGCCACCGACCGGGTCGTGTTCAACATCGGCGCGCCCTCGACCCGGTTCGTCCGCCAGGCGTTCCCGAACGTCGTCAATCTGCTCTCCCCTCATTCGACGTGGACGCGGGGGCTGCTCGCCGCGGTCCGCGCCGCCGACCGGCAGGCCCGCAGGGTCACGGTGCTGCTGGCCTCCGACGACCGGGCGCTGGAAGTCGTCTCCGTCGTGCGGGCCGCCGCGGCCCGGCTGGGCTTCGAGGTCGCCTCCAGCGTGTTCCGTCCCGGCCGGGTCATGATCGCCGCACGCCGGCTCCCGCCCGCGGACGTTCTGATCGTCCAGGGTGATCCGGACGACGAGAACGCCGCGGCCGAGGTGCTGCTGCGCAGGCCGTGGCGGGCGGCGGCGTTCTCCACCGCCGGGCATGACGGCGCGCTGACCGCACTGCGTGATCGCCGCGACGGCCTGCTGGGCCCGCGGGCCTGGTCACCACGGCTGCCCGCGGATGCTGGCACCGGTCCGAGTGTGTCCGAGTTCGTTGCCTGCTACCAACGGATGTACGACCAACTGCCGGCCGCGACCGCGGCGGTGGCCTACGCGGCCGGGCTGGTTCTGGGCCGCTGTGTCTGGGCGAGTGGCCGGGCCGACGACCCTCATGTGCTCGCCGCCGCGCGCACGCTCGACACGTCCACTCTGCTGGGCCGTTTCCGTCTCGACGAGGCCACCGGCCTCCAGGTCGGTCACCACAGCCATCTCGTGCAGTGGCGGGACGATGTTGCGCATGTGGTCTGGCCCGCCGACCGGGCGCAGTCTCCACTGGCCTACCCTCGCTCGCGGATCGGGGTGGCGCGGCAGCACGCCATGACCGCCTCATGAGAAAGCCGGGCGGACCCGTCCGGCTGCCGGGACGGTTCGCCCGGGCCCGGCAGCCGGGCCGATTCGGGTGGATGCCGGGTCCCACCCCAGGCCGGCAGGAACATCGCCCGCTCCGGGCCCGGACTTCAGGCCGGTTCAGACGGACACCGAACAGGCTCGCCCGGATACCAGGCCAGTTCACCCGGGCTTCGGGCCAGTTCGGACGGACACCGGACCGGCCCGCCCAGATGCCAGCCTGGTTCAGGCGGATGCCGGACCGGCCCGCTCGGACGCGAGGCTGGCTCGGACGGGTGCCGGGTGGACGGGTCGGGATCGGGATCGGCCTGGCCGCCGTGCTGTTCCTCACCGCGACCGGGCGGTTGTTCGTCTGGCCGGTCCGGGATGCCCCGGAGCCGGTCGACGCGATCGTGATGTATGCCGGCAGCCCCGGCCGGCTGGCCAGAGCGATCGAACTGGTCCGGGCCGGGTACGCACCGGTGCTGGCCGTGTCGACCCCGCCCGGGGCCGACGACCCGTGCCCGGCCGCCCTGCCCGGCATACAGGTGATCTGCTTCCGCCCGGACCCGGTCACCACCCAGGGTGAGGCACGGATGACCGCGGAACTGGCCACCCGTTATGGCTGGCGATCCGTAATGATCGTGGTGGGGACCCCGCAGGATACCCGGGCGCGGCTACGGGTGAAACGGTGTTACGAGGGCCGCGCCCTGTTCGTCACCGTCTCCCCACGACTACGCGGCTGGCCATACGCGATCAGCTACGAATGGGCTGCCATGATCAAGGCCCTGACCATCCAACGAAACTGCTGACCCCTCCGGCGGCCATTCCCTCACCAGCACCCCACTGTCAGACCGAAACACCTTCTCAGGTTGTCCGTGTCCGGAGTACCACGATGATGCGGAAGCCGGGCGTGGATGCTCCTGGGGGCTATATCGATGGATGCCCGGTGCAATGCAACGACCGGCCTGAACCGCCCGGTCTCTAAAAAACCCAGGACGGTTCAGGCCGGCGGCGAGCGCCCGCAACAGGACGTTTAGGCCCTTGCATGGCCGGACCAGCCAGCCGACGTCCGGCGCGGGCCGGCGCTCACCCGCGCTGATGTCCCCGATCGGTTCGGCTGCGGTCGTTCTTGGCGGCGAGGACGGCGTCGTAGACGAAACGGCGGGGGACCCCGTGCTCGGCCGCCACCGCCACGAGGGCCGTCTTGCGCGGTATTCCGGCGGCTTCGCGGGCGGCGACCTCCGCCGCGAGCGCGGCGGAGAGGACGGCCGCGGCCGGCGTGCCCGGTTGCGGCTGCGGCTGCGACGACGTCCCGGGTCGGCCCGCCACCACCAGGGTGATCTCGCCCCGGATCTCCCGCTCGCGGGCCCATGCCGCCAGCGCGCCGAGATCGTCCCGGACGATCTCCTCCCAGGTCTTGGTCAGTTCGCGGCACATCACGGCCGCGCGGTCGGGTCCGAAGGCCGCGGTAAGATCGTCCAGTGTTGCGGGCAGCCGGTGCGGAGCCTCCAGGATGACCAGTGTGCGCCGCTCCCCGGCCAGTTCGGCCAGGCGTGACCGGCGCTCGCCCGGCCGGCGCGGCAGGAAACCCTCGAACACCCAACGGTCCGTGGGCAGCCCGCTGACAGCGAGCGCGGCGGTCACCGCGGACGGCCCCGGAACGACCGTCACCGCCACCCCGGCCGTGACGGCGGCGGCCACCACCCGGAAACCCGGATCCGACACGGCCGGCATGCCCGCGTCCGTGATGAGCGCGACGGTGGCTCCCGCGCGCAGGTGGGAGAGCAGGAAGTCCGCGCGGGAGGACTCGTTGGCGTCGAAGCAGGAGACCACCCGCCCGGTGATGGTGACGCCGAGGGCCGCGGTCAGCCGGCGCAGGCGGCGGGTGTCCTCGGCCGCGACGATGTCGGCGCGGGCCAGCACCTCGCCCAGGCGGGGGCTGGCATCGCGAACGTCACCGATCGGCGCACCGCAGAGCACCAGAGTTCCGGACACCCGCCGAGTCTGCCAGGTGCCACCACCTACATTGATGCGGTGGCGGTGACAGCGACCTATCCGATCGTGGACGGCGGCGAGCCGCGAACCACGGTCGTCACTAAAAGTAATCGCGATGGCCTGAGCCAGCGGGAGCGGCTGGCACCGCCGATGCCAACAGACCGGCTCGCCGGCTGGCTCGCGTCGCTGGCGATCGCGGCGGTCGCCGGTGTCCTGCGGTTCTGGCAGCTCACCGAACCGCGCGGCATCTACTTCGACGAGGTCTACTACACCCACGACGCCTACGGCCTGCTCACCCACGGCTACGAGCTGAGCGACATCAAGAGCGGGTGCGACGGCCCCGGGTTCGTCGTCCATCCGCCGCTGGGCAAGTGGCTGATGGCCGTGTCCGAGTGGCTCTTCGGGTACACCGACTGCGCCGGGATCCGCCACGGCAGTCCCGAACTGGGCTGGCGTTTCGCCTCCGCGGTCGCGGGGACGCTGGCGGTGCTCGTGCTTGCCCGGATCGCCAGGCGGATGTTCCGCTCGACGTTGCTCGGCTGTTTCGCCGGCCTGCTGCTCGCCTTCGACGGCCTGGCGTTCGTCCAGAGCCGGATCGGCATCCTCGACATCTTCCTGATGACCGGGCTCGTGCTGGCCCTGGCCTGCCTGGTCCTCGACCGAGATCACGGACGGGCCAGGCTGGCCGCCGGCCTCGTGGACGCCAGCAACATCCCCCTCGGCGGGCAAGCGAGCAAGGACGTATCCGAAGCGGGAAACGACAATCAAGAATCACTAAGTAGCCTCTACAAGACAGATAGTAATAAATTGCGCTTCGGGGCGCGTCTTGGCGCGCGCCCGTGGCGGCTGGCATGCGGACTGTGTCTCGGTGCGTCCCTGGGAGTGAAGTGGAGCGCCGTCTACACGCTCGTGGGATTCGCCGCGCTGGCCATCGCCTGGGATGCCGGGGCACGCCGGACGGCGGGTGCGCGACGGCCGGTCCTGGCAGCCGTGCGACGGGACGGGCCGCAGTGGTTCGTGAGCTTCATACCGCTCCCGGTCATCGTTTTCTTCGCGACGTGGACCGGATGGTTCGTCACCGACGGCGGTTACAACCGCCACCGTTTCGGTGACGGCGTGTGGGCGGCATTGCACGGCTGGTGGTACTACCAGCAGCAGATCTTCCACTTCCACGAGCACCTGGACGCCTCGCACCCGTACGCGTCCAAGCCGCTGAGCTGGCTGGTGCTGGGCCGGCCGGTCGCCTACTTCTACAGCACGCCCAAGGCCGGGGAGCCCGGGTGCACCTCCCCGGCCGGCTGCTCCCGGGAAATTCTCGCGATCGGCAATCCGGCGATCTGGTGGGTCGGGGTGCTGGCGCTGGTCGGGGTGCTGGCGCTGTGGGTCAGTCGCCGGGACTGGCGGGCCGGCCTCGTCCTGGTCGGCTTCACAACGTCGTTCCTGCCGTGGCTGGCCTTCCCCAACCGGACGATGTTCCTGTTCTACGCGCTGCCGCTGCTGCCGTTCCTCATTCTCGGGCTGACCGCGCTCGCGGGGGTCGCCCTGGGCCCCCGAACAGCCTCTGACCTGCGGCGACTGGTCGGTTCGCTGACGGTCGGCATCTACGCGATCGTCGTCGTGCTGCTGTTCGTCTACTTCTATCCGATCATGGCGGCGCAGGTGATCCCGACCTCGGCGTGGCGGGTGAGGATGTGGTTCCCCGGCTGGATCTGACGCGCCGCCGCCAGCCGGTCCGGCCCGCCCGGCCGACCAGGTCCGGGGGCGGGCCCGGGGGTGGCTCCGGCCGGGTCGGCAGATCCGGCCCGGCGCGGCGGCCGGCCGGCCTGGTCCGCGCGCGGACGAGCCGTAGCTGCGCCACCGCGAACGCCCCGGCCGGCGGCAGGCAGACCAGTACCGGCAGCAGGTAGCGATAGTCGAACACCGCCGTCGCGCAGGGCACCACCAGCAGAACCAGACCCATCCCCACCAGCAGCAGACAGTCCTGACGGATCCGGAGCAGCCCGTAGCCGGCGGCGGCCATCGCCGCCAGCACACCCATCAGCACACAGCCGGCGAGCAACGGCCCCGGGGTGAATCCGACCGACTGGTATCCGCGCAGCAGACCGCCCAGGACCGCGTCGTGGCGGCGGGGCGTGACCGCGCCGTCGAAGTCCCGCAGCGACCGGTGTATCTGCCAGCGGGGATCGGGATGCCCCGCCCGGAACTGCCAGGTGGCCAGGTACCAGTCCCGGGAGCCGACACGGCGCACCGGCTCGAAACAGTGCGTGACGTCGTGCGCCACCAGCCGGGTGTACTCCCTCGGCTGCGCGACGATCACCTTGAGGGCGAACCGCCGGAACACCGTGTTCGTTTCGGCGCCGAACGGGCCGAAGGCGGCTCGTGGGCTGTTCGCGTCCCAGTCGTAGTAGTTCGGGCCGGGCCGTTCCCCGGGCGGGTGCGGTGAGCACAGCGGCAGTTCGCGGGGTGTCACCTGGATGCGCGAGCAGTCCGCGAACTCGGCGACCCGGCCCCACAGGAAGAACCCGTCGGCGTTCTGCAGGGCGAAGTTCCCGTACACGGCGGCGAACCATGCCGCGTATGCCGCCAGGGGCAGGGTGACGCCCGCCCCGAAGGCGACGAGCCGGCGTACCCCGACCGACCGGGCGAGCAGGTACACCGCGGCGAGCACCGGCAGCACCAGCGCGACCGAGCGGGTGAGCGTGGCGGCCGCCAGCAGCGCGTCCGCCCCGGCGCACATGCTCCCGCTCGGGCGCTCACGCCACAGCAGCGCCAGGACCGCCGCGGTCAGCAGCGCCGCGAAGAGTGTCTCCGCCATGACCATCTGTTCGATGTTCACCTGGTAGGCGTCCAGCAGCACCGGCGCGGCCGCCGCGGCGGCCAACCTGCGGGACAGCCCCCGGTGCACCGACAGGCCGTACAGCGCCGCTCCGATCCCGAGACCGAGCAGATGTTGGACGACGGGCACGACCGCGATGGACGGCGACCAGGAGAACAGCTTCAGGAACGCGGAGTAGCCGAACGGCCTGACCTGGCCCGGGCGGAGTTCCTTCGCGTACCACAGGTAGGAGTAGGAGTCCCCGTAGAACTCCAGGGCCGGCCAGCAGGCGAACAACGCCGTGGCCCGCAGCAGCGCGCCGCCGGCCAGCAGTACCACGAACAACCGGTCCCGCACCCGTCCGGCTCTGAACCGGCCGCGTCGCGGTCAGACGCGTCAAGCCCGGCCGGGACGGACCCGGTCACGTCGAGCGCGATCACGTCGACGTCGGGCCGCCCGGCGAATCGCTCACGTAGCGCCCGCAGGCAGAACGCGTCGGTGTCGGAAACGGTCAGATGGTCGTATCCGCGCAGGCCCGCGGCGAATTCGCCCAGCCCCGACCCGACCTCCAGGATCCGTCGGCCGCAGTGCGGCGAGACCAGATCGAGCTCGAAACGCCGGTAGTTGGCCGCGGCCGCACCGCCGAGGTGGTTCTCCAGTACCCGTGGGTCGACCCCGCCCGGCGGGGCGGTCATGGCCGCCGCGGTCATCGCCCGTCCCCCGGCGTACCGACCCCGCTCCTCGGTGCGCCGGCTCCGTCGCTCGGCAGGCCAGGCTCCGGGGACTGGTCCTCCGGTCGGCTACTGGGTGCTCGCCCGCTCGCTGGCTCGCCGGGCCGTGGGCTCCCGGTGCCGCCGTGGGCGGCGGCGACGCCTTCCGTGGTCAGCAGGTGCAGGAAGAAGGAGACGAACCCGGTCCCGGCGCCGAGCACCGCTACCGTCATCGCCAGCAGTCCCGGTCGCGCCTGCTCCAACGCGCCGGCGCCGGTGACGATCCAGCGTCCCAGCACGGCCGCCTCGACAGCGCAGCCGACGACGAACAGGACGCCACCGGCCGCCAGGCCACGCTCCAGCGTGAAGTACCGGTACCCGCGGGCGAGCGGTGGACGCGAGTAGCCGGCCCGGCCGGACACGCGGTTGTGGATGTCGGTGAAGACCCCGAGCAGCACCACCTGCCAGCCGAGGACGGCGACCATCGCGGACAGCACCCAGAAATGGACGTCGAAACGGCGAGGACCGGCATCGGGAAGCAGCAGCGGGAGCACCAGTTGCCCGGCCATACCAGCAACGAGCAACAGCAGGCCCGGGATGACGAACAGGCTGCGGGGCGCGAGCGGCAACATGAAACGGACATGCCGCCAGCCGTCCCGCAGCGAACGGAGCTTGGACACACCGACCCGGCGGTGATCGGTGATCGGCACTTCCGCGACCCGCAGGCCGGAGCGGGCGGCCAGGATGACCAGCTCCGAGGCGAACTCCATACCCGCGCACCGGGGCCGCATACGCTCGTACGCGGCACGGGTGAACGCGCGCATCCCGGAGTGCGCGTCGGACGAGGCGGCACCGAAGAGCCTGTTGAGCATCCCGCTGAGCAGTGGATTGCCCCGATAGCGATGCGACCAGGGCATGGCACCTGGCATGATCTTCCCGCTGAAACGGGAACCGCGAACATGGTCGGCCCGCCCGGCCCGCAGTGGCTCGACAAGCGCCGCAAGCTCACGAAAATCGTACGAGCTGTCGGCGTCCCCCATCGCCAGATAACAGCCCCGGGCCACCGCGAATCCGACCAGGCAGGCATTTCCGTAACCCTGCCGCGATTCGGTCAGAACCCGTGCGCCGGCCGCACGGGCGACCGGAATCGACATGTCCGTGGAACCGTTGTCGACGACTATCACCTCTCCGGTGAGCCCGGTGTCGGCAATACCGGCGAATGCCCTGGCCACACAGATCCCGACCGACGCCTCCTCATCGAGACAAGGCATGATCACAGAAATCTCGACGCTACCGGGCGCACCGGCGCAGAACTCGACGGCAGCCTGATCGACCACGCCGGAATCAACAGCGCCAGCTCCGGGGCCGATGGCAACAGCAACGGAATCGACAACAGCATGGCCAGTACCTCTGGAAGCGACCGCGACAGCGCCCGGGCCGCCGGCAACGGCGCTGGAACCACCGGAGGCGGCGGAGGAACCCGAGGAACCCGAGGAACCGGAGGGATCGGAGGGATCGGAGGGATCGAGAACGGCGGCGACAGCGCCGGGAACAGCGGAAACGGTCATGACTGGGACGGGGAGCGCGACCGCGCCGCCCGCTTCCCGCATACCCCCCGCGGCGGAAGCGTCGGTGGTCGATCCACCCAGCTGGCGGGGAAGCCCGGTCCGTCCGGCTTCCTCGCCCGCCTGCCGGGAGACGGCTTCGGCCGGAGTCCCGGACCCGGCAGAAGCGTGATCGCAATCATGCGCGCACGGCCGTCGACCCCGCGGCGCGGGACGACCCGGGCCACCAACCGGGTCGTGAGGACCGCCGAGTTCTCAGTCACGAGACCTCCTGATGCAATCAACAATAGGCGCTATCTGCAACGGTACCGACGCTTAAAGTGAAGTAAGAGCAAGAGTGGACCGCGAGTCGCCTACTTTGAGCAAGGAATATCTTGCATTTAGCAATATCATTGTGTGAAGCACACCGATGCGCTCATCGGTTACCGGGGGGTGCCTGCCGGTACGACTACGCGATCAGGGATGGTGGGAGGAACCAAACCGGCTCCTCACAGCCGACACAGGAGGGAAGGAACCACCATGGCGGATGTCTCGGTGCGCTTTGCGATGACCGATGACAGCGAGATCGTGCTGAACCTGTCACTCACGCAGGCGATCCGACTGACCGAAGCCATCGCGTCCAAAGTCAGTCAGGCCATGACGGAACAGCCACCACGAGGCAGCCTCAACGGCAGCTCCTACGGCGGGCCGTCCGTGCGCCCCGGCCCTTATTCCACGTCCTGAGGACGTCCTGACGGCCGACGCACGGACCCCAGTCCCGGGCCCGCCCCCCGCCCGGCACAGGGACAGCCAGCCACCAGCGCCCCGGGGACGCGGGCCGACCGCCTGTCGGCGCGGTGCCGCCCAGCGACACCCACCAGCGCCCCGGGGAGGCGGGTACGGGAAAGCCGCGACGGGACCGCCTCCGGCGGGACGCGGATCCCCGACCAGGCCCGCAGCAGGCCCGCAGGACGTGAATGCGATGCTGCCGCGACAGCGGCGGCTCCACATTCGTCCTGGCCTTCCCCGGCTCCTCCGGTCAACCCACCACGAACGACCGGCCACAGCCGCAGAAATCCCCACGTCGCCACAAAGAAATCTCGCACAGACAAATCCCGTCAAGATCACTGACAGGTGATCGCAGACCCACCACAGACGACCAGCCATAGACGCAGGGGACCCCAAATTGTTGCAAAGCAACAATTTGGGGTCAGCCGGTCAGCTGGGCGATGAGGGCCCGTAGCAGGTCGAGGTCGCGGCGGCGGATCTCCGCCGGTGAACGGCCGTCCACGCCGGCGGGGACGAAGGATGCCCGAACGCTGCGCAGTTTCTCCCGCAGGTGCTGGACCGCGGGTGGCGGCAGCAGGCCCTCACGCAGGAGCAGGACGACATGCCCGCCGTGCTCGACGACGTCGACGGGGGCGGCCATGGCCATGGTCACGACCCGGATGCCGAGTGGCTCCACCCGGTCGTACACCAGGAGCAACCGATCCTCCGCGATGATCTCTGCCGTGCCGTCGTCCCACAGCACGGTTGCCCGGGGCGCCTCGAAGGGTAACCAGCCGGCCGCCTCGACCCGGACCCGCTCCTCACCCGGTGTGGGTTCACGGTGTGGCGCCGCGTGCACGGCCAGGACGGTCCCGCAGCGTGACCAGACCCCACCGCCAAGATCATCAACCGGGGACACCCGGTCGCCTTTGGCGAACATGACAAGACCGCCCTGACCATTCTGTGCCGTTGGTCCCTGCGCCGGCATGCTGTGATCGTAGAGTGATATGAACGACCGCCGACATGGACGCCCGGACCCTCACTCCAGATCCGCCCCAGATTGCGCCCATCTGAACACTTTTCGTTACGAATTTATGATAACCCCAGGTCAGGGCCGACCCGTCTCGGCCGTTGCTGGCAGGCGTCCGACCGACGATCCAACCCAATGATCATTTCTGTCTGACGTCGGACAACCACGAACTGGCCCCGCCCCCAGCGTTGCCAGCTCCGACGTCACCATCCGTAACATCGCCACCAGTAACGCCACCGGCAGCGGCGGTCCGTCGGCGGCACGCTCCACCAGTACGCGGCGCGTTCCTCCGGGACACCGCATTAGCGGCGAAGCGACGTCGGGCAGCACCGACGTCGACGGCGCAGGCCCGACGCGGTGTCGACGTGCTCCAAGGTAGCCCCACGACGATCGATCGGTATCGCCTGACACTTCGAGAAGTTGGCGCTCACAGGCCAGTGGCCGGACGTACGTTCGCGGAAGCCCCTGGCCGGGTCGGTGGATGCGGGTGGCTGGCGACGACTGGCGATGGATGGCGGCCGTCCGAACAGCGCCCGCGTGATCGAGGATCCACGGACACGGTCCGAGCGATGATTCTGTCGACAGCCCATCGGAGAGGCCACTCATGCGCATGACCGGTTATCCGCCCATCGAAGAGCACGCGGTCATCGGTGACCTGCGCACGGTGGCACTCGTCGCGACCGACGGCACCATCGACTGGTACTGTCCGCAGCGCTTCGACGGGGCCTCGGTGTTCGCCAGCCTGTTGGACGCCGAACGCGGCGGCTCCTTCCGCATCCACTGCCCCGATTCCCGGGCCAAGCAGCTCTACCTGCCGGACTCCAACGTCCTGATGACCCGTTTCCTCGCCCCGCAGGCCGTCGGCGAGGTCGTCGACTTCATGGTCCCGGTGGACAGCGACGTCACCGAGTCACCGCACGCGGTCGTCCGGCAGGCCAGGGCGGTACGTGGCCGGGCCGAGTTCTCGCTGCGCTGTCACCCGCGCTTCGACTACGGGCGGGTATCCCACACAGTGACGATCGTCGACGGCCAGGGCGCGGTGTTCAACTCCCCCGTCGGCAGCCTCACCCTGCGTACCGCCATCCCGCTGGCCAGCGACGGCACCGGCGTCACCGCGACGTTCGCGCTCGACATGGGGCAGAGCGCGGACGTCGTCCTGGAGTGGAACACACCGATCCGCCCGCTGGTGGACGGCGAGGCCGAACAGCTGTTCAACCGTACCCTGACCTACTGGCAGAACTGGCTGCGCCGCAGCCGCTACCACGGCCGCTGGCGGGAGATGGTGAACCGCTCCGCGCTCGTGCTCAAACTGCTGGTCTACCGTCCCACCGGAGCACTGGTGGCGGCGCCCACCACCTCCCTGCCGGAGGAGCTCGGTGGCATCCGCAACTGGGACTACCGGTACACGTGGATCCGCGACGCCGCGTTCACCATCTACGCGCTCATGACGCTCGGGTTCACCGACGAGGCCGCCGCGTTCATGGACTGGCTGGAACAGCGCTGTCAGGAGGCCCCCGGCGACAAGGGCCTGCACGTCCTGTACAGCGTGGACGGCAACGCCGACCTCGACGAGATCGTCCTCGAGCACCTGCGCGGCTACCGCGACTCGAAACCCGTGCGGATCGGCAACGGCGCCGCCGGGCAGCTCCAGCTCGACATCTACGGCGAGCTCATGGACTCGGTGTACCTCTACAACAAGCTCGCCGCGCCGATCTCCTTCCAGCTGTGGGAGGCGCTCTCCCGCCAGCTGGACTGGCTCGCCAAGCACTGGGAGGAGCCCGACGAGGGCATCTGGGAGACCCGCGGCGGCCGGCAGCGCTTCACCTACTCGGCGCTGATGACCTGGGTGGCCTTCGAGCGGGCATGCCGGATATCCCGGCAGCGTGGCCTGCCCGGCCCGACCAACGAGTGGAAGGAGTACGCCGGCCGCGCGTACCGGTTCGTCCAGACCGCGGCGTGGGATCCGGTCCGTGGCGCGTACATGGAGCATCCCGGGTCGTCCCGGCTGGACGCGTCCCTGCTGTGCATGCCCCTGGTGAAGTTCTCCGGGCCCACCGACCCCCGTTTCCTGTCGACCCTCGACCGCTTCGGCGAGAAACTGGTCAGTGACAGCCTGGTACGCCGTTACGCGGCGGACGGCAGCGACGGGCTGCACGGGGACGAGGGCACCTTCAACCTGTGCTCGTTCTGGTACGTCGAGGCGCTCACCCGGGCCGGCCGGGTCGCCGAGGCCCGGCTGGTGTTCGAGAAGATGCTGACCTACGCCAACCACGTGGGCCTGTACGCCGAGGAGATCGGGCCATCCGGGGAGGCGCTGGGCAACTTTCCGCAGGCGTTCACCCACCTCGCCCTGATCAGCGCTGCCCTCCACCTGGACCGGGCCCTCGGCTGACCCCGAAACGGGCTTCTGGCTGGCCGAACGCCCTGACCGAACGTCACGTCCGGTGGGCGGGCAGCCGGCCTGCCCGGCGGGCTGGTCTCCTCCCGGCAACGGCCAGGTGACATTCTCATCCCGAGGGAAAGTCCGCCGGTAGCCGACATGTTGCTGACGTCTGCCCGATCCCCCGGCAGGATGGTTGGTACACGTGGCTCACCGGGGTGGGACACGCCGGACGCCGGCGGATGGCCCGGCTCCGGCGGGCCGGACGCGCCGGCAGGGGCGGGGCGGCGGCCGAGGCAGGCCAGGGACGAGGGACAGGGGGCGCGACGATGGCGGGACTCGACGGTTTCCGGGTCGTGGTGGCATCCGGGCATGAGGCCGGGACCGGTGTGGTGGTTCGCCTGTCGGACGTTCTTGTCGTCGCCAGCACCGGTCGCCCTGGCACGTCGGACATGACCAAGACGCTGCTGGCGCTGTGTGCCGAGGCGGCCGGCGAGGCAGGGCCGGTCTCGGGGACGGGCCGGCGGCTGGTGCGCCGGGTCGCCGGGCTGCTCGTCGACGCCGATCCGGAGGTGGTACCCGACTTCGCCCTGCTGGCGGAGGTCGGCGACCGGCTGGCCGTGCTGATCCACGGCGCGATGGAGGTGGCCGTCCACGGCCCCACCCCGCTCACCCTCTCCGGGATCGAGTCGGCCACCTGGGTGGACCGCCTGCTGCCGGCCGGGCTCGCCCGCCTGGACATCGGCCCGGCCGGCACGCTCGGACCGGCCGGTGTCGGCAGCGTCGACAGCGTGGCGAACAACCCGGCTGCCGACGCCTTCCCGCTGGACCTGCGGATCGGGGCGGTACCCGGTATCGGGGTGAGCCTGGTGGCCAGCAGTGGGCCCGTGTTCGTCCCGCCCCGAGGGGCCGAGGAGGACTTCGCCGCCGGCTTCGGCGGGCCGCACAACCCGATGACCGAGGCGGCGCCGATCCCGTCGGTGGACGCCGCGCCGGCCAGGGGCCCCGCCGACGGGTCGGTGTCGAGCGCTCCGCCGGCCCTGACACCGCTGCGCAGCAGGGAGCCGGAGCACGGCAGGGAACAGGAGCACGGCAGAGAGCAGCAGGAGCACGGCAGAGAGCAGCAGGAGCTCAACACCGCTGCCCGGCTGCGTGCCGCCGAGCCCACGCAGGCAGAGGACTTCGCCACGCTCACCGCCACGAACGACGACCCGCCGACCGAACTCGCCGGGCGCGCCCCGGACGCACACGTCGAGGACACCGAGAGCGAGGCGCTGACCGAACTGCCCGGCCGAGGCTTCGACGTCGCCGACCTGTTCGACGACCAGGACGCCCCGACCATGCTGCCGGGCAACTCCGAAGCCCAGGTCGAGGGCATCCTCTGCGCCAACGGCCACTTCAACCACCCGGCCGCGCCCTACTGCACCGAATGCGGCTGTCCCTGGCCCAGCAGACCGGCAACCCCGTCCGGGGGCCACGGCCGACCATCGGGGTGATCGTCTTCGAGGACGGCCGGACCGTCAACGTCGACAAGGACATCGTGATCGGCAGGCAGCCCGACCGGGACGACGCCGTCCGGGCCGGCCGCGCGCTTCCGTTACTGGTCGAGGACGGCGAGAGCGCGGTTTCCCGCGTCCACGCCGTCATCACGCTCAACGGCTGGGACGCGGTGATCGCGGATCAGGGCTCCGCGAACGGTACCTACATCGCCCCGCCCGAGGCGACCGTGTGGACCCCGCTGAACCCGCACGAGCCGGCTCCGCTGGTCCCCGGGACCAGGGTCCAGGTGGGCAAGCGGACGTTCGTGTTCAACTCCCAGATGCAGATCTGACCGCGGTGGCCGACGACAGCACGGACGGCGCGACAGCGGAGCGGGCCACCGACGCGGCCACGCCCGCCGGTGGGCGTGCGGACGGGCCCGTCGGCGGGCCCGCAGGCCGGATTCGGCCGCGGGCACGGGCATCCTGGGTGGCGCTGCTGGCCGTGGTGGCGTTCGCGCTGGTGGCGGCCGGCGCGGGCCTGCGGGGGCTCGTCGACCGTCCACCGGGCGCGGACTCGGTGGACGCCGGGTTCGCCTACGACATGTCCGCCCACCACGCCCAGGCCGTCCAGATGGCGATGGTGGAGTTCCGCGCCGGCGCAGATGCCACCCAGCGCAGTGTCGCCCAGGACATCGCGCTCACCCAGCAGCGGGAGATCGGCATCATGTCGGCCTGGCTGACCAGCTGGGGCCTGCCGCAGGTCTCGACCGCACCGCCGATGCGGTGGATGCGGGACAGCGGCGGCCATGCTGGTCACGATGCCGGTCATGATGCTGGTCACGACGCCGCGGGCGGCGGTTCGCCGGCCGACACAGCCAGTACGGCCGGCACGGCTCCCGCCGGCTCGTCGCGGATGCCGGGGATGGCCACCGACGCCGAACTGGCCCAGTTGTCCACGACGCAGGGCCGGGAGCTGGACGTCCTCTTCCTCACGCTCATGATCCGCCACCACCGCGGTGGGATCGCGATGGCCCAGTACGCGGCGGCCCAGGCGCAGGAAGCGAACGTCCGGGCCCTGGCCAGGGCGATGGTCATCAACCAGGCCGTCGAGATCGACCAGATGCAGGCCGACCTGCGCGCGCTCGGCGCTCCCCCGGCCTGACTTCGCCTGCCGTGACGACCCGCCCCGGCGCCATCCGGCCGCCCCGCCGGTCCGGTCGCCCGGGGCCATCCGGCCGGCTGATCCGGCCATGCCGCAGCATCCTCGGCCAGCCGGCCGATTCGGCGGTGCCACCGGGCCGATTCGGCGGTGCCAGCGGGCAGAACCGGCAGGCCGCCCCGCGCCGTCCGGTGGCGTCCTCCGGTGGTGTCGACCTCCGGGAGGGCACGCTGCGGTGACGGTGCTGGGTAGCCGTCCGCGAGGCCGGGCCGGCAGATCCGTGTCGCCAGGCTGACAGGCCGCCAAACCGGATCATATTCATGATTTTTTTATGTTGCTCGTGCAACATCCGACCTATGTGGCCAGCAGCGGACCCCAGCGCCCCGCGCCAGATGCCACAGACCGGCCACAACCCGCCACAGAACTACAAGCAGTCACAGAGCCACCAGGAGCGATCAATGGTAGCCGACGCCTCCCGTCCGGCAGACCCACCGCAGCAACCGCCGAGCCAGCCGGGCCCACCACAGCAGTCAGGCCCGCCGAGTCCGCCGAGTCCGCCAGGTCCGCCGGATCCGCCGGGCCCGTCGAAGAAGAAGCGGCCGCGCTGGGTGAAGGGCGTGGTGATCGGCGTGGTGGTCCTGGCCGCCCTCGTGGTCGGCGGGCCGTTCGTCTACATCAACTTCATCGAGGGTGATCCGCCAGCCGAACTGTCGCTGGACAGCGCGACGGCACCTGGCAGCGCCACGGCCAGCCCGGCCACCGGCGGCATGACCGCCTACACCACCATCGACGGGACGTGGACGGTGGCCGCCGGCTCGCAGGCCGGTTACCGCGTCAAGGAGGTCCTGTTCGGGCAGGACACCACCGCGTCGGCCGGACATCGTCCGTCACCGGGAAGCTGGTCGTCGACGGCACCACCGTGCCGTCCGCCGACTTCAGCGTGGACGTGGCCACCATCACCAGCGACCAGTCTCAGCGCGACAACCAGTTCCGTGGCCGGATCATGGAAACGTCCCAGTTCCCCACGGCCAGCTTCAGGCTGACCCGGCCGATCGACCTCGGGTCGGTGCCCGCCGAGGGCGAACGGAAGACCTACCAGGCAACCGGCGAGCTGACCGTGCACGGTGTCACCAGGACCGTCACCGTCCCGCTGGACACCCAGCTCACCGGCGGGCAGATCCGGGTCAGCGGGCAGATTCCGGTCACGTTCAGCGATTACGACATCGACTCACCGAACGTCGGCGGGATCCGGGTCGAAGACAACGGGATCATCGAGGTTCTGCTCAACTTCGCCAAGTCCTGAGCCCGCACCACCAGGCCCTGTGCCCCCACCAGGCCCTGTGCCCCCGCCAAGCCCTGTGCCCCCACCAAGCCCTCGGCGCCAGCGGGTTCCGCGACCGGCCAGCTCCTCGGCTCCCAGCGCGCCGGCCATGTAACCATACGCAACCACGTAGTCGGCGGCCGGTGATCGGCCACCAGCGAAGAAGATCGCCGCGAGTTTGTCGTTCGGTACGCCCACCGGGCCGAAAAGCGCACCGAACGACAAACTCGCCCGGATCATGCTCTGTGCGGATGATCGTGGACGGCGCCCCCGGTGGCCCGGCCCCGTGGAACAGCTACGGTCAGGACGTCGTGGCCGGCGGGCCGCCGCCGGCCCGGGAGAACGGCTGCAGCCGCGTGACCAGGCCGCGGACCTCGGCCGCCGCGGCGGCGATGGTCTCCTCGGGGATACTCGGGGAGGCACCCTCCAGCAGGACCTCGAGCGCGGACAGCCGCTCGGCGATCTCGGCCATCAGGTCGAAGTCGCGGACCCTCGCCCGGGCGAGCTCTGCAAGCCGCTCGTTCTTCTCGAACAGCTCGACGAACACCGTGACCTTCGCGCGCAGCAGCCACGGGTCGAACGGCTTGGCGATGTAGTCGACCGCGCCGACGGCGTACCCACGGAACGCGTGGTGGGGCTCCCGGTCGATCGCGGTGAGAAAGATGATCGGAGTGTCCCGCGTCCGGCCACGCTGTTTGATGCGGTGCGCGGTTTCGAAACCATCCATGCCCGACATCTGGACGTCCAGGAGGATCACGGCGAAATCGTCCACCAGGAGGCGTTTGAGGGCGTCCTCCCCCGACGACGCGGTGACCAGATCCTGGTCGAGGGAGGCCAGGATCGCCTCGAGGGCCATCAGGTTGTCGGGCCGGTCGTCCACCAAAAGGATCTTGCTACGCGGACGTTCCGTGCCGTGCGCATCCTCGGCGTCCACCGCGCCCACGAGGCTGCCCTTGCGCTCGGTCACCTGCCCGCCTCCTCGCCCACGGCGCATTGCCAGCTTTGGGGACATGCGTCAAAACCCAACCGTACAAGCCCCCTCAAGCGGTCAGGCATCCGCGACCACACGCCTTCCGCAATACTCACGTTCCGTTCCCAGGAAGTATCGCCGACAAAACATCCGATCCAGGCACCCGGTCCAGACGAAGTCCTGCCGGTCGCGGCGCCCACCGTACCCGTGTGGGCCGGTACCGGCGCGTACCTCGCGGGCCGTTACCGGTATCCCTGCCCACCGGCCCCCGCGTCGGCGGACAGGCAAACAGGCGGACAGGCGGACATCGGCGGCTCCGAGGCTCCCTTCCATGCCCACCCGGACGCGGCCGCCCACGAGGTGCGACCACAGACGGATGCGACTTACCGGATGCCGTTCAGCGCCATGCGGCCGCCTACAGCTGCGACCGCATGGCGCTGAGCAGATGCCTGAGGTCGACCGGTTTGGTGATGTAGTCGGTCGCGCCCGCCTCGAAGCTCTTCTCCCGGTCACCCGGCATCGCGTTCGCGGTCAGCACCACGATCGGCAGGGCGGCGAAGGCAGGCATCTGCCGGATCGTCGACGTGGTCTCGTTCCCGTCCAGACCCGGCAGCATCACGTCCATCAGCACCAGATCGATCATCGAGCCCTCCTGCTGGAGCAGCCGGATCGCGTCATGGCCGTTGTCCGCGTACAGCACCCGCATGCCGTGCATCTCCAGCGCGCTGGTGAGGGCGAACACGTTGCGGACGTCGTCGTCGACGACAAGCACGGTCGCGCCGACCAGCGGGTCGGTCTCGTCCAGCCCGTTGACGGGCTCGGGGCGGGCGAACTCCTCGGGCGCTTCGGTGAGGAAGGACATACCGGTCGTCACCAGCCCTGTCACGCCCGGAACCGAACGCGACGAACGGCGTGCCGCCGGCACCGACAGCGCACCCGGCCCCTCCGCGGCGGATCCGTTCCTGGCCGGTCCGTCCTTACCCGATCCCGCCTGGCTCGACCAGGTCGTGGCGGCCGGCTCGGGGTCGGCATCCTCGCCCGGCACCCCGGCGGAACCGACCGGCCGGCCGGCCAACCGGGATCCCTCCAGCGGATGCCTGCCCTGTGCGCCCGCCGGCCGGCGCGACGCCGCCGCGCGGGGCTCCCCGGACAGCATGATGGTTCCCTCGTTGTCCCCGGGGGTGGTGGAGGGCAGGACCTCCGAGGGCATCACCGACGGTACGTACAGGGTGAAGGTGCTGCCCTGGCCGACGGCGCTGGCGACCCCGATGGCCCCGCCGAGCAGCCGCACGAGCTCCTTGCTGATCGACAGGCCGAGCCCGGTACCGCCGTAACGGCGTGACGTCGTCCCGTCCGCCTGCTGGAAGGCCTCGAAAATCATGCGGAGCTTGTCGGCCGCCACCCCGATACCGGTGTCGGACACGCTGAACGCCAGCGCCACCGGCGCGGCGGACAGGCTCGGCGCGGTGAACGCGATCTCGTCGGACGCGACGGTGACGTCCAGGCGCACCTCACCGGAATCAGTAAACTTCACCGCATTGGACAGCAGATTCTTCAACACCTGCTGAATACGCTGCTCATCGGTGACGAATTCCGCCGGGACGTCGCTGGCAACCGTCACCTCGAATGACAGCCCCCGCTCCTCGGCGAGCGGGCCGAATATCTGTGCGACCGCGTCGCACAGGGTCGTGGTGCGGACGGTGGTGGCTTCGACGTCCATCTTGCCGGCCTCGACCTTCGACAGGTCGAGAATGTCGTTGATGAGCTCGAGCAGTTCGGAACCGGCCGAGTGGATCGTCTCGGCGAAATCGATCTGCTTGGGGGTGAGGTTGGCCTCCGGGTTGTCGGCGAGCAGCTTCGCCAGCAGCAGCAGGCTGTTGAGCGGCGTGCGCAGCTCGTGGCTCATGTTCGCCAGGAACTCCGTCTTGTACTGCGACGACAGGGCGAGCTGCTCGGCCTTCTCCTCCAGCCCGATGCGGGCCATTTCGATTTCCCGGTTCTTCTCCTCCAGCAGCGCGGCCTTCTCCTCCAGCTCGTTGTTGGTGCGCTGGAGCTCCACCGACTGCGAGCGCAACTCCTGGGTGAGGCGCTGCGACTGGGCGAGCAGCTCCTCCGTCCGCGCGTTCGCCATGATCGTGTTCAGGACGACACCGATCGTGCCGACGAGCTGGTCGACCAGGTGCAGGTGCAGCTCGGAGAACCGGGTGAAGGAGGCGAGTTCGATGACCCCGAGCACCTGCTCCTCGAAGAGGACCGGCACGACGACGAGATCGCTCGGTGGAGCCTCCCCGAGGCCGCTGCGGATGTAGAGGTAGCCGTTGGGCACCTGTTCCACCCGGATGCCCTTCTTCTCCACCGCGGCATGGCCGATGAGGCCCTCCCCGAACAGGAAGGTGCCGTCGGAGCGCTTGCGGGGCGCCGAGCCGTAGCCGGCGACGTGCCGCAGCTTGTCGCCCTCGATGAAGTCGAGCAGGTAGACCGTGCCGAGCTGGGCGCCGACCGCCGGCGTCATCTCACTGATAATCATCTGGCAGACCGCGTACAGGTCGCGCTGGCCCTGCATCTTGCTGCCGATACGGGCGATGTTCGACTTCAGCCAGTCCTGCTGGGCGTTCTTCTCGGTGGTCTCCCGCAGGTTGGCGATCATCTGGTTGATGTTGTCCTTGAGCTCGGCGACCTCACCCTCGGCCTCCACCGTGATCGAGCGGGTGAGGTCACCGCGGGTAACCGCGGTCGACACCTCGGCGATCGCCCGGAGCTGGGTCGTCAGCGTGGACGCGAGCTGGTTGACGTTGTCGGTGAGGGCCTTCCAGGTGCCGGCCACCCCGTCGACCGTGGCCTGGCCGCCGAGCTTGCCCTCGGTACCGACCTCCTTGGCCACCCGGGTGACCTCGTCGGCAAACGACGACAACTGCTCCACCATCGTGTTCACGGTGTCCTTCAGCTCGGCGATCTCACCCTGCGCCGGCACCGTGATCTTCTGCGACAGGTCACCCCGGGCCACCGCCGTCGTCACCAACGCGATGTTGCGCACCTGGCTGGTCAGGTTGCCCGCCATCGAGTTCACCGACTCGGTCAGATCCCGCCACACCCCGGACACACCCCGCACGTGCGCCTGACCACCCAGATTGCCCTCGGTACCCACCTCCCAGGCAACCCGCGTCACCTCCGCCGCAAACGACGACAACTGCTCCACCATCGTGTTCACGGTGTCCTTCAGCTCGGCGATCTCACCCTGCGCCGGCACCGTGATCTTCTGCGACAGGTCACCCCGGGCCACCGCCGTCGTCACCAACGCGATGTTGCGCACCTGGCTGGTCAGGTTGCCCGCCATCGAGTTCACCGACTCGGTCAGATCCCGCCACACCCCGGACACACCCCGCACGTGCGCCTGACCACCCAGATTGCCCTCGGTACCCACCTCCCAGGCAACCCGCGTCACCTCCGCCGCAAACGACGACAACTGCTCCACCATCGTGTTCACGGTGTGGGCGAGGGCCGCGACCTCGCCCCGGGCGTCCACGGTGATCTGGCGGGTGAGGTCGCCGCGGGCGACCCCGGCCGCGACCTCGGCGATGCTGCGCACCTGCGTGGTGAGGTTGCCGGCCATGACGTTCACCGAGTCGGTCAGATCCCGCCACACCCCGGACACGCCCTTGACCTGGGCCTGCCCGCCGAGCCTGCCCTCGGTACCGACCTCCTTGGCCACCCGGGTAACCTCGTCGGCGAACGCCGAGAGCTGGTCGACCATCGTGTTCACGGTCGACTTGAGCTCGTAGATCTCACCTCGTGCGTCCACAGTGATCTTCTGGGACAGATCGCCCTGCGCCACCGCCGTCGTGACCTGGGCGATGTTGCGGACCTGGCTGGTGAGGTTGCCCGCCATCGAGTTCACCGACTCGGTCAGATCCCGCCACACCCCGGAGACGCCCTTGACCCGCGCCTGGCCACCCAGGTTGCCCTCGGTACCCACTTCCCGCGCCACCCGGGTAACCTCGTCCGCGAACGAGGAGAGCTGGTCCACCATGGTGTTCACGGTCGTACCGATCGTGAGGAACTCACCCCGCACCGGCTGCCCGGCGATCTCCAGCGCCATGTGCTGCGAGAGATCACCCTCCGCGACAGCCGCGATCACACGCGCGACCTCGTGCGTCGGGCGCGCAAGGTCGTCGATGAGCGAGTTGACCGCCTGGCTCGACAGCGACCAGCCGCCCTCGAAACCGAGGTCTGCCATCCGCTCGGTCAGCCGGCCGTCCCGCCGGATCACCTTGCTGACCCGTTCCAGCTCCCCGGAGTGCCGCTGCTGCAGGGCCGCCAGCTCGTCGAAGCGCTGGGCGATCAGCGCGTCGCGGCCGGACCGCTCCCCGAGACGGGCGGAGAAGTCACCCGCGCACAACGCCGTCAGCGCACCGAGCAAATCGTCGATGAAGTGGTCGTCCACGGGCGCGGATTCCGACACCATCGTCATGGTGGAGCCCTCCAAACCGGCGTGCGCGGGAATCTCTCACGTCTGGCAGACCATCGGAACGGACCGGCGTCCGTTCATCAGGCATCCAGCAGTGCTCGGCGACAGTATCCGTCAGGGCTTGCTGTGCGGATATAGCGGATCCGTCCGGCCGTGTGCCGCGCGTGCCGGCCCGGACCAGCCCGGAAGATCCGTCGGCCGCGCTCCACGCGACGGCCAATCCCTCATGACCGGACAACACAGGAGAGACTGACCGGCATGCTTCACATGCTCGGCGAAGAGGGGTTCCGTCGCACCCTCACACTTCCACCGGTCATCGATTCACCGAGATCGGCCCGCCGGTTCATTATCGACACGTTGCACGGCCGTCTCCACGCCGATGTCGTTGATATAGTACTACTGTTAGTAACCGAGCTTGTAACTAACGTAATCGTACACGCCGGCACCGATGCGACAATCGACATTCGACACCACGATGGACGCCTCGTCGTCACGGTCAGTGATCGGCATCCCCTGGCATTGGGCGCGGTACCGATCACCGGCCAGCCCGGCCACGCTCCCGCCGCCGCCCGCTCGGCGGCCATCGACGGCCCGGGGAGCTCACCGGTGCCCGTAGCCACGGCGGCCGGTGCGCTCCCGCCGGCGGCGCCCGGGAGCGTCACCGGCGAGTCCATCGCGGACAGCGGCATCGACAACCTGCGTGAGGACGGCCGCGGCCTGTCGCTGGTGGACGCGCTGAGCACGGCGTGGGGCACCGAACACGACCGGACGGGCAAGAAGGTGTGGTTCCGCCTCGACGCCCCCAACGGTTCGCCCACCGACGCCGAAGCCGCGGGCGGGCCCGGCCCGGCCACCGCGGCTGCCGAGACGGCCCGCGCCGACGCCCGGACAGTGTCCCCCGGCTTGCCCTCCAGCTTGTCCCCCGACTTGCCCCCCGGCCTGGCGGCCCATGGGAGCGGATCCGCCGCCGGGCCCCCGGCCGCGGTGGGCGCGCCCGCCACGGTGGTGGGCCCACGCAGGCCGGCGCGGTTGCTCTCGTCCACCCTCACCCGTGTCCTGTCGGTCGAGGAGGAAGTCGGTGAACTGCTGGCGCAGCTCGTCGACGCGCTGCCGTCGTCCGGGGCGGGCCTCGTACGGCGCAGCCGTAACCGGGCGGGAACGGCGGAGGTGGTGGCAGCCTTCGGGTCGACCGGTTCGGAGCGGGACGCCCGCCGCATCCCGCTGGACTCCCGTGACGGGACCGTCGGAGAACTGTTGCTGTGGTCACCAGGCCTCCCGGCGTCCACCGGCAGGGCACCCACCGGTGCGGCCCGCGTGTGCCAGCTCGACGACGACGCGGGCGGCATCCACGACGACGCCATCCATGGCGATGCTCATCGCGATATCCATGGTGCCGTCCGTGACGACATGGATGGCGCTGTCCACGGCGACCTCGAGGAACGGATCCAGCTGGTCGCCCGTTGGATGGCGCTGGCGCTCGGCGGTGCCCATCTGCGGCGTGTCGAGGAACGCCGGATCGGCATGCTGTCCTTCCTGGCCGAGGCATCCGACCTGCTCGCGGGCAGCCTCGACACCGACCGGAGCCTGGCCCTGCTCGCACGCCTGCCAGTGCCCCGGCTGGCCCGCTGGTGCACGGTCCACCTGTTGCGCGACGACGGTGCGATCAAGCTGGCCGCCGTCGGCCATGTGGACGAGGCCGCGGCCGGTGCCCTGTCCGCCTGGGCGGACGACCCGGTCGGGACGCTGGTCGCTCACGTGCAGGCGGCGCTCACCGACACCGTGCGGGTCGCCACCGTCGACGGCGCGCCCACCGTCATCGCCGCGATGCGTGCCCGCCGCCGGGTGCTGGGCGTGCTGACCCTCGGCCGCGCCGCCGGGAACAACTTCGAGGCCGACGAGATCGAACTGCTCACCGATCTGGCCCGCCGCGCGGCCTTCACGGTCGACAACGCCCGCCTGTTCCGCCAGCAGGTGGAGGTGGCCGGCGAGTTACAGGCCGGACTGCTGCCGCCCGAACTGCCCCACATCGACGGGATCGAGCTCGGTTCGTCCTACCGCTCGGCACGGGCCGGCCTGGAGGTCGGCGGTGACTTCTTCGACCTCGTCCCGGATCCGGACGGCGGCTGGACGATCATCATCGGGGATGTCTGCGGCAAGGGCGCGGAAGCCGCCAACGTCACCGGGGTCGCGCGGGCCGTGCTACGGCTGCTGGCCGGCCAGCGCCACAACCTGCCCGACATCATGATGGATCTCAACCGGGCGTTGCGGGACACCTCCAGCTACCCGAACCCCGCTGGTCAGGGACGTTTCTGCACGCTCGCGGCGGCCCAACTGCGGCCCGCTGGCGAACTCGGCCCCCCGAGCGAGCCGGGCCCGCCGGCGGACGAGCCGGGGTGGTCAGGCGGTCCCCGGCCGTCGGGGGCGCGCGGTCCCACCGGCCTGGCGCGGCCGGCTGCCCGATCCGAAGCGCGGTCGGTCGAACGGGTGGTCTCGATCTGCATGGCCGGGCATCCGCTGCCGGTTCTCGTCCGGGCGGACGGGACGGCCGTGTTCGTCGCGCAACCGGGAACGCTGTTGGGGGTCCTCGACGACGAGGATGCGATCTTTCCCGAGGTGCGGGTGTCGCTGCGGGCCGGGGACGCGCTCGTCCTGTACACCGACGGAGTCGTCGAGGCACGCCGCGGCCGGGAACTCTTCGGCGAGGAGCGGCTGCTGGCCACCCTGCGCGGCTGCGCCGGGATGTCCGCCCAGGGGATCGCGGAGCGGCTGCGGGCGGCTGCCGAGCGGTTTGCCGGCGGCCGGCTGCGCGACGACGTCGCGGTGCTCGCGGCCCGCATACCAACATGACACTCCGCGATCCAGTGAAACCTTTCCACCGGAGATCGCGACGGAAGCAAGCGATACCGTTACCGTACGTCATAAAGACTACCCGGCATCCGCCCGTTGACCGTGAAAGACCGGAAGTGCTTGGAATAGCCGGCCTGTGGGTAGACGTACAGGGATGTCATCACATCGGATTCGGTGATCAATGAATACACAGACGGGGTGGAAAAGGACATGATGACCCGCGCGTCGTCGTTGCGCCCCTCGGCCACGCACATGCTGGTCGAGCTGCCCTACGTGCCCGCGGCCGTCCCGCAGGCACGCCGTGCGCTCAGGGAGCAGCTCGCCCGCACGAATCTGTCCGAGGAAGCCGTCGGGACAGCGGAACTCCTGGTCAGCGAACTGGTCACGAACGCGGTCAAATACGGCAAGCCACCCGTCTGGCTGTTGCTCGAACTACGGCCAGGCCTCGTACACGCCTCTGTCTCGGACACGTCTGTCGTGCTACCGCAGCGGCAGCAGGTGGATCTCGGCAGCGAGGGCGGCCGTGGCCTGCTCGTCCTGGACGCTCTCGCCGGTAGCTGGGGCGCGGTGGCGGTGGACTCGGGGAAGTACCTCTGGTTCGACCTACCCGTCCAGTCGTGAGCTGAACGCGCGTGCAGTTGCCACCGTCGGCCGGCCGGCTGCACGCCCTGCCCGTCAGCCGGCTGCCCGCGGCAACGCTGCACTGGCTACGCGGCGCCCTCGGAGCACGCGGCGGCGCTCCCGGCCGATCCGCTCATCCCCCGGATGCTCCCACCGCCTCAGCGGCCTTCACCGGGGCCTTCACCGGCGTACAGCCTTTCGCCGGGGCGTACGCCGATCCGATCAGTGCGTACATCTACGATCTTGACGTCGCAGCCGGTAACGCCGCCCGGCTGAAAGCCGCGTTACCGCCATGGGCCGCGATCTTCTATGCGGTGAAGGCAAACGGCTACCCGCCGGTCCTCGACGCCCTCGCCGCTGGCCACGGCCACGGCCACGGCGCCCAGCAGGCCCACAGCGCCCAGCACACCGGCAGCACCGGGCGCAGCCTCCCCACCGGCCAGGGGGTGGACGGTTTCGAGGTCGCCTCCAGCCATGAGATCCAGCTCGCGCTGGACAGCGCCCAGCGGATCGGGCGGCCTGCCCGCATCGTCGTCTCCGGCCCGGGGAAGTCCGTCCCGCTGCTGGCCACGCTCGTCGAGGCCGCCAGGGCCGGCGCCGAGATGACCGTCAACGTCGAAAGCCCCGGTGAGCTGCGCCGGCTGAACCACGTCGCGGGCCGGGCGGGCCGCCAGATACCGGTCACGCTGCGGGTCAACCCGTCCCGGGTGGCCCTCGCCGGCTCGCTGCGGATGGGCGGGGAGGCCAGCGCCTTCGGGATACCCGAGGCGGACGTCCCCGACGTCCTGGCCATCGCCCGGTCACTGCCCTGGGTCGACGTGGCCGGCTTCCACGTCCACGCCGTGTCCGGGAACCTCGACGCCGCCGCGCACCTGGACTACGTCCGCTGGTGTCTGGGGTACGCGGCCGACACGGCCGCCGCGCACGGCGTCGACCTGCGGGTCGTCGACGTCGGCGGCGGGCTGGGGGTGCCCTTCGAGCCGGACCGGCGCGGCGAATGCCCCTTCGACCTGGACGCCTTCGCCGCCGGCCTGCGGGCGACACCGGTCCCGGCCGGGGTACGGGTGCTGTTCGAGCCGGGACGCTGGCTGGTCGCCGACTGCGGCGCGTACGCGGCCGAGGTCACCGACGTCAAACACGCCCACGGCACCGACTTCGTGGTGCTGCGGGGCGGCATCCACCACTTCCAGCTGCCGGCGTCCTGGGAGATCGTGCACAACTTCGGGGTCGTCGCGGTGGACGACTGGCCGTACGACTTCCCGCGCCCCGACGTCGCCGGACGGCCGGTGACCGTGGTCGGCGAGCTGTGCACGCCCGAGGACACCCTCGCCCGCGACATCACCGTGGACGCGGTACGCGCGGGCGACATAGTGGTCTTCCCGATGGCCGGCGCCTACGGATACGAGTTCGCCATGCAGGGGTTCCTGGGGCATCCGCCACCGGTACGGGTCGCGGTGTCGCGGGACTCGGGCGGTGGCTTCACCCACGTCCACACAAGTTCGACGCACCACACAGGTTCGACGCGGCACGGCCCGGCACACGGCGGCTCGACCTACACCGTCTCTTCGACCCATACCAGCTCGACGTCCACCGGCTCGGCCCACACGAGCTCGACGCACACCAGCTCGACGCACACCAGCTCGACGCACACCGGGGGCTCCCACAGCACCTGGACCACCCGACGTGACGAGCGGACGTGACTTTCGTGGCCTCCGCAGCTCACATGGCCCGTGCAACCCGTGCAACCCGTGCAACCCGTGCAACCCGTGCAACCCGTGCAACCCGTGCAACCCGTGCAACCCGTGCAACCCGTGCAACCCGTGCAACCCGTGCAACCCGTGCAACCCGTGCAACCCGTGCAACCCGTGCAACCCGTGTGATCATCTGTGATTTCCGCGGCCTCCGCGACACTGTGCGGCTTGCCCTGCGGCGGGCGCTTCGGCTGCGTACGCTGGGAGCCCAGCGGCGGCTCAGGACCTCGGCGGCGAAGGTGAGGGCGGCGCATGCGTGTCTACGAGAACCTGGCCGCGGTGGTCGGCGGAACTCCACTGATCAGGCTGAACGCGGTCACCGCGGGTATTGCCGCACCCGTGTTCGCCAAGCTGGAGTACGTCAATCCGGGCGGGTCGGTGAAGGACCGGATCGCCCTGGCAATGATCGACGCCGCGGAGGCCGCCGGGCAGCTGCGGCCGGGCGGGACGATCGTCGAACCGACCAGCGGCAACACCGGAGTGGGGCTGGCGATCGTGGCCGCGGCCCGCGGCTACCGCTGCGTGTTCACCATGCCCGACAAGATCAGTGAAGAGAAACAGGCGGTGCTGCGGGCCTACGGCGCCGAGGTGCTGGTCTGCCCGACCGCGGTCGCCCCGGACGACCCCCGCTCCTACTACTCGGTCGCCCGCCGCGTCGTCGCCGAGACGCCCGGCGCGTGGAGCCCGGACCAGTACTCCAACCCGCACAACCCCGCCGCGCACCACGCCAGCACCGGCCCGGAGATCTGGGCGGACACCGACGGGCGCGTCACCCACTTCGTCGCCGGTATCGGCACCGGCGGGACGATCAGTGGCACCGGCCGCTACCTCAAGGAGGTCAGCGGCCGGCGGGTACAGGTCGTCGGCGCCGACCCGGAGGGGTCGGTGTACTCCGGCGGCAGCGGGCGGCCCTACCTCGTGGAGGGAGTCGGCGAGGACATCTGGCCGACGACCTACGACAAGACGGTGGTCGATCGGGTGGAGGCGGTCAGCGACCGCGACTCGTTCCTGATGACCCGGGAGCTGGCCCGCCGCGAGGGCATGCTGGTCGGCGGCTCCTGCGGGCTCGCGGTGGTCGCCGCGCTGCGGGTGGCCCGGGAGCTGGACGCCGACGGCTGCGTCGTGGTGCTGCTCCCGGACTCCGGCCGCGGCTACCTGTCGAAGATCTTCAACGACGAGTGGATGTACGACTACGGTTTTCTCGACCGTCCGTCGGACGAGCCGACGGTCGCCGAAGTGCTGGCCCGCAAGTCCTCCGACGCGACCAGCCCGCCCGACCTGGTACACGTGCATCCCGACGAAACCGTCGGCGCGGCCATCTCCTATCTGCGCGAGTACAACGTCTCCCAGATGCCGGTGGTCCGCCAGGAGCCGCCGCTGCGTTCGGCCGAGGTGGCCGGCGCCGTCATCGAACTGGAGCTGCTCGGGGCCGTGTTCGCCGACCGGACCGCCGTCGACGCCCCGGTGGCCGCGCACATGTCGCCGCCGCTGCCCACGGTGGGCGCCGGCGAGCCGCTGTCGGTGCTGGTCAGCGCCCTGGGCGCCGCGCCGGCCGTGCTCGTGCTGGAGGACGGCAACCCCGTGGGCATCCTCACCCGGTCCGACCTGCTCAGCTTCCTGGCCACCCCGTAACCCCACCGAGGAGCCCATGACCAGCGCCGACGATCCTGTGACCAGCGATCCTGTGGCCAACGATCCTGTGGCCGACAACGCGGTAACCGGTGTGGACGGCTCCGCGGCCCGTGCCGACGGCCCGCGCCGCCCGGCGCCCGTCGGCGCATGGCCGGCCGGCGCCGAGGCCTGGGCCGGTACCGGCTTCGAGACGGTGGCGATCCACGCGGGACAGGACCCCGACCCCGTCACCGGCGCGGTGGTCGTCCCCATCCACCCGTCGTCGACGTTCGCGCAGGACGCTGTCGGGGTCCCGCGCGGGGCGTACGAGTACGCCCGCTCGTCCAACCCGACCCGCACCGCGCTGGAGACCTCCCTGGCCGCGCTGGAGGCGGGTGCGGTGGGGCTCGCCTTCGCCTCCGGTATGGCCGCCGTGGACGCGGTGCTGCGCACGGTGTGCCGACCCGGCGACCACGCGGTGATCCCGTTGGACGCCTACGGTGGCACCTACCGACTGTTCTCGCGGGTGCTCGCCGAGTGGGGCGTGGAGTACACCCCGGCGCCGCTGAACGATCTCGACGCGGTGCGGGCGGCGATCCGCCCGGGCCGTACCCGGCTACTGTGGTCCGAGACGCCGACGAATCCGACGCTGGGTGTCTCCGACATCGCCG
Organism: Candidatus Protofrankia datiscae; assembly: GCF_000177615.2. GTDB lineage: Bacteria > Actinomycetota > Actinomycetes > Frankiales > Frankiaceae > Protofrankia > Protofrankia coriariae. Next base: position 831,427 of record NC_015656.1, on the reverse strand, counting down.
CGCTGGCCGATATCGCGCACTCCGCCGACGCGCTGCTCGTCGTCGACAACACCTTCGCCACCCCGTACCTGCAGCAGCCCCTGGCCCTCGGTGCCGACGTGACGGTCCACTCGACCACGAAGTACCTCGGCGGACACAGTGACGTCGTCGGTGGCGCCGCGGTGGTGGCCGACCCGGGGCTGGGGGAACGGCTGCGGTTCATCCAGAACGCCACCGGGGCGGTTCCCAGCCCGTTCGATGCCTGGCTGGTGCTGCGGGGGGCGAAGACCCTGGCGGTCCGGATGGACCGGCACTGCACGAACGCCCGCCGCGTCGCGGAGCTGCTGGCGGGGCATCCCGCGGTGGCGGCCGTGCACTACCCGGGCCTGCCGGACGACCCGGGCCACCAGGTGGCGGCGAAGCAGATGCGTGACTTCGGCGGGATGGTGTCGTTCGCCCTGCGCGGGGGCGAGGAGGCTGCGGTCGAGGTGTGCCGGCGGACCAGGGTGTTCACCCTCGCCGAGTCCCTGGGCGGCGTCGAGTCGCTCATCGAGCATCCCGGGCGGATGACGCACGTCTCGGTGGCCGGTTCTCCGCTGGAGGTGCCCGCGAACCTCATCCGGCTGTCGGTCGGCATCGAGTCGATCGACGACCTGCTCGAGGACCTCACCGAAGCCCTCCCCGACCGCCGGGATCCGTAGGTGGTTTCCGTCACCCCGACAGCGTTTTCCACCTACGCCTCGTTCGGTCGTAGGTGGCTGCCGTTGGAGGGGTGACGGTTTTCACCTACGGCTTCCGCCGTGTCGTCGGGCTGTGCCGTCGGGCTGTGGCCAGCCCCGCGGGCACCGTGTGAGCTCGGCGTTGCCGCACCGGCAGGGTTCATCGTCGGATTGCGGCGAGCGAGAGGATGATTACACCCACGGTTCGCATCCCCCTGCCAACAGCTGCTTAGGCTAGGCTTCCTTGAACCCAACGGAAGCTCGCAGGTGGCATGATCGAGCGGGAACACCCTTGCCCGCGCCCGAGGTACCGCGCCGGATCGGCTCCGCCGACCGGAAAGGTCCGCAGGACCCGGGCCCTCGGACCCGGCCATCCGCCTAGGCCCCACAGCTGAACCCTCGGACCGGATCACTCAAGGAGCCCAGGCCACCGGACGGGAGTCGCTTTCTTGACGATATCCGCCATCAGTTCCGGATCCGCCGGCCCTTCGGGACCCAGCGCCCATGCTGACCCCACGACCAGCCCCACCGGCGGCCCCACTGGCGACCCCGCTGACGGCCATGGCGTGCCGAACGCCGACGGCCGGGCACGTGCGCCCGAGGGAATCCTCGCCCGGCAGCGCCGACGCGAGTCGTCCGCGCGGACATACGCCCGGAACCTGCCGATCGTCCCCGTCCACGCCGAGGGCATGACGGTGATCGGCGCGGACGGCCGTCGCTACCTGGACTGCCTGTCCGGCGCCGGCACCCTCGCGCTCGGCCACAACCATCCCGTCGTCCACGAGGCGATCCGCGGGCTGCTCCACTCCGGCGCACCGCTGCACGTGCTCGACCTGGCCACCCCCGAGAAGGACGCGTTCACCGCCGAGCTGCTGTCCTGCCTGCCGGGTGACCTCGCGACCTCGGCGAAGCTGCACTTCTGTGGGCCCAGCGGCGCGGACGCGGTCGAGGCTGCGCTCAAGCTGACCCAGACGGTCACCGGGCACGAGACGCTGCTGGCGTTCACCGGTGGCTACCACGGCATGACGGCCGGTGCGCTCGCCGTCACCGGCAACGTTACGATCAAGGAACGTCTCCGGCCGGTGGGCACGGTCGTGCGGCTGCCCTACCCGTACCCCTACCGCTGCCCGTTCGGCGTGGGCGCCACCGACGGGGACTGCCCGGACGGCGCGCGGCTGTCCATCCAGTACATCGAACGGCTCCTGGACGACCCGTGCGGCGGAGTGACCCAGCCCGCCGCGATGATCGTCGAGGCCGTGCAGGGCGAGGGCGGGGTGGTGCCCGCACCCGACGACTGGCTGCGGGCGATCCGCCGGATCACCGCCGAGCGGGGCATCCCCCTGATCCTCGACGAGGTCCAGACCGGGGTGGGGCGCACGGGCGCGTTCTGGGCCGTCGAGCACAGCGGCATCACCCCGGACGTCATCGTCATGTCGAAGGCGATCGGCGGCGGCCTGCCGCTGGCCGTCATCGCCTACCGGGAGGAGCTGGACGGCTGGACCCCCGGCGCGCACACCGGCACGTTTCGCGGCAACCAGCTCGCGATGGCCGCCGGTGCCGCCACCCTGCGTTTCGTCCGCTCCGAAGCCCTGGATCTGCGCGCCGCCGAGGTCGGCGCCCGGATGCTGGCCGACCTGCGGACGATCGCCGCGGGCCGGCCCTGCGTGGGAGATGTCCGCGGACTCGGGCTCATGATCGGCCTGGAGGTGGTCGATCCCGACGCCGCCCCGGACGCCCTCGGTACCCGGCCGGCAGACCCCCACCTGGCCGCCCGTGTCCGGGCCGAGTGCCTGGCCCGAGGCCTGATCGTCGAGCTTGGCGGGCGCCACGACGCGGTGGTGCGGCTGCTCCCGCCGCTGACCATCACTGACGCCGAGGCCGACCGGGTACTGGCCATCCTCGCCGACGCCCTCACCGCGGCAGCCTCCCCGCCCCGGTGAAGCCCGTCCCTGTACCACCGGCCCTGGGCGGCGCGCCCACGGGGACGCCGGACAGGCCGGCACCTGATCGGTCTGACCTGCCGGGTCTGCCGGGCCCGGCCGCGGCAACCGCCGCGGACGCCCGGGTCATCGAGACGCTGCTGCGCTGCTGGGTTCGGGAGAACGGGATCGCGGTGGACCGCCACGGCGGCCCGCTGCGGATCGGTCTGCCCGCCTCCGGACTGGCGTTGGAGGTGCCCGTCCGCTACCGCTCGCCCTGCGGCTGGCATCGCTTCGGCCCGCCGACCATCAGCGGCCCGACCACGGAAGCCGCGGCCGCGGGGAACCCGATCGGGGAAGCTCCAGCCACGGGCGGCCGGGCCACGCGGCGTCCGAGCGTAGGAGACCCGGCCGTGGGAGGTCCACCGGTGGACGCCGGGCTGCTGGCTGCCCTGCTCGTCCGCGAGATCGCCAGCCGGCAGGGGCTGCCGCCGTCGGCGGGCGCGGACTGCCTCGGCCGCGTCATCGACTCGCTGCGGCGGATCGCCGTGCACATCGAAGCCCGCGCCACCACCCGCCGAGGGCCCGCCAGGCCGACCACACCGGCCACGCCATCTGGTCCGGTCGTGCCACCGGATGGACCGGATGGACCGGATGGACCGGGCACACCAGCCGAAGTGGCCATGCCGGCCGGGGCGGGCGCGTCCACCATGCCGGACGCGGCGGGCGACGCGGCTGGCACGGCGCTGTTCCTCGTCGCCGAACAGGCGCTGATAACCGGGCATCCGTTCCATCCGACGGCGAAGAGCCGCGAAGGTGCGTCAGCGGAGGAGCTGGCCACATACTCTCCAGAGTTATATGGCTCCTTTGCCCTGCACTGGTTCGCCGCCCACCCGTCGGTGGCGGCCTCGGGCGGGACGATCGCCGGCCGCGGCCCGGCGGAGCTCCTACGCCGCCTGCTGCCCGACCGTGACCTGCCTGTCGCCCCTGCCGGCTACCTGCTCCTGCCGGCACACCCCTGGCAGGCCCGCTACCTGCGCACCCGGCCGGACGTCACCGCCATGATCGCCGATGGTCTGCTGGTGGCTCTCGGCCCGGCCGGGCCACCGTGGTATCCGACGGCGTCGCTGCGCACCGTGTGGCGGCCGGACGCACCAGTCATGATCAAGCTCTCCCTGGGTATGCGGATCACCAACTCCCGCCGGATCAACCTGCGCGACGAACTGGAGCTGGGCGCCCAGATCAGCGCGCTGCTCGACACGGGCCTGCGGGACTGGCTGGCCGGCGCCCATCCCGACTTCCATCTGCTCCAGGAGCCGGCGTGGGTCGGCCTCGATCCTCCGGGCGCAGGGAGTCCGGCCCCGGGGGCCGCGAGCGTGTCCGGCCTGGGGCTGGACAGCGCGATCCGGGTGAACCCGTTCGGTGTGGACGACCGGGTGGTGTGCGTGGCCGGGCTGGTCGCCGACCGCCCGGACCGTGCGCGCCGACCCCACCGACCCCACCGACCCCGGCCCGTCCATGCTCGTCAGGATCGTCGACGGGCTCGCGGCACGGGCCGGACGGCCCGCCGCCGAGGTCGCCGCCGACTGGTTCGCCCGCTACCTGCGGGTCGTCGCCGCGCCGGCGCTCGACCTGTACGCGCGCCACGGGGTCGGCCTGGAGGCACACCAGCAGAACTGCCTGGTCGCCCTGGACGACCACGGCCGGCCCACGGCCGGCTGGTACCGCGACAGTCAGGGCTACTATGTCGCCGCGTCCCACGCGGACGCCGTCCGCCGGGCCGTGCCCGGGTTCGGCGACGGGCTCGCCGCGATCTTCGACAACGCCCTCGTGGACGAACGGGTGCTCTACTATGTTATGATCAACAATGTGTTCGGGGTGATCGGCGCCTTGGGCGCCGCCGGCCGGGCGGACGAGACCCACCTGCTGGCCGCCGTGCGCGCCCTGCTGGTGCGCATGCGCGCCGACCTGGGCGCCGACGGTGTGACCGCACCGGGCCTGTTCGGCCTGCTGCTGGACTCCCCCGTCCTGCGCTGCAAGGCGAACTTCGCGACAGCGGTCGACGGGCGCGACGAACTGGCCGGCCCGGTCGCCACCCAGTCGCTGTACGTCGACATCCCCAACCCGCTCGTCACGGAGCTCGGATCGTGAGCACCCGACCGTCCAACCAGAACCATCCAGACGAACAACACAAGCCAGACGAACGGTGCGGGCAGGACGAGCCGGGCGAACGGGACGAGCCGTTCGACCTGGTGGGCGTCGGGCTGGGGCCGTTCAACCTCTCGCTGGCCGCGCTCGCCGACGGGCTGCCCAGGCTGCGCACCCGGTTCTTCGAGGCCAGGCCGGGGTTCTCCTGGCATCCCGGCCTGCTGCTGCCGGGCACCCGACTGCAGGTGCCCTTCCTCGCCGACCCGACCAGCCGCTGGTCGTTCCTGTCCTATCTGCACGCGCACGACCGGTTGTTCCGGTTCTACTTCCACGAACGCTTCCACCTGCTGCGGCAGGAGTACGACGACTACTGCCGCTGGGTGGCCACCGGTCTGGCCGCCACCCGTTTCGGCTCCCGGGTGGACGCGCTGCGCTGGCGTCCGGACACCGGGCTGTTCGAGGTCGAGGTGAGTGCCCAGGCCGACGGCCACACCCTCGCTGCCCGGACCACCCGGACGGTGCTGGCCCGCAACATCGTGCTGGGGGTGGGGACCGAACCGTCGGTGCCGGCGGCATTCACCGGGCTGCTCGGACCGGAGGTGTTCCACTCCGCCGAGTACCGGACGCGGCGGGCCGCCCTGGCCGGCGCCGGGCACGTGACCGTCGTCGGCTCGGGGCAGTCCGGCGCGGAGGTCTTCCTCGACCTGCTGCGCGCCCAGCCGGAAACCGGCCAGACCCTGCACTGGATCACGCGGACGCCGGCCTTCGCCCCGATGGAGTACTCCAAGCTGGGCCTGGAACAGTTCACACCCGACTACGTCCGGTACTTCCACGGTCTGGACCAGCCGGCCAAGGACGCGCTCCTGCCCACCCAGTGGCAGCTGTACAAGGGCATCGACGCCGAGACGATCGCGGAGATCTACGATCTGCTGTACGAGCGGACCGTCGCCGGCGCGGCCGTGGACGCGGCCCTGCTGCCCCACGTCACGATCGAGTCGGGGACGCGGACAGCGGCCGGGCGGATCAGGCTGGCCTGCCGGCACGTCCCGCAGGACCGCGTGTTCACGGTCGAGACCGACCGGGTCGTGCTCGCGACCGGGTACGCCGCCCGCCGGCCCACGCTGCTCGGCCCGGTCGCGGACCTGCTCGACCTCGACGACACCGGCCGATACCAGGTGGACGCGGCCTACCGGCTCGCGACCGTGCCGCGGGTCAGCGGACGGATCTACGTCCAGAACGCCGAACTGCACACCCACGGGGTCGGCACGCCAGACCTCGGCCTGGGCGCCTGGCGGGCGGCGGTGATCCTCGACGACCTGACCGACGGCACGGCCTACCGCGTCCCGCCACGATCGGCTTTCACGACCTTCGGCGCGCCCACCGACGCGCCGGCGCCCGGCCCCGGTCCTGCTTCTGGCGCGTCCCGGCCGACCACCGGTCCGGCGGCCGGATCGACGGACCCGGGGGCTGGGCCGGCTGCCGGCCCGGCCGTGCGCCCGCGGCGCGGTGACGTGCCCGCGCCAACCGGCGGAGGTGGGCAGTGGACGGACGGGAACGGGCCGTGAGCCGGCCGCATCTGTGGCGGGCGGCCGGGCAGGCCCTGCTGGCAAAGCTGATCGCGGAGTTCTCCTACGAGGAACTGCTGCACCCGCAGTCCGTCGCGAGCACCGCGAACCCGACGGACGCGACGAATCCCGCGAGCCCGGCGGGTACCGCGAACCTCGCGGGCGTGACCGAGTCGGCGGACCTGTCCACAGCTACGCCCCCGGCGGCGCGCGTCGGGCGCGGTGAACCGGCCGGTTACCGGCTGGCCTGCGGTGATGTCAGCTACACGTTCACCGCCCGCCGCGGCACGTTCGGCACCTGGTGGTTGGATGCCGCCTCGCTACGTCGCGCGGGCCCGCCCGGCCGGCCGGGCGGGCCGGCCTGGTGGCCGGTCGGCCCCCGCGGACGATCCGGCGCCAACGGATCCCGGCGGGTACGCCACGTCGCGCGGCCCGGTCCCAGCGGACGACCCGGTGCGTTTCGTCCTGGACGCCGTGGGTCTGCTGGGCTGGCCGGACGACGTCACCGCGGACGTCGTCCGTGAACTGACCGCGACGCACGCCGCCGACGTGCGGCTGCTCGCCGCAGCCCGCCCCGCCGCCGAGCTCGCGGACGCGACCTACACCGAGCTCGAGGGCTTCGCCACCGGGCATCCGTGCATGGTCGCGAACAAGGGACGGCTGGGCTTCGGTCTCACCGACGCGGGCCGTTACACCCCGGAGGCGGCCACCCCCCTGCGGCTGCTGTGGGTAGCCGCGCATCCGGAGCTGGCCACCTTCACGACCGCCGGTTTCACGACCGCCGGATCCGGCGGTGCCGGACCGGCCGATGCGGACGACCAGGACGCCCGTGGCGGCGTTCTCACCCAGCGGCGGCTGTTGGCGGCCGAGCTCGACCCGTCCACCCGGGCCGCGTTCGCAACGACGCTGGCAACCCGGCTCGCGACCGCGGGCAGCGGCGCGGAGGCTGGGACGGACCGTGACGACGGCCGGTCCGCGGAGCCGGGCACCGTTCCGGCACGGCCGGCTCCGCCCCGGGGAGAACCGGTGGCTGATCCGCCGGATGGCCGGGGCTGGGAGGAACAGGCTCCGTCCCAGGGGGAGCCGGCCGCCACCCATGAGGAGTACGTCTGGCTGCCGGTGCATCCCTGGCAGTGGGAACACGTGATCGCGCCGCTGTTCACCGCCGAGATCGCGACCGGCCGGTTGGTACTGCTCGGCGAGACACCAGATCACTACCTTCCGCTACAATCTGTGCGTACTTTGGTGAACATCGACCGTCCAGCACGGTTCAATGTCAAACTTGCGCTAATGATTCGTAACACACTGGTGTGGCGAGGGATGTCAGCCGACGACGCCCACGCCGGCCCGGACACCTCCGCCTGGCTCGTCGGCATCCGGGACGCCGACGCGTTCCTGCGGGACGTCACACGGGTGCTTCCACTGCCGGAGGTCGCCGGGGCCACCGTCACCCACAGCGCGTACGGGGAGCTGGCGCGTGCGCCGTACCGCTTCCACGAGCTACTGGGCGTCCTGTGGCGGCAGCCGGTCGAGAGCCTGCTCGCCGCCGGCGAACGGGCCCGGACGTTCGCGTCGTTGCTGCTCGTCGGCTCCGACGGCCGGGCGCTGGTCGGCGAGCTGGTGGCCCGCTCGGGCCACGGGGCGCGGGAGTGGCTGCGGGCGCTGCTGTCCTGCCTGCTGCCGCCGCTGCTGCACTACCTGTACGTCTACGGCGTCGCCTTCACCCCGCACGGCGAGAACGTCGTCCTCGTCTTCGACGGTGACGACGTCCCGACCCGAATAGCGATCAAGGACTTCGGAGCCGACATAGAACTGGTCGACGCCGCCCACACCGATGGTGACCGGCCAGGCTGGCCGGAGCAGGCCGGCCTGCCGGCGTCCGCCGCGCGGTACCTGCGGCGCTGGCCCGCCGCCGACCTCGCCCACTCGATCCTGTCGGCACTGTGCGCGGGGCACTTCCGGTTCTTCGCGGTCATCCTCGAGGAGCATCTCGGTGTCGACGAGCGGGAGTTCTGGACGCTGGTCCGCGCCGAAATCGAGAACTATCACCACGCCTTTCCCGACCATGCCGACCGGTTCGCCCTGTTCGACCTGCTGGCGCCCACCTTCGACCGGGTCTGCCTCAACCGGGAACAGCTCGCCGGCGCCGGCTTCCACGACCGGCCCGACCGAGACGGCGGATTCGACGTCAGCTACGGCCGCCTCGCCAGTCCCCTGCATCTGGTGACGATCGACACCGCACCTCCCGACAGCGCGGCCCCCGACAGCACAGCCGTCGACAATGCAGCTCCCGACAACGCAGCCGTCGACATCGTGCCCCCGAAGAGCAGGCCCCCGAAGACCGAGAGAGCCCGGCGATGAACCTCGACAACGAGACGACGAACATCCGGATGACGGCCGGCCGGACGACGGGTGTCGGAGCGTCGGCCCGGCTGCCGCGCGCAACCATCCGGCCGGCTTGAACCGGCCCGCGCGGCGGCATCCCGGCCTCCTCGACGTCGACGAGCTGCGGCGGCTCGCGGCGTCCACGCGTTCCCCGGACAGCATCGACGAAGTGCTCGTGGGCCTTCCCGACCTGCAGGGGCGTCTTCAGGGCAGCGGGGCGTCGGTGGATCACTTCATCGAGGACGTGCTCGCGCGCGGCCTGCCCGCCTGCGCCTATCTGCTCGCCGTGGACGTCGAGATGGACACCGACGCCGGCTACGCCTTCGCGCCCCGGGACACCGGCTTCGGGGACTTCCGGCTCGTACCGGACCTCGCGACCCTGCGCCGCGCTCCGTGGCATCCCCGCTCGGCCGTGGTGTTCGCGGATGCCTGGTGGCCGGCTGGCGGCGTGGTCCGCGTCGCGCCCCGGGCCGTCCTGCGAGCGCAGCTCGACCGGCTCTACACCCGGGGGCTGGCCGCGCTCGCCGGTACCGAGCTGGAGTTCCTGGTGTTCACCGAGTCCTACCAGCAGGCGGCCGACCGCTCGTACGGCGGCCTGACCCCGGCGTCCCGGTACAACGTCGACTACTCCCTGATCGGGACGTCCGAGATGGACGGGCTGGTCCGGACGATCAGGCTGGCCATGACGGACGCGGGGGTACGGGTCGAGTCGGCCCGGGCGGAGGTCCATCCGGGCCAGTACGAGATCGTCTTCCGCTACGACGACGCGATTAGTACCTGCGACAACCACGTCCTCTACAAGACGACGGCGAAAAACCTTGCCGCGCAGGCCGGTCAGGCAGTGACCTTTATGGCAAAATACGATCAAGGAGAGGGAAACTCCTGCCATGTTCACCTGTCCCTGCGGGGGCGGGACCGCGCGACGGTGTTCGCCGCCGAGCCGTTGGAAGACGGGCGGGCAGCACCCGACGAGGAGTCGGCCGAGCGGGCGTCCGCGGGCTGGGCTCCGCCCGGACGGACGTCGGCCGAGCGGGCCGCAGCCGGCCGGCCACTGATCGACCGGAGCCACGGTGGGCGGGCGCCGGGCGGCCGGGCGGCGGCCGATCGAGCGGATCTCGCCGGGATGTCGAAGCTGATGCGGTCGTTCGTGGCCGGGCAGCTCGCCTGCATGGCCGAGTTCGCCCTGCTGTTCGCGCCGACCGTCAACTCCTACAAGCGGCTCGCTCCGGGCTCGTTCGCGCCGACCGGTATCGCCTGGGGACGGGACAACCGCACCTGCCCGGTGCGGGTCGTCGGCTCCGGCCGCTCGCTGCGGATCGAGCATCGGGTGCCCGGTGGTGATGCCAACCCGTACCTGGCGGTCGCCGGGATCATCGCGGCCGGCCTGTACGGGATCGACAACGACCTTGCGCTGCCACCGGCGACGGCCGGGAACGCGTTCACCGCGCCCGGGGTGGCGCGTCTGCCCAGGACGTTACGGCAGGCGCAGCGGCTGTGGCGTTCCAGCGAGATCGCGCGAGCGGCGTTCGGCGACGACGTTGTCGACCATCTCGCGCACGCCGCCGAGGCCGAGTTCGCCTCCTACGAGACGACCGTCACCGACTGGGAACGCCGCCGCGCCTTCGAGCGCCTGTGAGTCACCGGCACGTCGGTGGGACGAGCGCCGGACGGTTACTCCGAGTCCCGCACGGCGCACTGGGTCCCGTACGGTTCCGACGAGCCGGATCGTCCATGGCACCGGTGTCGACGAAGCCGCACCGGACGTCGGCCCGGGTCCCGTGCTGTTCCGACGCCGTCCGCGGCGCCCACGGCGGTCGTCCCCTTCCGGGTGCCGCTCCAGTGCCCGTGTTGTTCCAAATTTTGCGCCGATCCGGATTTCGCGCCGTTCCGGGCCGGAGGCTGCCCGCGAAAACGGTTTTGTCCTGACCGCCTATCCGTCATGTGCATGGTCCGGCAGATATCCGGACACGGATTGCCGGCCGGCTTCGACAACGGCCGGGCATGGCTGGGCATAATCGGACAGAGGCGTCGGACAGGGACCGCACGCCCCACCTGCGCGGCGTCCTGGAAAGCCAGGCTCCCGGGTCGCTCGCGGGGGCGGCCGATCCGTCCACGGCCGCCCCCGCGAGCCGTGCGGCAGCAGCTCCACCACCTCTGCCGCAAGATTCAGTTGGATACCGGCCACGCCGCCGCGGCCGGCGTCCCGGTACAAGCGGGCGGTCACCGACGGGTGCGGGCGACCGCATCCGGGAGAACTGGTCACGATCGTCGCCAATCGTGCGTCCGGTTACGGTCCAGCGGGTCTCCTACGGTATTGAGGCTAGAACGTGAAACGAGGTTGTGACAAGGGCCGGCGATGCCGTCTCGATGGTTTTTTCCACATTGTAGCCGGTAACAGAAAACACCATGACGAGTATACCGTTTTATTTTTCGGATTATCTTACCAGCTCATGTCCGACGCTTCCCACATTGTAACTAGTCAGGTAGTTTTTGATCTTGAGTTAGCTGATCGCGGGCATCCAGGGACGGCCCTCGGCAAGTTGGACGAGAGCGTCGAACAGGCTGATGCCGTGTTTGGTGGCGGTGGACAGGTAGCTGCGGATCGCGCAGAACTGGCGGGCGCCGGTGAGCGTGCGTAGGCAGCCGGATACCTTCTGCCGTAGTTTGATCATGCGGATGTCGCGTTCGGAGCCGTTGTTGTCCGCGGGAACCCGCCAGTCGCGGGTGAACCGAAGGTAGTCGGCTTCGCGGTCGACGAGCCGGCAGGCCAGGGCATGGCGGGCGGCCATGAGTTTCGTGCCGCGCGGCGAGGTCTGGCTGATCCCGATGTGAGCGGCGTGGCGCAGCTGCCGGGTCTGGGTGGCCGGTGCCTGCTCGTCGATGGTGACGCCGGTAGTGGCGGCGTCGACGGCGAGGCGGTGCAGGGCGACGAGCGCGTCGCCTGCCTGGGCGGCCCAGCACCAGGTTCCCGTCGGGGCCGCGTCGACGACGGCCTGTAGTTCGCGCAGCACGTGAGCGACGCACAGCTGGTGGGTGGCGCCGGTGTAGCTGTCGTAGGGGGCCCAGGCGTCGTGGACCACCACCCCACCGAAGGCGGGAAGCACCCCGAGGGCGTCGATCCCGCCGCTGCCGCGGGTGGCATGGCAGTCGATCAGCGTGTACTTGTCGGTGCGGGCGCAGTGCACCCAGTGCAGTTTCCCGGCGACCCGCAGCCCCGTCTCATCGGCCCCGATCACGTCGGCGGCGGCCAGCAGACCCCGGACGGTGTCACGGAAGCCGTCGAGTCCGGCGGCGGCACGGGCGGTCATCGCACCGACCGTGCCCGCCGAGATCGGGATCCCAACCAGCTCGGCCAGCGCGGTCGCGGTCCGCTCCTGCGACAGGAACTGACCGGAATACAGGTAGACCACCGCCGCGGCCACCCGCGGCCCGTACTGCACCGGCGCGTCCACCCCGGCCGGTGCCGCCGCCTTCGTCCGCGTCCCGCAGCCGCACTCCCGCTCGATGAGCTGATGTTCGACCACATGCGGACGTAGTTCGGGCAGGTCGAACACCTGCCGCCGTTCGGTCCGGGTCACAGGCCGGCCCGCAAGCCCCGCCCCGCACCCCGCACACGGCCCCGGCTCATGCCGCAGGCGCACATCAGGCTCAGCGAGCATCCGCAGCGTCGATCCCGGATGCCCGCCCTGCCCACCGGGCCTGCGGCCGGTCTTCTTCCGCAGCGACTTCGGTGGCGGTTTCGCCAGCCCGTCCGAACTCGGTGGCTTCGCCGAGTTCCGCGAGTTCTTCGCGACCTGAGCTTCCAGCTCGGCGATCCGCACCCGCGCCTGTTCCAACGCCGCAGCGGTCTCGACCAGCTGCGCCCGCAGACTCACCACCAGCGCCGCGAGCTCGTCATACGACGGCACCGGCGGCGACGCGGGCGGACCATCCGACACACCCGGACCCTACGGCCCGATCAACCACACAGCACCAACGACCCGGGCCTTCAGGCCATCGAGGAGTCCCAGCCAGCCGGGAAACCAAAAACAAACGATCTACCAGACCTGACCAGTTACCCCACATTTTCGACAGGCACGTTATAGGCGACTTCCACCCGGGGCGCCTCCACCAGGCCGATTCGGGCGTGCAGGGCCCTCAGCGGCCGTGGTGCCCACCAGTTGACGTTGCCGGCCAGGCGCATGAACGCCGGTACCAGTACCCCGCGGATCAGGGTGGCGTCCAGGACGATCGCCAGGGCCGTGCCGATGCCGAACATCTGCATGAACGTCACCGACGACGTGGCGAAGGCCACGAAGGTCACCGCGAGCAGCGCCGCGGCGGTGGTCACGATCCGCCCGGTACGGGCGAGGCCGGTGGCGACGGCCTCGGTGTTCGGGACGCCCCGGTCGTGCTCCTCCTTGATCCGGGACAGCAGGAACACCTCGTAGTCCATGGACAGGCCGAACGCGATACAGAACAGCAGCACCGGCATGGAGGTGTCCAGCGGCCCGGGCAGGAAGCCCAGCGCCCCGGACAGGTGGCCGTCCTGGAAGACCCAGACCGCGGCGCCGAGCACAGCGCTCAGCGACAGCGCGTTGAGCACCAGGGCCTTCAGCGGCATGACGACGCTGCCGGTGAACAGGAAGAGCAGCACGAACGTGGTCAGCGCGATCAGCCCGACGGCCAGTGGCAGATGGTCGGAGATGGTCGCCTTGCCGTCGACGAGCACCGCGGACGGACCGCCGACGAGCACGGACGTCCCGGCCGGAACGGGCCGCCCGCGCACGGCCCTGGCGAGATCCTGCCCGGCGTCCGACGCCGGGTCGACCGAGGGGACCACCTCGAGATAGGTCGAGGTACCGGCGGAGAACCGGGAGTCCGTGGGGGCGGGGGGCGTCACCTGGCGGCCGGCGGCGTAGGTGCCGGCCGCGCTGTTCACCCGAGCCACGTTCGGTAACGAGGACAGGTCGCGCGCGTATCCGTCCGGTGCGGGCCCGCCAGCCGGAGCGCCCCCGCCGGGGCCGCCAGCCGCCCCCTCCAGCACGACGGTCGTGGCGGCGGCGGTGTCGGCGGCGAAGTCCGTCCGGATGACGTCGCCGACCTGCCGGCTGGAGGCGGTGCCGCGCAGCACCCGGTCGTCCGGGGTGCCGAAGGAGACGTGCAGAAAGGGGATGCCCAGCATCAGCAGCACGGCGACGGCGGGCACGCCGACGAGCAGCGGCCGGCGCATGACAGCGGAGGCGACGGCGCGCCAGGCGGGTGATTCGGAGGCCTCCCGGGGGCCGGCTGCCGCCCCAGCGGCCCGCCGGCGGCGGATCAGCCCGATCAGCCCGCCGACCCGCAGCGCGTTGACCCGCGGCCCGAGCAGCACAAGTATGGCCGGCAGGACCACGGTCGCGCTGAGGACCGCGAAGACCGTCACGGCGATACCGGCATAGGCCATCGACTTCAGGAAGTAGGGCGGGAAGACGAGCATCACGGCGAGTGCCGCCACGACGGTGGCGCCGCTGAAGACGATCGTCCGACCGGCGGTCCGCAGGGTGGTGGCGACCGCGTCGGCGCGGTCCCGCCCGCTGGCGAGTTCCTCACGGAACCGGCTCACCATCAGCAGGGCGTAGTCGATACCCAGGCCCAGGCCCAGGGCCGTGGTGAGGTTGACCGCGAAGATCGAGACGTCGGTGAGGCTGCCGAGGACGGAGAGGATCGCAAGCCCGCCGAAGATGCCGACCACGCCGACGGCCAGCGGCAGCAGTGCGGCCACCACGCCGCCGAAGGCCACGATGAGCAGCACCATCGTGATCGGGATGGCCACCGACTCGGCCAGGGCAAGATCGGTGGTGACCTGGTCGTTGATGTTCTCGCCGATGGTGGCGGCACCGCCGGGGGTCACCGTCACCGGGCCGGGGACGTCCCTGGCCTGCTCGTACCGGGCGACGAGATCCTCCGCCACGTCGTCGTCGGAGGTGTAGGCGAGCACGAGCGCGTGCCTGCCGCTTTCGGAACGCAGGGGCGGCCCACCGCTGTCCCAGTACGAGACCGCCCTGTTCACGCCCGGCTCGGCCGCGAGGGTCCGGGTGAGCTCCCTGCCGGCGGCCGTGACGTCGGGAGCGTCCACCGTCCCGGCGCGGGCCGTGACCAGCAGGACCAGGCTGGGCTGGCCGCCGAAGCGCTCCTCCACCGCCTGGTCGGCGTGGGTGGAGCCCGACCTGGGATCGTCGAACCCACCGGTCTGGAGCTTGCCGAAGGCGGTGACGCCGAGCACGGCCGTCGCGCCCACGAGCAGCAGGGTTGCCAGCAGGACAAGCCCGGGACGGCGTGTGACCAGGCGCGCGAGGCGTGCGAACACCGGAACCTCCGGAGAGTTGTCATCGTTCTAGAGAACAGTGTTCGCGTACACCGGGCGCAGTCAAGACATCCAGTCGAAAAAGTTGACAGTGTTCACCGGACGAACCAGCATGGCCAGCGTGGCCCAGCCGGTCTCCAGACGCGAGCGCCTCCGTCTCGCCACCATAGACGAGATCAAACAGACTGCCCGTGATCAGCTCGACGAGCACGGCGCGGCCGGGGTGTCCCTGCGTGCGGTGGCCCGGGCGATGGGGCTCACGCCATCCGCCCTCTACCGATACTTCACCAGCCGGGACGAGCTGATCGCCGCGCTGGCGGCCGACGGGTTCGCCTCCCTGGCCGACACGCTGGAGGAGGCCTTCGACCTCGCGCCCAGGGACAACCATGCCAGGCGCTGGCTCGAGGTCACCCGCGCCTACCGCCGCTGGTCACACGAGCACGTGACCGAGTACATGCTCATCTTCGGGACGCTGGGACTGGACTACACCCCGCCGGCAAGCCAGCCGTGTGACGGCACGGAACGCTCGGTCGCGGTGCTGTTCCGCTGCATGGCCGAGGCGATCGACGTCGGGCTGATCGACCCCTCCCGGTTCGCCGCCGAACTCACGCCGGCACTGCGCGCCGAACTTGAGGAATGGCGGGCCGACACCCGCAACACGATCCCGCCGGAAGGGCTCGCCGCCTGCCTGATCGTCTGGACGCAGCTCCACGGGTTCCTGTCCCTGGAGCTGTTCGGCCATCTCCCACCCGTGATCCGGGACGTGGGCGCGCTGTTCGATCAGCAGATGCTCGACGTCCTGCTTCGGTGCGGCTACCAGGGCCCGGTCGACTTCGTGCCCGGGCGGCAGGAACACGGCCGACCGGAGTAGCAGCGAACTGACGGCTGGCCAGCCCCGGCGGCGTGGCCCGGGGCCGGCCAGCCCGCTTACGCGGACGCCCGCATCCGGCGTTCGAGCGCCTTCAGCGCCGCGTGGCGCGCGGTCTTGATCTCGAACATCCGCGCCTGGTAGGCCCGCGAATTCGCCAGCGGCTGGTAGAAACCAAGCCGGGGAACGAACGCCGCGTCGTCGTAACCGGGCGGACGGTGCAGCGCGTACGTACGCCCGGGATACAGCAGGTCGTAATTGTCGGCGATCTCCCAGATCGCCACCTGTGAATCGATCCGACGGCGGGAGAAATATGCCTCCAGCACGTCGACCGTAAAGCTTATCTCATGGAACTGCTTGACGAGGTCGCGGTAGTCCTGACCGACCTGGTATTTGACCGGCAATGTGACCTGAACGCATTCCGTACCGCCCAGGAAATCCAGGGCGAGCACCTTCAGGGAGGTCTCCACACCGTACCCGCGGGAAAAGGCCAGCGAGCCGAAGAGGTCGGCGTCGACCACGAACTCACCGATGAGCGGCTGCTGGATGGTCGTGACGGCGGGGACGTAGTGGGCCAGCTGTTTGGAGAGCAGGGAGCGCAGCATCTCGGTGGTACGCCCGCCGGGCCGGCCGTCGCCGGTCACCCGCTGGGAACTGCCGTTGACGAACAGCGGCGCGCTGTCGATCGTCGCGGCCGCCGCCAGCAGACCCACGGTGAGCGGGTCATAGTGTTCCAGGTCGGCGTCATGAAATACAAACCGGTCACCGAATGCCAGGTAGGCAAGGCTGCGCATCGCGCCGGCCTTGCCGCCGTAGGAGGGTGACTCGTGTTTCATGTGACGTTCGATCACCGACCGCCCCCGAACGACCCAGCTCGCCCCGGCTTCCGTCGCGATACGTACCAGGTCGTGCTCGTCACCGTCGGACGACGGATCGACAACGACACCGATCTCGTCCAGCACCGGGCGTTCCAGCATCCAGTGCTGGCGATTCAGGGCGACGATGTTACCCAGCGTCCGGGCCGCTTCCGGGCCACGCGCGGGAATGAGCAGGCTCAGGGTGATGCCGTTGGCGAGCTTACCGGCCTCGATGGCGTCGAGGCCGAGGGTGATGGGGTCGAGCGTACGCACGGACGCCCCTCTCTCGTGAGCTTTCCATGAGAACTACCCCCCTTTACTCGAATGGGCCGGAGACGACGCGAAACGGTGTTCGGCGCGTCGTCGCAGGCCCTGAATGAGCCGGACCACCCCCACGGCCACCGAGCCAGCCCTCCCCCGTCGCGCCACCCGTCCGGCACAGGCAGCAGGTCGTGACCCGGCGTTAGCTAGGACCTCTTCCGCGCCCCCTTGCCTCCGGACCGCGGATGCCGGTCGGGTGACACCTCCCGGCCCACCTGTTCCGCCGCAGCCCTCAACGTGAGATGTAACAACGAGTTACAGTAGTACCCTAACGTACGCTTACCAAACTCGGTCAGTAAAAGTTACGACCATGGATACTATATGTATTCATAATGATACTTAACGTGCTGAAGCAGTATGAAAACGACCTGACGCCCGCCTCCCGCGACCGCGGGAGCCCACGCGGCGGCCCCACCGCCAGACAGCAGAACAAGATCATCTGTCGGCAGGTCCGGAGAGTTCGGAGAGTTCGGTCTCACGGACAGGAACGGGTACATACGCCATCCTGACAACGTGTCGACACAGCGATGGTGGCCACGGGCTCAGCCGAGAGGATCTCGGCACGAGGCCGTCACGCCACGCCGCACACTCCCGACAGGCGACGCACTGACACGCACAGTCAGAGTTCCGAGGACCGAGGCATCGGCAACCGGCACATCAGCGGCCGAAGCATCGATGGTTGGCACAGCCGTGACCAGGGCACGTGGCGCGTCGGCGCTGCCGACGCTCATGGCTCTCCTCGTCCTGCTCGGTGCCGCCGGCGGCACCGGTTGCGCGTCGAGTGACGGCTTCGTCTCGGCACCGGGCGCGCCCGACGCCTCGGGGCCGGCCGCACCCACCCGCACGGTCGCGACCGGCACGTTGCCGAACCTGATCGGCAAGGGCCTGCAGTACGCCCAGGACACCGCGCAGACGGCCGGCTTCACGAACCTGACCTCCCACGACGCGCTCGGGCGCGGCCGCGAGCAGATTCTCGACCGCCAGTGGCAGGTCTGCGACCAGTCCCCGGCGGCGGGGCCGCATCCGGTCACCGTCAGGGTCGACTTCGGGGTGGTCCATCTCGACGAGACCTGCCCGCGGGCGGGCGAGGCGGACACTACCCTGCCGCGCATCGGCCCGACCATGCCGGATCTCGCCGGCCGCTCGCTGAAGGTCGTACGGGCGGCGTTCGGCGACAACGCCAGCGTCACGGTGCACGATGCCACCGGCGCCGACCGGATCGCGATCGTCGAGAGCAACTGGAAGATCTGCTCGACCGTACCGGCCGCCGGCCGGCCCTACTCGCGGGGCACCCCCGTCACCCTCAACATCGCCAAATTCGAGGAATCCTGCCCCTGACGCCCCACCCCACCCGCGAATCTCTGGATCGTGAGCCCACGAGCGCCCCATGGCACAGACACCCGTAGCGCAAGTGTTCGATATATCGCATGACTACACCGCTGTCCATTCGCTTCGAACCGGGGCTGCTGGCACAGCTGCGACGACACGCGGTGGCCGAGACGGGATCAAACACCTCAGCCCTGGCGCAGCGGCTCATCGACGAAGGGCTGCGGATGGCCGAACACCCGGGCATCGTCTTCAAAAGCGGCCCTTCCGGCCGTCGGGCGGCGCTGGCCTACGGGCCCGACGTCTGGGAGATCATCAAGTTCCTCCACGAGATCGACGAACGCGGACCAACCGCGTTGGCTGCCGCGGCGGAGACGTTCGCGGTCGACGCCAACCGGATCAACACCGCGGTCAGCTACTACAGCGACAACCGCGACGAGATCGACGCGGAGATCACCGCCGCGGACGAGGCGTCGGTGCGCGCCGAGCACGCTTGGCGCGTGCAGCAGCAGCTCATCGCATGAGCGCACCGAGCTCACAGCCGGTTGAGCTCGCCCTCGACGAGATGTTCTCACCGAAGATCGCTGAAGTGCTGCGCGAACGTGGGCACACCGTCGTGGCCGTCGTCGAACGGCTCGACCTGCGGGCGATGACGGACGACGACCTGTACACGTGGGCCACCGCCGAACGGCATTGGCTGTTGACCGAGAATGCCAAGGATTTTCGTCCGATCATGCTTCGGGCGTTGCAGTCCGACAGCGCCACCGCTGGACTGCTGTTCACCAGCAGCCGGACCTTCCTCCGCTCTCGGCACAATCCAGCCCCCCTCATCGAAGCGGTCCATGCGTGGCTGCTCAAAGGGCCGCCGGCACCACCGCTGACGGAGGACTGGCTCTTCAGGGCAACGGACTGAGCAAGACCGCGGGCAGAACGGCCCAGTACGACGATCCATCATGGCCTCGCCCCCGCCCGCGGTGCACAGACTGCGATGGGACGGATGACTTCCGCACCCGTCGCACCGCTTCTTGGGCGAACACCGGTCCGGGGCGGGGTTGTCGTTGTGATTTTGCGGAAACGCGGACAGGATGGCGTGAGGGTCCTTACGCTGTGAGTGATGTTGCGAGCGGGTTGACCATGCCGACGCGTCGGCCAGGCGGGCGAGGTGGGGACAGTGCGTGACGAAACTCCAGCGGACGCGGTGCCGGATGCCGGTGGGGCAGCCCGGCAGCACCTGGTGACCTTCTGTGGGAAGTGCAGCTGTGGTTGTCCGCAGTTGTTCGTCGACCACGACGCCCCGGCCGAACGCCGGATCGTGCTCGTGGACGACTTCGGCCAGCAGGTGCAGATGAGCGTCGACCAGTTCTACGAAATAATCGATCAGGCGAAGTCCGGGGCGCTGGAAAGCGTCCTCGACTCGGCGCTGGCCGTCGCCTCCGGCATCCAGGATGCAGCCGATCGGTAGTCGCCGATCGGTAGTCGCCGATCGGTAGTCGCCGATCGGTAGTCGCCGATCGGTAGTCGCCGATCGGTAGTCGCCGATCGGTAGTCGCCGATCGGTAGTCGCCGATCGGTAGTCGCCGATCAGTAGTCGCCGATCAGTAGCTGGTACCGAAAAACACGGGCAGGGACAAAGCAAGGATATATGGTCACACGGCGCCGGCCGGCCCGGTGCCGGGTCCGACCGGAGCCTATCCAGCCGTCCCCGGAACAGGATTTTCCGGAACTTTCCGGGATTTTCCGTGTGAACGTGGACCTTGGCATGACCAGGCGGTGCCGCAATGCACCATGTACCGGGAGTCGCGGACACAACCAGCACGGCCGGTGGCCCGCTCTGGTCTGTCGCGGCTCTGGTGTTCGCCGTTCTCGCGGTATTTCACGCCTGGCACGCCTGGCGCGCCTGGAGGTCGGTGCGAACGGCACGCGTTGACGGGAACCGGATCGCCGTGCTGACCGAAACCGGCCATCTTCTCGTAGCGGCCGGCATGGCGTACATGTTCAGCCCGCCGGCCTGGCAGGCCCGCACCGACCGAATTCTCACCGGAGCCACGCTGGCCTGGGGTTATCTGCTCCTTTCGTCGGTCTTCCTGACCGTCAACGTGATCCGAAGAGATGATCCGGAACGCTTTCGGCAACCGGGCCCGGGCGGCCATCACGACGCTGGCGTGACCGGGACCTGCTGCTGCGCGCTGCTCGCGGTCGAGGGCCTGGCGATGGCGTACATGAACGCGCTGCGGTGGTGGTCGGCGGACGACCTCACCATCGGTTTCTCCTTGCTTTTCACGGCGCTGGCCGTCCTCACCGCGGTCACCCTGGTGCTGCGCCTGACGGCACGCCCGTACCCGGCGGAGACACGCCCGTACCCGGCGGGCGGGCCGGCTGGCCAGCTGACCGCCCCGTTCGTGAGCAGGGCGCGGGGCGCGTCCGTCCGCGTCCACGGCTGCCGCCTGATCATGAGTGCCGGCATGGTCGCCATGTTCGCGACGATCCCGACCCCCTGACAGGGCGCGACGATCCGGCCGGCCTACGCGCCGCGTCGATCCGCTTCGGGGCGGGTCTCGTCGGGTCAGCCGCGGGCGTCGGCCGGTACCCCCACGATGTGGGGGGCGGCCGGCGCGTCGTCAGCGAACGCGATGTCCTCGTCCTGGTCGATGTACGTCGTCACGGGCGGGCAGGTGCAGACCGGGTTACGGTCGCCGTAGGCGCCGTCGATCCGGCGTACCGGCGGCCAGTACTTCGACTCCCGCAGGGAGGCGACCGGGTAGGCTGCCACCGTCCGGGAGTACGGGTGCTCCCACTCGTCCGCCACCAGCATGGACGCCGTGTGCGGAGCGTTGCGCAGTGGGTTGTCGGTCGCCGGCCAGGTGCCCGCGCCGACCAGGTCGGCCTCCCGCCGGATCGCGATCATCGCCCGGCAGAACCGTTCGATCTCGGTCAGATCCTCGCTCTCGGTCGGCTCGACCATCAACGTCCCGGGTACCGGGAACGACATCGTCGGCGCGTGGAAACCGTAGTCGATCAGCCGCTTGGCCACGTCGTCCACGGTCACTCCGGTGCGTTTCGTCAGCGGGCGCAGGTCGAGGATGCACTCGTGCGCGACCAGTCCGTCACGTCCGGTGTAGAGCACCGGGTAGTGGGACGACAGCCGCCAGGCGATGTAGTTGGCGTTGAGGACCGCCACCGAGGTGGCCCGGCGCAGCCCGGCGGCACCCATCAGCCGGATGTACGCCCAGGGGATCATCAGGATGCCCGCCGACCCCCACGGCGCCCCGGCGATCGGCCCGATACCGGTGGCCGGCCCCGCCTCGGGCCGCAGCGGATGGTTGGGCAGGTAGGGCGCGAGCCGTTCGACCACCGCGACCGGGCCGACGCCCGGGCCGCCGCCGCCGTGCGGGATGCAGAACGTCTTGTGCAGGTTCAGGTGGCTCACGTCCGCCCCGAACGTGCCCGGCCTGGCCAGCCCCACCAGGGCGTTGAGGTTCGCGCCGTCGACGTAGACCAGCCCGCCGCAGGAGTGCACCAGGTCGCACGCCCGCCCGATGCCCTCCTCGTAGACACCGTGCGTCGACGGGTAGGTCACCATCAGCGCCGCCAGCCGGTCGGAGTAGGCGGACGCCTTCGCGGCCAGATCCTCCAGGTCCACGTTGCCGTCGCTGTCGCAGGCAACCACCACGACCCGCATCCCGGCCATGACCGCGCTTGCCGCGTTCGTCCCGTGCGCCGACGACGGGATCAGGCAGACATCCCGGACCGGCCGACCCTCCACGGCGTGGTCGCGGTGGTAGGCGCGGATGGCCAGCAGCCCTGCGAGTTCCCCCTGGCTGCCCGCGTTCGGCTGCAGGGACACGGCCGCGTAGCCGGTGATCGCCACCAGCCACTTCTCGAGGTCGCGGATGAGCTCCAGGTAGCCGGCGGCCTGGTCCAGCGGCGCGAACGGGTGGATGTCGGCAAAGTCCGGCCAGGTCACCGCGGCCATCTCGGTCGTGGCGTTCAGCTTCATCGTGCAGGAGCCGAGCGGGATCATTCCGCGGTCGAGCGCCAGGTCCTTGTCGGCGAGGCGGCGCAGGTAACGCAGCATCGCCGTCTCGGACCGGTACAGGTGGAACACCGGATGTTCCAGGTAGGGACTCGCCCGTACCAGCTCCGCCGGGATCGCCGGGCCGCCACCACCGGCGTCGGCTCGAGCACCGATGGTAGCTATACCTGGGATGGCGCCGCCCGCGGTAGCGGCGCCGGCGGCTGTCGCCTTCCGCGCCGGCAGCGCGACCACCGACGGGGAGGGCAGCGGTGGCACCCCGAACGCCGCCCACACCGCGTGCAGGTCGGCGTCCAGCGTCGTCTCGCTACAGGAGATGCCGACGTGGTCGGCGTCGACCAGACGCAGGTTCAGCCCGCCGGTGAGCGCCGCGGCGACCGTTTCGGCCGCCCGGGACGGCACCTGCGCGAGCACCGTGTCGAAGAAGTGGTCGTGGACGACCCGCACCCCGCCGGCGCGCAGCCCCGCGGCGAGGCGTACCGCGTGGCCGTGCACCCGCTCGGCGATCCCCGCCAGCCCCCGCGGGCCGTGGTAGACGGCGTACATCGAGGCCAGCACGGCCGGCAGCACCTGTGCCGTGCAGATGTTGCTGGTGGCCTTCTCCCTGCGGATGTGCTGCTCCCGGGTCTGCAGGGCCAGCCGGTAGGCGGGCTCGCCGTCGGCGTCCACCGACACCCCGACCAGCCGGCCGGGCAGCGACCGCTCCAGGCCGGCGCGCACCGCGATGAAGCCCGCGTGCGGGCCGCCGAAGCCCAGGCCCAGCCCGAACCGCTGCGCGCTGCCGACCGCGATGTCCGCCCCGAACTCACCCGGTGCGGCCAGCAGCGTCAGCGCCAGCGGGTCGACCGCCACCGCCACGACGATCCCGTGGCCGTGGGCCTGTTCGATCACCGCGCGCGGGTCCCGCAGCGCGCCGTCGGCGGCCGGATAGGCCAGCAGGACGCCGAACGCCGACTCGGCCAGGTGTTCCGGTATGCCGGCCGAGAGGTCCATGACCACCACGTCGATCCCCAGCGCCCTGGCGCGGGTGCGCAGCACCGCGATCGTCTGTGGCAGCGTCCCGGTGTCCACGACGAACCGTGTGTCGGGCTTCTTCGCGGCCCGGCGGGCGAGCTGCATGGCCTCGGCCGCGGCGGTCGACTCGTCCAGCAGCGAGGCCCCGGCCGTCGCGAGGCCGGTCAGATCGGCGATCATGGTCTGGAAGTTGAGCAGCGCCTCCAGACGTCCCTGGGAGATCTCCGGCTGGTACGGGGTGTACGCCGTGTACCAGGCCGGGTTCTCCAGGACGTTGCGCTGGATCACCCCGGGCAGCACCGCCGGGTGGTAGCCGAGGCCGATCATCGAGGGCACCGGGCGGTTCCGGCTGCCCAGCCGGCGCAGCTCGGCGAGCACCTCCGGCTCGCTCGCCGCCGAAGGCAGCTCGAGGGTGTCGTCGCGGATCACCTCCGGCACCGCGGTCGTGACCAGCGCGTCCAGGCTGGCATGGCCGAGCCCGTCGAGCATCTTCCGGCGCTCGTCCGCGTCCGGCCCGACATGCCGGTCGGCGAAGGTGAGCGTCTCGGTGGGCGGCGGGCCGGCCCGGCGCGCCGTCGCGGCCGGCGCGGGCTGCCTGGCCGGCGCGGGCGCGGCGGCGGCCCCCGTGCGCGGGCGGGCCGGTGTGAGCTCGGCCCGCCGGGGCTGTGTCCGGGTGGGCTGCGGCGTCTGGGCGGGCTGCGATGCCGGCACGGTCACCGACTGGCGGGTGGCGGACCTCCCACCAGCGCCGTTCGCACCGCCGTTACGATTGGCGCCACCGCCGCGGCCGACGCCGCCAGTGCCATTCACGCCACCGCTGCCGTTCTCACGGCTGGTACCAGCAGAACCATCTGTGTCACCCGATGAGGATCCTGAAGAGGATATTGCGCCAGAAGAGGACGAAACGGGTACGTGCACGGTCGATGCGCTCCAGAGATCGGGCGACCCGGCAGCGCGCCGGCCGCGACTGACCTCCCCCTCTGTACGTATGCCTGAGAGCTTCACCCGGCATATCGACCCGCGACCGATATGCGTGGGCTTTCACCGTCGGCGGGACGTCACGGAACGTCCGCTTTCCAGAGTTGCCTGACCCGGCGGTTTCTCCGGCCTGAGAGTGTATAGGGGAGGTCTTGCTCCTTCGGCGCCACGGACCGCAAGCTGCCGTGGACTCTCCCGCGCGGGCGTGAGCGGCATCGATGTTCAGTTGTCCGTCTGGATTGAATCCTATGGTCGACGGTCGCCAGCCGCCAACCCTTGACGGCGCCGCACCGCGACGACCATCACCGATAGTTACACTACCGGTCCTGAAGGTGGTTGAGCTCGGCGACGGTCGGAACGAGGTCACCGATGGTCGCGAAGTCCACCGCGATGAACGTCGGCAGCCGGCCCTGCGCCCGCTGGCAGGCCTCGACCTGCCTGAGCAGGGACTCCCGGCGGTTGATCACGGCCGCGTCCGCGCGACTGCTCGCCGTCCGGGTGATCCAGTGGTTGATCAGTATCGCCGCGGGCCGGCCCGGCCCGCGGCCAGGCCGGCAGTCGAAGCCGTCGGGCGAGGAGACGTCCAGGGCCGTGTCGGCCGCGTATCGGAAGAACCGCCGGTAGAAGGTGCCCGGGACGTCGGCGTTCTCCGCGAGCACCACCAGTCTGCGGTTCCGCTCGACCATCGAACCCAGTGACGGCCAGTCACCATCCGCGTCCCTGGGGGGTGTGAGCGTGTAACGCCCGAGCCCGGCCCGGGTGAAGGCCCCTGTCACCTCGGACGCGGGCGCCTCGTCCTGGACGATCAGGGTCACCACCTCGGTCGGGTTCGCGTCGAGCCAGGCCCGCAGCCGGGTCAGCTCGGTCTCCAGGCTGAGCGCGCCGAGCTGGCAGATGTTGTGGCACAGCCACAGCCCGGGACGACTGGAGCGGGCGCCCCGGGTGAACGGCTCGAGGGTGGCCCGCTGGTCCGGCGGCAGGCCGCGCAGGAAGGCCTCGACGTCCTGCGGCGGCGTCCAGTGATGGACGTCGATGAGCAGCGCCCGGATACCCGCGTTCAGCTGGCCGATCAGGTCCGGATCCTGGGCCGCGCCCAGGAAGCGCGCGTCGCTGGCCGCCATCGCGTTGTGCGTCGCCGGGTACACGACGTCGGTGTAGCGGCGGTCGCAGAGCAGCTCGGAGCCGTTGCAGTACCTGGCGGCCGGGGTGACCGGCAGCGGCATCGCAATCCACAGCAGGACGACGATCGTCGTCGAGGTGATCGCCAGCGTCCCCCAGCGCCGCCGACGGGCATGCGCCCGGACCACCAGCATCCGCGCCGCGGCCGCGACCACCGTGACACCGGCGGCGGCCACCAGCGGCATCGCCGCGAACCCGAACCAGTTGTCGCGGACCTGGTCGACCAACGCCGAGGAGATGTCACCGACCATCGCCCGCACGCTCACCGGCAGCGACGAGGACGGGCCGGTCAACGCCGCGAGCGGATCGCCGACCAGCGTCATCAGCACGCCCCCGGCGGCGAGCCCGGCCGCCCCGGCCGCGACCAGCCCCGCCAGCACCAGGCGGAACCCCGACCCACCGTGCCTGACGATCACGACGAACCCGGTGGCGAACACCACCAGCATCAGGCCGGCGAGCCCACCCGCGGCGAGCAGCACCCCCGACGAGCCGAGATCGTGAACGGCGTGCACCGCCATGGTGCCGGGGGACTCGGGCAGCCCGGTCAGCGCCGGCCCCAGATCGATGCTGGTGCCACCGCCGACCCGCCGCCGCAGATCGGCGATGGCGGCCTCGTCACCGTCGAAGACCAGCGGGCCGGCGACCGCCAGCGCCGAGGTGAGATCACCGGCCCGCATGAACGTGACCAGTTGCTCGCGCACGGCCTGGTGCTCGTCCGTGCCCAGCCCGCCCACCCGGTCGAGGACGGCGTCGGCCACCTGGTCGGCCTGCCGCTCGGAGAGCCGGACCGAGGTGATCGACGGCACGGACGCCGGTGGGCGTCCCTGGGAGAGCTGGTCGAGCGCGTCGAGCAGGCCGACGGTGAACCGGCTGACGTCGTCCACCGGGTAGGTGCCGGCGCCCGAGAGCTCGTCGGCCAGGTAGGTGCTGGCGAGCTGGGAGATGTTGGCCAGCACCGGGCGCAGGTCGATGCGCAGGTAGAGCGTGTCGCCGTTGCCGCTCAGATAGCCCGCGGTGCGCTCCGCCAGGCTCGCGGCCACCCCCTGCAACGACGACGGGGGGACGACCACCCGCAGGTTCGCGGTCAGCAACGACTGGTCCACGGGGAGGCCGGCGAAGAGCTGGTCGGAGATTTCGACGATCTGCGGGTCGGTCAGGACCTGGCTGTAGAAACGCTCGTACACGTCGGCGTCGGCGAGCGCCCGCTTGTAGTAGCCCGGCTGCTGCACGGTCGCGTGCACGGTGAGCAGGCCGACGACCGCGGGCCAGCACACCGCCGCGACCAGCACGACCAGCACTCGCAGCGGGCGGTCCCAGCGGTGTCGACGGCGGCGGGAGCCACCGCCCCGGCGGCGGCCGGCACGGCCGGTTGCCCTCCGTGGGCCGTCCCGCCGGGGAGCGGCCCCGGGGAAGGCGCTCCCCGCGGGGACGCCCGCTGGCCCGGCGTTGACCTCCCTCGTCCCGCTGTGGGCCTCGGCCGCCGCGGGGCTCTCGGACGGGTGGCCCTCGGCCGCGCGGAGGTCCTCCTCGCGGGAGTCGGCCACGGAGCCGGTCACGGAGCCGTCCGCTCCGGGACGGGGGGCCGGAACCGGCCCACGCCGACCCGCCCGGACGCGCGTGTGGCTCACCGCGCCTCCCACCTGACTCGCCGCGTCGTTTTCCGGATCCGACCACCTCGCCGTACACCGGCTCGCAACCGGTGCTTGTTTCTATGGTGCGTGATCGAAGTGTCTACGATGGGCGTAAGGTGGTGATCCAGTGTGTTGCGTGACTTCCGGATCAGCTCACCGGGACCATTCGCCCGAATTGCACCCCGCCGGCGCCTGCTCAAATACCGGTATTTCTCACTCCCGGGCTCGCTCCAGACCCCGCTCCGGGGCCATGACCCGCGGCCGGGCAGCTGGATGCCCGATATCCGGTCGTCACCACGACCATCCGGCGCTCATCCGCCGGACAACCGCGCGACGATCGGGCGGGCGGTCAGACACGGACGATTTCCCGTCCAGCCAGTCGAAATCCGTCAGATATGATCCAAAACACCCACGGCACGGCCATGAGCAACCGCACCGCCGGTGACCGACGCCAACAGGCCCCGAACAACAGAAAAGATCGCCAGAAATCCGTCGTCGCGTACGCCCACCAGGCCGAAAAGAGCGCCGAACGACGAGCTCGTCCGGGCCACGCTCCACGCGGACGGACGCGGACGCTGTCCGCGCTGCTTGACCGGCGCTCTAGTCTGCGCTGGTCATGGTTGTGGGTCACACCGGTGCCGACGGCACCGACACTGGTACGCGGTCCCGCCCCGCCCGGCCCGAACGTGGGCGCGGGCACGGGCGGCGCCTCGCCGTGATCGGTAGGCTGCTGCGGGGACGGCTGCGCCTCGCCGGCATCGTGCTGCGCGACATGAAGCCGACGCCGCACCGCCTCCTGCGCGTCACCCGGTCCGTCGCGGCGAGCGGGCTCGCGTTCGGCCTGGCCCTGGAGTTCCTGCCCGGCATCGAGATCAACGGCTTCGGCGCGCTGATACGCCTGGTGGTCATTCTCACCCTGGTGGGCGCGGTGCTGCGGCCGGTGCTCGTCGCCCTGGCGGTCGCGCTCGGTGGGATCGCCATCCCGTTGATCGGCCTGTTCGCGCAGACCCTGGTGATCTACGTTGCGCTGCGCATCGAACCAGAGGTGATCTCCAGCAGCTTCGGCGCGGCCGTCGGGGTCGCCTGGGGCATCGCGGTGATCTCGGCGGTCGTCGGCTGGCTGGCCGACGCCGGCAGCGACGGGACGTTCAGCAGCGAGGTCATGCGACAGGTCGCTCGCTACGGCGGCGGGGGCGGCAGCCCGTTCGACGGCCCGGGAGTCGTCATCGTGCAGATCGACGGCCTGTCCGCGCCGCTGCTGCGGTGGGCGGTCACGGCCGGCAACCTGCCCACGCTGAGCCGCTGGGTCCGCGGCGGCTCGCACCGCTTCGTCGAGTGGCACACCGGCATGCCGTCGACGACCCCGACCAGCCAGGCCGGCATCCTGCACGGCACGTCCGGCCACGTCCCCGCCTTCCGCTGGTACGACAAGGATGCCGGCCGGCTGGTGGTCACCAACCGGCCGCGGGACGCCGCCGAGATCGAGCGGGGGTTCAGCAACGGACGCGGCCTGCTCGCCGACGGTGGGGTCAGCATCAGCAACGTCTTCTCCGGCGACGCGCCGCACAGCCTGCTCACCGTCAGCCAGGCCGGGCTACCCGGCCGCCGGGCCCGCGGCTACGCCTCGTTCGCGGCCAGCCCGCAGGGGCTCGCCCGTTCGCTGGTCCTGACCATCGGCGAAATGATCAAAGAGGTGCACCAGGCCCGCAAACAGCGCCGCGACAACATCTTTCCCCGGGTCCGCCGCGGTGGCTCGTACGTCGCGCTGCGCGGGCTGACCAACGTCCTGCTGCGCGACCTCAACGTCACGTTCATCGCCGAACAGATGGCCCGCGGCGTACCCGTGGTGTTCTGCGACTTCGTGGACTACGACGAGGTCGCCCACCATGCCGGGCCCAACCGGCGGGAGTCGCTGCAGACGCTGGAGGGCATCGACCGGGTGCTGGCGATGCTCGAACGGATCGCCAGCGCCGTCGAGCGCACGTACGAGATCGTCGTCCTGTCCGACCACGGGCAGAGCCAGGGCGCGACGTTCCGCCAGCGCTACGGACGGTCCCTGGAGGACACCGTCCGCGGCCTGCTGACGCCGGGGGCGGCCGCGGCCGCGGCAACCGGGACCGCCGAGGGCTGGGGCCCGGTGAACACCCTGCTCACCGAGGTCACCGGCGGCGGGGACGGCACCGGGCCGGGGCGGCTGATGCTGCGTCGGCGCACCGACGACGGTCAGATCACCTTCGGCCCGTCCCGGTTGGAGGTCACTCTCGACCCGCAGCGGCCGGACCTCGTCGTGGTCGCGTCCGGGAACCTGGCCATGGTCTACCTGCCGCAGGTGGCCGGCCGTGCCGATCTCGAACAGATGGAGTTCCTGCACCCCGCGCTCGTCCGCGGGCTGATCGACCACCCGGGGGTCGGGTTCGTCGTGGTGCGCTGCCAGGGGCACGGACCGGTCGCCTTCGGCGCCCGGGGCCGGATGTTCCTGGAGACCGGGGTGGTCGAGGGCACCAACCCGCTGCTCGGGTACGGCTCGCGGGCCGCCGCGGACCTGCTGCGCCACCAGCGGATGCACAACGTCGGCGACATCGTCGTCGTGAGCCGGATCGACCCCGGCACCCGGGAGGTCGCCGCGTTCGAGGAGCTGGTCGGCTGCCACGGCGGGATCGGCGGCGACCAGACCCGGGCCGTGCTGCTGTACCCGGCGGGCTGGCCGACCGTACCCGGCCCGATCGAGGGCCCGGACGCCGTCCACCACCAGCTCGTCCGCTGGCTGGAACAGCTCGGGCTGCGCCGCGGCCCGCTGCCCGAGCCCCGTCCCGCCGCCTCTGGCGGGCCGGCCGACGCGAAAACCGCGCCGGCCCCGAAACCCCCCGGAGCCCACGAGGCCCCCGGCGTTCAGGAAGCCGCGGAAACCACGCAGAACACGATCGGACGGCCGGTGGAACCAGGCGCACAACCGGATACGGAGCAGCCGGATACGGAGCAGCCGGCACACGCTTCGTCGAAAAACGTCACCTGACAGCTCCCGCGGGCGTCCACCGGCCGGCCGGCGGGTGGGCCAGGGACTCGCCGTGGGCGAGCACACGCACCTCGGCGGGCAGGTCGGCAGCGGCGGCGGCCAGTCGGGCGAACTCGCGTCCGGGCTCGTGGAAACGGTCGGGACGCACCCGGTCGAAACCGACCGACCAGAAGGTCCCGTAGTGGATCGGTACCGCCACCCCCACCGCCGCGGCCTCGGCCACCGCCTGCGCGGGGAGCGGCCGCGGGCCCAGCGTCCGCCGGACCGCCTCGATCGCGCCGGCCGGGTCGAGATGCCCAGGGCCGAGGTTGGGCCCCCAGCCGCCGACCGGGACGAGAGCGAGGTCGAGGCCGAGCGGGGCGAGATCGGCCATGGCGTCGTGCAGGGCGGTGTCCCCGGCGAACCACACCGTCTGGCTGCCGGTCACCACGAATCCGAGCGCCGGGCCGCGATGGCGTGACCACGGCCCCCGCGAACCGTCGTGCTCGGCGGGCACCGCCAGCACGTCCAGACCGGCGGCGACCGCCACCCCGCCGCCATGATCGATATCACGATCGACGGCGGGACGGATGTTGCAGCCATCGCCGTGATCGACGTTGTGATCGATACCGCGGCCATCACCATGATCGACGCTGCTGCCGTTGTCGGCGTGGCTGTCAGCGCTACCACCGGCATCGCCGAGCCAGGCGGCTGTGCCGTTACGGGGAGCCACTCGGACGCGGTCACCGGGCACCATCTCCACGCAGCGTTCGGCGAGCGCCGGGTGTCGGCGGGCCAGCAGGGCGGCGCCACCGCGCGGCAGGAGGATCGGCGCGGTCGGCGGGAGCAGCTTCAGCGACGGGATGTCGAGATGGTCGGCGTGCAGATGCGAGACGACCGCCGCGTCGACCCGCGCGGCCTGCGCCACCGGGCGCGTGCCAGCCCGCCGGCGCAGGTGGGCGACGCGCATCCCGAAGACGGGATCGGTCACCAGCCGCGTGCCCGCATCGGCGATCACAACCGTGCTGTGCCCCCACCAGGTGACGTCCACCCCACCAGTGTGCCCGCGGCGTGCCGCCGCCCGCGGTCTCCTCGCCGTGCCACAAAAATCGATGCTTCACGGCCACGAATGACAGATTCGGCACCGCCAGGACGCCTGATCGGCATGTTCACCGGCGCACGGTCAGTCGGAGTCCCGTGTTCCCGCGTGGTGACGGGGTAGACAAGAGCATCGATAGGCCACCATGAGATGCGATGCGCGGTCTCACGACAACGATGTCCCGCCGCCGGATGTCCCGCTGCCGGCCCGCGGAGTGCTGTACGCGCTCGCGGTACTGCCTGCGGGGGTCCGCTGACGGCCATGACGGTGGTTGTGCCGGCACGACAGCGAGGGCGTCCACGGGTGCGGGCCGATGACGCTGCTGCGGGTGCCCCGATGGCTGCGCCGGGGCGCCGCGGTCGTGATACTGGCACTGATCGTCGAATACGCGGTGCTGCCGCAACTGGCCGGTGCCCGCAAGGCGCTGGAGACGTTCTCCGACGTGGAGCCGCGTTTTCTGGTGCTCGGCCTGGTCCTGGAGGCGGCGTCCCTGCTCGCCTACGCGATGCTGACCCGCAGCGTGCTCGCCCGGGAGGGCCGGCCGTCGCTGTGGACGCTGATCCGGATCGACCTGACGACCCTCGGTGTCAGCCACATGCTGCCCGGCGGTGCCGCCACCGCGAGCGCGCTGCGCTACCGCCTGCAACGCAGTGCCGGAGTCGGCGCGTCCGAGGCGGTGTCCGCCGCGGCGATCCAGGGCGCGGGCTCGGCGGTCGTCCTGAACGTGATCCTGTGGATCGGCCTGTTGATCTCCATCCCGACCCGGGGCGGCAACCCGATCTACGGCACGGCCGCGGCGGTGGGGACGCTGCTGATCGCCGCCGTCTTCGTCGGCGTGATACTGCTCACCCGGGGCAGTGAACGAACCGTCCGCGTCGTGCGTTCCGTCGCCCACCGCGCGCCGAGGCTGTCACCGGACGGCGCCGAACGGCTGGTGCGCACCTTTGCCGACCGGCTGCGGGTCCTCGGCGCGGACAGGCTCCAGCTCGCCAGGGCGACGCTGTGGGCGGCGGCGAACTGGCTGCTCGCCGCCGCTTCCCTGTGGGTGTTCCTGTACGCCTACGGCCACGCCGCGTCCGTGGACGGCCTGCTGGTCGCCTACGGGCTCGCCAACGTGCTGGCCGCCGTCCCGATCTCCCCCGGGGGACTCGGGATCATCGAAGGGGTGCTGGTCCCCACCCTGGTCGGGTTCGGCTCGACCCGGGCCGTGGCGCTGCTGGGGGTCGTCACCTGGCGGCTGGCGAACTTCTGGCTGCCCATCCCGCTGTCGGCCGTGGCCTACCTGTCCCTGCGGACGGGGTCGCTGCGGCACCGCAAGCTGCCGCGGCAACGGCCGTGGAACGATCCGAGCACGATCAACGAGGAGATCACAACCTGATGACCTGACGCGGGCAGCCATCCCGGCCGGATGCGTGACTGACAGATATAAGATCATCACTCATAGTGTTTCTAGGTGGCCGCCACCGGTCGCCCCGAAACCAACCGCCGAGGAGGCTCAAGCAT
Organism: Candidatus Protofrankia datiscae; assembly: GCF_000177615.2. Lineage (GTDB taxonomy): Bacteria > Actinomycetota > Actinomycetes > Frankiales > Frankiaceae > Protofrankia > Protofrankia coriariae. The sequence goes on along the minus strand of NC_015656.1, from coordinate 798,586 downwards.
GTCCGCGACCTGGCCCCTGCAGAAGAACGGCAGCAGCGGCGAACCAGTACAGACCATCCAGTACCTGCTACGCGCGCACGGATACTCGGTGACCGTCGACGGTGTCTTCGGGCCGGCGACCGAGGCGGCGGTGCGCGCCTTCCAGTCGTCCGCCGGGATCGTGGTCGACGGTGCCGTCGGCGACCAGAGCTGGCCGGCGCTCATCATCACCGTCCGTGATGGTGACCGGAGTGAGAAGGGCGACGCGGTACGCGCCGTCCAGGACCAGGCAAACGCCCGGATCAGTGACCCCGGGAACTTCCTCCCCGTGGACGGTGTCTTCGGCCGGCGGACGGACGCCTGGGTGCGCGGCTTCCAGCAGCACGCCGGCATCACCGTCGACGGGATCGTCGGACCCACCACCTGGAACCGCCTCGTCAAGGACGAACCCGGCAACTGACCACGACCAGCCCGCGACCGGACGCGAACCGGTGGGCACCGACCCCGCCCACCGGCGCCGCCCCGCCCGCCCGACGGCGACGCCGGCTCGGCTCAGCCCGGCGGTCAGGCCTGGATGGCCAGGCGGTTTGTGGGGCGGGGCAGGCCGTAGTGGTCGCGCAGGGTGCGTCCGGTGTACTCGGTGCGGAACAGGCCTCGGCGCTGCAGGATCGGCACCACCAGGTCGACGAAGTCCGTCAGCCCGCCGGGCAGGAACGGCGGCATGATGTTGAAGCCGTCGGCCGCGTCCTGGGTGAACCACTCCTCGAGCTGGTCGGCGACCTGTTCCGGTGTGCCGGCGAAGACCCGGTGCCCACGGCCGCCACCCAATCTGGCGATCAGCTGCCGGAGGTTCAGCCCGTCGCGGCGGGCAAGCTCGGCGACCAGGGTGAACCGGCTCTTGTTGCCGTTGATGTCCCGTTCGTCGGGCAGGTCGGGCAGCGGCCCGTCCAGCGGGAGGCCGGTGAGGTCGACGCCGACCATGCTCGACAGCTGGGCCAGGCCGTACGCGGGGACCTGGAGCTGCGTGAGCTCCTCCTCCAGCTCCCGGGCCCGGGCCTCGGTGGCACCGATGATCGGGCAGATACCGGGGAGGATCTTCACCTCCTCGGGCGCGCGCCCGTAACGGGCCAGGCGCGACTTCAGGTCCTTGTAGAAGGTCTGGCCGTCGGCGAGGGTCTGCTGGGCGGTGAAGACCGCCTCGGCATACTGGGCCGCGAACTCCTTGCCGTCCTCGGACGAGCCCGCCTGTACCAGCAGCGGATAGCCCTGCGGGGAACGCTGGACGTTCAGCGGCCCCTGGACGCGGAAGAACTCGCCGACGTGCCCGATCTGACGAATCCGGCTGGTGTCGGCGTATATCCCGCCCGCCCGGTCGATGATCGGGGCGTCGTCCTCCCAGCTGTCCCACAGCTTGGTGGCGACCTCGACGAACTCCCGGGCCCGGGCGTACCGCAGGCCGTGTTCAAGGTGCTCGTCCAGGCCGAAGTTGCGGGCCTCGTCGAGGCTGCCGGAGGTGACGATGTTCCAGCCGGCCCGCCCGCCGCTGATGTGGTCGAGAGAGGCGAACTTGCGGGCGACGTGGAACGGCTCGTTGTAGGTCGTCGAGACGGTGGCGATCAGGCCGATGTGCTCGGTGACCGTGGCCAGCGCGGAGAGCAGGGTGATCGGCTCGAAGCCGCCCAGCACGTTGTGCCGGACCTTGCCCCACAACGCCAGCCCGTCGGCCAGGAAGAGGGAGTCGAGCCTGCCTCGCTCGGCCGTGCGCGCGAGCTCCTGAAAATACGTCAGGTCGGTGGCGCGCTCGGGCTGGGTCCGGGGATGCCGCCAGGCGGCATCGTGGTGCCCGGCGTTCATCAGAAACGCGTTGAGATGAAACTTCCGGTTGCCAGCGGCAGACATCACGTCCCTCTTCCCACGGACGAGTTCCTACGGACGGGTGAACGGCTGCTCCGGCCGGGCCAACGGAGAAGATCGCCACGAGTTTGTCGTTGTGTGCGCCGGTGGGGATGAAAAGCGTACACAACGGCAAACTCGCCTGGATCATGTTCCGCGCGGACGGCCACGGATGCCGGCCGCGTTGCCCGGACGGCGCGCTAGGAGTTCGAGGTGATCCGCCACCTCGTGAAGCGCCGTTCCAGAGCGAGCAGGCCCTGGTTGATGATGAGGCCGACAACCGAGACCGTGATGATTCCCGCGTACATCTCAGGAATCGCGAAGTTCGACTGGGCATAGTTGATCAGATAGCCGAGCCCGGCCTGGGCACCGACCAGCTCGGCCGCGACGAGTATCAGGATCGCGTAGGCCCCGGCCAGCCGGACGCCCGTAAAAATCGTCGGCACGGCAGCCGGAAGAATGACCTTCTGGAACAGCCGTACCGATGGCAGCCCCATCGACCGCGCGGATTTCACGAGCAGGGGGTCCACACCCTGGACACCACTGATCGTGTTCAGCAGCACGGGCCAGACGCAGGCATAGACGATGATGGCGATCTTCGAGGTCTCCCCCAGCCCGAAAATCAGCACGAACACCGGCAGCAGGGCCAGCGGAGCGGTGTTGCGGAAGACCTCGAGCACCGGGTTGAGGAACTGTGCCGCCAGCCGGAACCAGCCGATGAGTAGTCCCAACGGCAGCGCGATCGCGATGGCGATGGCGAAACCGCTGGCCGCCCGGGTGAGGCTGGCGGAGGTGTGCTCCCACAGGTCGCCGCCGCGCAGCAGTACCACCCATTCGTCGGCGACCTCGGAAAAGGGCGGCAGGAACACCCGGTCGACCACGCCGAGCCGCGGGAGCGTTTCCCAGGCGGCCAACAGGATCAGAATGCCCACCACCCGGCGGGAGATCCCGCCGGCGATCCGGCCCGCCCTGGGCAGCCAGCTACGGCGAGAGGCGGCGACCGGGGAGCCGGCGGACGCGGAAAGCCGGGTTCCGGCCTCGGTACGGGTGTTCTCAACGATGGCCAACGCTGGTCACTTCCCTCTCCGCCTGCCCCGCGGCCGCCGCCTGCCCCGCGCGCCCCGCTGTTCCTGTGTGCTCCTCGTGCCCGGCGGCCTGCGCGGGTGCCGCGCCAGCCGCACCACGGCGGGCCGGCCCGCCGTCGAAGGATGCCCGCTCACCCGCCGCCTGTTCGTCACGCTCGGTCTGCTGGGCTCTGGCCACCTCCTCGCGCAGCAGTTCCCAGACCTCGTGCCGGTAGCGGACGAACTCGGGATCGGAACGCAGGTCGTTCCCGTCCGCGCGGGTGGTGATGGGGATGTCGACGATCTGTTTGATCCGGCCAGGCCGGGAGGTCATCACCGCGACCCGCTGACCGAGGTACACGGCTTCGTCGATGCCGTGGGTGACGAAGAGAATCGTCTTGCCGGTCTTGGCCCAGATCCGCAGCAGCTCGTCCTGCAGGGTTTCCCGGGTCTGGGCGTCCAACGCGGCGAAAGGCTCGTCGAGCAGCAGGACCGCCGGGTCGTAGGCCAGGCTCCGCGCGATCGCCACCCGTTGTTTCATACCGCCCGACAGTTCGTGGGGATATCGGTGCTCGAAACCGCTGAGCCCGACGAGGTCGAGATAGTGCCGGGCCAGCGCCGAACGTTGTGACCGCGCCACTTTCTTGGCCTCAAGACCGAATTCGACGTTGCCGAGGGCGGTCCGCCACGGGAACAGCGCATACTGCTGGAAGACGATCCCCCGGTCGAGGCCGGGGCCGGAGACCGGGTTGTCGTCGACGAGTACCTGGCCCTCGCTCACACCGGTCAGCCCACCGAGGATGTCCAGCAGGGTGGACTTCCCACAGCCGCTGGGGCCGACCAGGGCCAGGAACTCACCGCTGCGGATGCGCAGGTTCACGTCGTCGACCGCGGTGAACTCGCTGACGGCGTTGCGGCGGTTGCCGTGGTTGCGGACGGCGAACCTCTTCGTGACGTTCCTGAATTCTATCGTGCTCATTGCCGATCATCTCTCGGTGTCGGTGAAGGATGATTCCCGGTGCCGCGACGGCTGGGACGGCGCGGCACCGGGAGTCCCGCGTCCGGAGCCGGCTGCCAGCCCGGTCCCCCGGGAACGGCTCCGTCAGGAGTTCGCCCGGAACGGATTGAATTCATTGGTGAAGAGTTCGGCCAGGGTGACGTCTTTCTTCAACTGGCCGTTCACTTTCAACCAGTCTGTCCACCGGGTGAAGTCGGCGTCCGCGATGAGCCCGCCCTTGCCGGCGATCCCGTATCCCTTGAAGTACTGGATGGCGGTCACGTCCTCCTTGCGGTCACGCTTGGCGATGATGTCCTTGAAGCGGGCGATGACCTGGTCGAGAGGAGTTGTCCTGGACCATTCGACGGCCTTGCCCACACCCTCGACGAACTGCCTGGTCGTCGTCGGGTTCTTCTTGATGAAGTCCTCGCGGAGCACGTAGCTGCCGGCCGAGAACGGGCCGAAGAGCTCATAGTCGCTGAACAGCGGGTGAATCCCGCCTCGGGCCAGCGCCTTGTCCCGCAGAATGCCGCTGAATACCGCGACGTCGATCTGCTTCTCGCGCAGCGACTGCTCGGTGTTCACCGGTGGGACAACCGTCGGTATCACTTTTTTGATCTCGTCCTGGCTGAGGCCACCTCGTTTGAGGTACTCGTCCAGGACAGCCTCGTAGTGCGCACCCAACGTGTTCATCCCGACTTTTTTCCCGAACAGATCACGGGGTGAGGTGATCGGACTCCCGTCAAGGACGTAGAAACCGCCGAAGACTTTGTCGTCGATTCCGTAGCTGCCGACCACCGACTTGATCGGTGAGCCCGCGGCGATCAGTTTGATGATCGCTCCGTTGAACGCCGAGCCGAAGTCGACGTCCCCGGTGGCGGTCGACTGGATGTCCTGCGGACCGCTGATCGTGTTACCGATCCACTTGAGCTTTATGGGGCCGAGATAACCGAGGTCCGCGGCAAGCTCGACCGGCGTGACCGCACCGACGGAGCCCTGATAGCGCAGTTCGGTCTGTTCGACCTGGGCGGCACCGCCGCCGGCGTCCTGCCCACAGGCCGCCAGAATCAGCGTCGCGACCAGGGCGATGGCTGCTGGCAGCATCCCTGGTCGGCGTCGAACGGCACGTCGAACACTGTGCTGCATGGTGAGGTCGAATTCCTCTCGGGTTTGTCTGCGGACCGATCAGCGGCCGGCACGGCCCCGGGCGGCGGTGAAGCGACATTGATCGACCGTACCGTTGAAGTCAACTGTGATATCACGGTCGTACGCGACACGAAAATAACAGCCACGGGAAATCAGGGCGGCGCTGCCGGCGCAGCACCCACCCGTCGGAACAGCGGGAAGAAAAAGGCGGGACGGACGCGGGATACACGCTGCGGCCATGATGGCCGATCAAAGAGGACGGCCGGTCAGGCGGAACACATGGCACTGGCGACGCGGAGGAGGTCCACCGCGCGCCGGACCGACATGCCGATATCCCTTGGCATGTTATGCACTATGTCAGTCTACAAGCCGGGTTGTCAACAAGTTGACCGGGAATTCTGCACGGCTCGGACGTACCGACAAGGGCGTAACCGTCCGGCTACTTTGAGAATCTGATTATTTTCCGGCAATGCTTAATTCCGACCCGCGTCGTGTAACGCTTATTCAGGGGACGGTGCCGGCCGGCAGCCCACCCTGGACGCCGGCGGCCCGAAGGAGACCGCCGACCCGGCCGCGGGATCGGCAGACTCACCGGCACCGGCACCGACACCGGCACGGCGCCGTCGGCAGGGGCGGCCGCTGTTGACACCGCCAGCGCCGCCCGCATCGACAGCACCGGTGAGACCTGCGAGAGCGCCCGCACCGCCCACCGGCGACGGCGCCGACACGTCGAAACCCGCGCCCCCCGGTCAGCCGGTCAGCGGAGCCCAGCGCCAATGCCCAACCCGCCCTGTTGTCCGTGCTCCCGGATCGGCAGTCAGCAGGTCGTCGTGCCGTCGCATCGGCGGCGGCACCACCCGCACCAGCCAGCTCTCCCGACGTGCGGTACGTCACACCGATACCGGCACCGGCGGCCGGGGCTCGCGGCGGCTTGCCCAACGGCGCATCGCGATATATCGTGAGCGTACGCGATACAACGACTGGAGGGTTATCGTGTACGCATCGGAATTTCCTGGATCGTGGCCATGGAGCCGCGGCAGGCATGGCAGCCCCGGCTCCGACCGCCTCCGGGCAGCAGCCGACGACGATCGAGGCGGCTGGCAGCACAGCAGACACGGTGGATACGGCAGGCACGGTGGGCCTGGTAGGCATGGCGGGCCCGGGGGGCCCGGGGGGCCCGGCGGCGGTGTTCCGTTCGGCCCTGGCGGCGTCCCCTTCGGACCGGGCTTCCCCGGACCGGGCTTCCCCGGACCGGGCTTCCCCGGACCGGGCTTCCCCGGACCGGGCTTCGGCCCGGGCGCCCGGGGCTTCTTCCCCGGCGGCCGCGGCCGCGGCGCGAAGGTCAGACGCGGCGACGTCCGCACGGCTGTCCTCGCCCTGCTCGCGGAGGCACCGATGCACGGCTACCAGATCATCAACGAACTCACCGAACGCAGCCAGGGCGCCTGGCGGCCGAGTCCCGGCTCGGTCTACCCCGTCCTGCAATTGCTCACCGACGAAGGGCTCGTCCGCGCCGAGGAAAGCGACGGTAAGCGGGTGTTCCACCTCACCGACGCGGGCCGCGCCTACACGGACGCCCACGCGGACGCACCCAAGCCCTGGGAAACAGCCGCGGCTGCCGCCAACCACGGCCTGACCGACCTGCGGTCGCTGGCGTTCGGCGTGGGAGCGGCCGTCGTGCAGGTTGCGCAGACCGGCAGCGACGCCCAGGTCCAGGCCGCCCAGAAGATCCTCGTGGATGCCCGGCGGGCGCTCTATCGCATCCTCGCCGAGGAATTCCCCACCGAACCGGACGACAACGAAGCCACCAGGGGCGACGGCCAGGCGGACTGACCCGGCCCGCTGCCCGCGAGCGTCCTCGGCCGGGTACCCGGTATCCGCTACCCGACGCAACTTCCTGCCCCGGCCCCGAGCTCGGGGCCGGGGCAGGAGCGGGACCTCACCCGACCGCTCACGCCCCGCCGGGGCCGGCGGAATCGTCTCCCGGCGGACTGGGGCATGCCCGGGGCACAGCCCAGGACGGATGTGTCGCAGGGCTCCAGCCACCCGGCGTTCCAGACAGATGTTCCAGACAGGTGTTCCAGACAGCGCAGCCGCCTGCTATCGCCCTCGGTAGCCCTGCCCGGAATAGTGTGAAGCATCGGTTTCATCCCCGACGGCCCCAGGTGACCCCGATAGTCCCCAGATGATGGGATGGGCACGGTTTTCTCTGGGGGAAGGGGGCTTCTGCCATGCAGAAGCTGGGCTCTGGCTACGTTCTGCACGAACCGATCGGCCGCGGCGCGTTCGGCCAGGTCTGGCGAGGATCCACCGTCGACGGCGACCGCCCGGTCGCCGTGAAGGTGCTGCGCGGGGAACTCGCCGACGACCCCGAGGCCGTCGCCAGGTTCGTCCAGGAACGGTCCGTGCTGCTCGGCTTCAGCGACCCGCACCTGGTCACCGTCCGGGACCTCGTCGTCGAAGGCGACACCCTCGCGATCGTGATGGATCTCGTCAACGGTGTCGATCTACGGGTCTACCTGCGCGAACGCGGCACACTCGCGGTGGCCACAGCGGTCGCCCTGACCTGCCAGGTGCTGCGCGCGTTGAGCACCGTGCACGCGGCCGGGGTCGTCCACCGTGATCTCAAACCCGCCAACGTGCTCGTCGACATCACCGATCCCGACGATCCGCAGGCTCGCCTGACCGACTTCGGGATCGCCAGGCTGGCGCACGGGCCGTCCCTGACCCGCCTCACCGGGATGATCGGGACGCCGATGTACATGGCTCCGGAGCTGGCCCACCGGGAGCACGCGCGGCCGCCGGCCGACGTCTACAGCGCGGGCATCATGCTGTACGAACTCCTCGCCGGCCAGCCGCCGTTCTCCGCTCCGCACCCGGTCGCGCTCCTGCGCGCCCACATGGAGGACGCGCCGCAGCCCATACCCGGCCTGCCACCGGCGCTGTGGGACGTGATCGCCGGCATGCTCGCCAAGGCGCCGGCGTGGCGTCCGACGGCGGACGCGGCCGAGCGGGCGCTGGCCGGGCTGGCGGCGTCCGGCTTCCAGCCCGTGGTCGCGCCTGCCGTGTCCAGACCGGGCGGCGCTGTGCCGGGCGGCGCTGTGAGGGGCGCCTTCGTGGCAGGTGGCACCGCGGTACCCGGGGCCGCGCCGCCCGCCGATCATCCCTGGAACACCCCGCCGCCGGCGGCCCCGGACGTCAGTCAGGCGCCCACCGCTGTAGCCCACGTACGGTCGCTGGACGGTACGGCGTCCGCATACTCCGCGCAGGCGGGCGCGTCCGTCTCACCGCAGCCCGGCGGGCGGCTGTCCGGCCCGTGGCCGACGGGCGCCCTGGGCAGGCCGGCACGACCGGGCGGACACCGGCGCCTTCCCGCGGCCGTCCTCGCCGCCGTCGCCGCGGTCGCGTTACTGACCGTGGGTACCGGCGTCCTGTTGTGGGCTGTCGGTGACGACAGCGAGGCGACCGTCAGCGCGCGCCCGGCGACGACGTCACACAGCGCCACCACGACACAGGCAGCCGGCTCCACCACGGCCCCGCCGACGCAGAGCCTGGCGCTGGCGGCAACGTCCGCCCCGCCGCCGGAGGCGCCCTCCATCGCGCAGGCAGCCGCCGGTACCGGTTCGGACGGTACCGGCTCAGACGGCATCGGCCCGGCGGACGCGGCCGGCCCCCAGGGCCAGGCGCCGGCCGCCGGACGCCCCGGCGCGGACGCGCCACCACCAGCGGCACCGGCGCCGAAGAGCTACGACATGCCGGTCGGATTCCCGGGCTCATGGTCCGGGACAGTCAGCCAGCCCGGCTCGACCCCGTACACGGTGAAGATCGCTCTTACCGACGGTGACATCGGGGAGAACGTGGGCCGGGCGTCCTACCCGGATCTCGGCTGCATAGCCGATCTCTATCTGACCGATGTGGCCGGGTCGACGATCCGGGTACAGGGGCGGCTGGTGGTGAACTCGTACAACGCCTGCGTGGCGGCAACGCTTGATCTCAGTCTGCGGTCAGGTTCGTCGATGAACTATCTCGCGCAGTCGCCGGGACTCGTTAGCGCTTCCAGCGCGGTCCTCTACCGCTGACCTTCGCTGTCGGCGATCTCCAGCCGTCGCACGCGGAGGTGCTCGACGTCGAGCGTCGCGATCTGGATGCTGCCCACCCGCGCCCGTCGGACCGCCAGCCGTCCGATCGCGAGCGCGCCCACGGCGAGGGCGCCCAGCGCTGTCGCGCCGAGGGCCAGCGCTCCGACGGCGAACGCGCCCACCGCCTTCGCCCCGGTGGCCACGACCGCACCGCCGGGGGTGGCGGGCACGATGCCGCCGGTGGCACCACCGGCAACAGTGCCGGCGACTTCGGCTCCCTCGCCGATGTCGGATCCCTCGCCGGCGTCCTGGAGGGCTGGCCGGCTGGTGGACTGCGTCAGATCGCTCACCCTGTCGAGGGTAGAGCCTTCCGGTGGGCTGTCGAGTTTCCCGCCGGCCAGGCCGGTAACTACCCGGCAGTAGTTTGTGTCCCGGCCTTCCGGCCACTCAGTATTCGGATACTCACAACCCGGCCGTCGCATGACGAGCCACCATGGGACGTCCGTTCGCGACGTCCACCGGCACGGCCTGGCGCCGTCCAGACCTTGACGAAGCAGAAGGGAATCCGATGACGACGGACGGGCTCGACGTGAAAGCCGCCGCGGACGACGACACCGCCGCCACTGGCTGCAGCACACCCCACTCCGGTGGTGCCAGCACGACCCACCGGCGACACGACCCGTACCGGCGACGCCGGCGGTGGGCGGACCGGGCCGCGACAGCCGATCCCGCTGGAGCCGTACCTGTTCGCCGAACCGCCGGCACAGCCGCTGGTGTCGCTGCGTGTCGAACGCCACGGCGCGGTCGTCCAGGTCACGCTGCTCGGCCCGGGCAAGGGCAACACCCTGGGCGCGGACTTCTGGCGTGAGCTCCCGCGGGTGTTCACCGCCCTGGACGTCGACGACACCGTGCGGGCGGTGGTGCTCACCGGCTCTGGCAACCACTTCTGCTACGGCCTGGACCTGGCGCTGCTGGCCGAACTGGGCGACATCGCGAGCGACGACGACGGCGGCCTGGCCCGGTTCCGCACCGGTTTTCTCCACCGGCTGCGGTCCATGCAGGACGCGCTGGACCTCGTCGCGTACAGCCGGAAGGCGGTCGTCGCCGCGGTCAGCGGCTGGTGTGTCGGCGGCGGGGTCGACCTGCTGGCCGCGTGCGACGTCCGGTACGCCAGCGCCGAGGCGCTGTTCAGCATCCGGGAGGTGAAGGTCGGCGCGGTCGCCGACCTGGGCAGCCTGCAGCGCCTGCCCGCCATCATCAGGGACGGGCACCTGCGGGAGCTCGCGCTGACCGGCAGGGACATAGACGCCGCCCGCGCCGAACGGATCGGCCTGATCAACGACGTGCTGCCTGACCCGGCCGGCGCGCTCGCCGCCGCGCACGCCTTCGCCGACGAGGTGGCGGCCAACCCGCCGCTGGTCACCCAGGGCATCAAGGACGTCCTGGACAATGCCCGCTTCGCCGAGGTCGAAGCCGGGCTGCGCTATGTCGGGGCCTAGAACGCCGCGTTCCTCCACTCCCACGATCTCGCCGAAGCGGTGACCGCCTTCAGGCAACGGCGACCACCGCGGTTCACCGGCCGGTGATCCTGGTTCCCTGTCGCTCCACGGGCTGTCGACCGGCCCCGACGCGGACGTCAACCGGCGGCCAGGCGGAATCGCCTCGCTCATACAGCGGATCGTCGCGCCTCGGACGGATAGGCTGACGCAACGGCAGCATCCGGCCGTGGCCACGCCCGCGTCAGGCGGAGCGGGCGCCCGTGTCAGGCGGAGCGGGCATCGTCGGCCGGTGGCCGTGGCCGGAGATCGGCTGGTGGCCAGACAAGGGCGACCCGGCCGGCAGCCAGCGGTCCAGCCGGAAGCCGACGGTCGGGAGGACGGTGCGGACGGCATGCCGATGATGTGCGCGGTCACGTTTTCGCCACGTGGACGGCTCTACTACGCCGATCCCGGACCGTATTCACCGAAGGTCGGGGACAAGGTTCTCATCCCCACCGACGCCGGCCCCGAGGTCGCCGAATGCATGTGGGCACCGCAGTGGGTCAGCGATGACATCGGCGGGCTGCCGGTCCTGGCGGGAATGGCGCAGACGGCCGACATCGAACGGTACGCGACCTCCCGGCGGCGTCGGGCGCAGGCGCGTGTCGCGGCAAAGCGTCTGATCCGTGAACACGAGCTGCCCATGAAGGTCGTGGGTGTCGACCACATCTGGGCCGAGAACATGTTCACGATCTATTTCACCGCCGACCACCGGGTCGACTTCCGAGGCCTGGTACGCGACCTCGCCCGTACCCTCGCGGCCCGGATAGACCTGCGTCAGCTCTCCGCCCGGGACAGCGCGCGCATCCAGGGAGGAATCGGCTCCTGTGGGCGTGACCTGTGCTGCGCCACCTTTCTCACGGACTTCGAGCCGGTCAGCATCCGGATGGCCAAGGACCAGGATCTCCCCCTCAACCCCATGAAGATAAGCGGTGCCTGTGGCCGGCTGATGTGCTGTCTGCGCTACGAACATCCACTGTATGAACAGTTCAAGGCCAAGGTCCCGGCCGTGGGCGCCCGGGTGAGCACACCCGACGGCGACGGGCGGGTCGTCTCCCACGACATACCGCGTGACCAGGTCATGGTCAGGCTGGACGCCGGTGGCGGGCGATGCGCGTGCAGCCGGGCGAGCGTCTGCGGCTCACGCAAGGAGTACGAGGCGGCCCACCCGGGGCCGGGCACAGCCCCGGAGGTGGCGGATGCCCTGGCGGGACAACAACCGGGCGCCGCCGAGAGCATGGACGACGGGAGCTCGGACAACGGCAGGGACGCGGCGGAGCCGGCGTACCCGATGGTGCCCAGCCCGACAGCCCCACCGCTGGTCACACCGGACCCGGCCGTCGCACGCCCGGCCACGGCAGCGGCGGAATCGGCAACGTCAGCCGCACCGGCTGCCACCGCCCCCGCGGCGCCGCCCCCGGACAACGCCCGGACCCGACGCCGCCTGCGCCGGCAGGCCTCCCGCGACACGGACACCAGCCACCCGGCCCCGGAGGCATCGCCCCCGGGGCAGCACACCTAGTGTCCTGAGTCGTTGATTCGTGTGCAGATAGAATGGGCTGGTGCCTGGCCCGAGCGCGGATCCCATCGAGTTGTCGTCTGCTGAGCGTGCGGTGCTGGAGGGCTGGGCCCGACGGCGGAAGACCGCGCAGGCGCTGGCGTTGCGCTCGCGGATCGTGCTGGCCTGCGCGGACGGTGGGACGAACTCGGGGGTCGCGGCCGAGCTCGGGATCACCCGGGGAACGGTCGCGAAATGGCGGGAGCGGTTCGCGGTCGACCGGCTGGAGGGCCTGTCAGACGAGGCACGTCCGGGAGCGCCTCGGAAGGTCACCGACGCCCAGGTCGAGGCGGTGATCGCGAGGACGTTGGAGGAGAAGCCACCGAACGGCGATACCCATTGGACATCGCGGTCGATGGCGAGGGCCAGTGGGCTGTCGCAGTCGACGGTGTCACGGATGTGGCGGGCGTTCGGGTTGAAGCCGCATCTGGTCGAGACGTGGAAGCTGTCCACCGACCCGCTGTTCGTGGACAAGGTCCGTGACGTGGTCGGGGTCTACCTCGACCCGCCGGAGAAGGCGATCGTGCTCTGCGTCGACGAAAAGTCGCAGGTGCAAGCTTTGGATCGCACGGCACCGGTGCTGCCCCTGATGCCGGGTACCCCGCAGCGGATGACCCACGACTACGTCCGCCATGGCACGACCAGCCTGTTCGCCGCGCTCGACCCGACGTCCGGGTCGGTGATCGCGCAGACCTTCCGGCGGCACCGTCACCAGGAGTTCCTGCGCTTCCTCAAGCTGATCGACTCCTCGGTCCCGAAGGGCTACGACCTGCACCTGGTCCTGGACAACTACGCCACCCACAAGACCCCGGCGGTGAAGAACTGGCTGCTGCGCCACCCCCGCTTCCACCTGCACTTCACCCCGACCTCGGCGTCGTGGATGAACCTGGTCGAGCGCTGGTTCGCGGAGCTGACCACCCGCAAGCTGCGCCGATCGACGCACCGCTCGGTCGTCGAACTCGAAGCCGACATCCGCCGATGGATCAACGCCTGGAACAAGGACCCGAAGCCGTTCGTCTGGGCCAAGACCGCCGACGAGATCCTCGAGACCCTCGCCGCCTACTGCCAGCGAATCAACGACTCAGGACACTAGGCGGTCAGTGACCCCGCGCCGCCGGGCAGGGCGGGATCACGGGTCGAAGCGGTATCCCATGCCACGCAGGGTCGTGACGAGCCGACGCTGCGGTGGGCGTCCCTCGACCTTGGTCCGCACCCGACGGACATGCTCGGTGACGGTCGCCGGATCCTGGAAACGCGTGCCCCAGACCTGCTCCAGCAGTTCTTCACGGCTGAAAACCCGGCGGGGATGGCTCGCCAGGAAAGCGAGCAGCTCGTATTCGCGCGCGGTGAGATCGACCCGCTCACCGGCGACCGCGACCTCCCGGGCACGCAGGTCGATGGAAACGTCTCCGTAGACGAGCGGGTCGTTTCCATCGCTGGTGCGCTGCGGTGGCGGCTCGACGGGGCGACGGCGCAACCTGGCTCGCACCCGCGCGACAAGTTCCCGCAGCGAGTATGGCTTGACCACGTAGTCGTCGGCCCCGAGTTCCAGACCGACGACTCGGTCGACCTCCTCGGCCCGGCCCGTCAACATGATTACAGGTACTTCGCTGGTCTGCCGCAGCCGGCTCAGTACAGCGAAGCCATCCATACGCGGCATCGCGACGTCAAGCACTACAAGGTCGACTTCGGTCGTCTGGAAAAGCTTGAGCGCGGTCTCGCCGTCAGCCGCCTCGAGTACCCGATAGCCGAATCGTTCAAGGCTGCGGGCAAGCGCAACCCGAGAAGCTTCGTCGTCCTCGGCGACGAGTAGGGAAGCCCCCCTCGTTGCTGTTGCAGTTGCGTCCCCGGTCATGGCCGAAACCCTACGCAAGCTCTCCGGAACCGCTGCGAGCGGGGTATCGGCATGTGTGGGGTTCCCTGATTTAAGCACGTTATAGTAGCGCGACGACTACTTATTGTCAATGAAAGGGCATCGGAGGCACACAGGATCGGGAGCTCTCGACAGCCCCCCGCCTCGACCCGGCCGCAACATGGAAGAAACATGATCTTACCATCCTCGCCCCTGAACGATCACCCGTACCGTCACGCCCACGTCGGCGGCGGGATTCGCCGGGCCGCTGGATCGCCGGGCCGCCGAATCACCGGAAAGCGACCGCCGCTCGTCCACACCGAGGATCCGCCACCCTGATCCGCCACCCTCGCCGCAGCACCGTCACCGCCTCCCCTCGCGGTGTCCGCCACCGGCCGACAGGGCCACCCGGACCGGTCTGGCATACTCGGTGAGGCTGGATTCCTCGGGGTGCCGGCAACGCGGGAAGATTCACGATCAAGATTTACGATCAAGAGGTTCGCGATCCTACCGCCAGCCAGCCCCTGGAGCCAGTGACACGCCGGAGTAGCTCAGTGGCAGAGCAATCGCCTCGTAAGCGATAGGTCGCGGGTTCAATCCCCGCCTCCGGCTCAGACCCCCCTCTGACCAGGGCAGGCGCTGTGCGGCTGGGGCTCAGCGGCTGGGTCAGGACGTTCACGCTGCGAGCGGTGCCAGGCGCCTACCTGCGCGTGATACGGCCGGGGCACGTCCGCCGCGGCGACCCTGTGTCGGTCGAGCGCCGACCCGATCACGATGTCACCATCGGTATGACCTTCCGGGCGCTGACGACCCAACCAGAGCTTCTCCCCTTTCTGCTCGAGGCTGACGACCTACCAGAAGAGATCAGGGAGCGGGCCCGGCGCAGGATGCCCTTCGGCATCCCGGGCATCCCGCCAACCGACGTCACCCGCACGCGGCCGTAGGCACCGATCATGGTCATGGTGGTGAACCGGCGAGGATCCGCCACCACGACCGCGATCGGTAAACCTGTGCGGATCCGTCGATCCACAGTGATCAGGCGGATCTGACCTCCGGGGCGGAGTGTCCCGGGACGCCCAGGGCGGAGGTGTCCGGCACGGAGCCGTCGTGGTCTCCCCCCGCGGCGGCGACCGCCTCCTCCTCGCGCCGGATCGAGGCAAGAATCTCCCGCTCCGCGTCGGCGCGGCCGACCCACGACGCCCCCTCGACCGACTTGCCCGGCTCCAGGTCCTTGTAGACCTCGAAGAAGTGCTGGATCTCCAGCCGGTCGAACTCCGGAAGATGCCTGATGTCCCGCAGGTGCTCCTGCCGGACGTCCGCGACCGGCACGCACAGCACCTTGTCGTCAGGGCCCTTCTCGTCGCTCATCTGGAACATGCCGATCGTCCGGCACCGGACCAGACAGCCCGGAAAAGTCGGCTCCTCCAGCAGGACGAGCGCGTCCAAAGGATCACCATCCCGGCCCAGCGTACCCTCGATGAACCCGTAGTCCGAGGGATAGTGGGTGGATGTGAACAGCATCCGGTCGAGCCGGATCCGTCCGGTGCGGTGATCCATCTCGTATTTGTTCCGCTGCCCTTTCGGGATCTCGATGGTCACATCGAACTCGAGGTCCACTCCATCCCCTGTCGTGTCTGTGGGCGCGTCCCGTCCGAAGCGCCCTTGTGTTGTGTACTTGTTACCAGTGTCGGCATCCACGCACGTCACCTCGAAGGTCGCGGGCCGATCCGGCGGTGACGATTCACTGTCAGGGCAGGAGCCCACAGTGAAATCCGCCGGGCCGGATCAGCCCAGGGTCTACCCGGGAGGGCATTCCCCACGATGGCGGCCCGACCCCCGGACCGCGGCCAACGGGCCGGCGAGCCACGGGCCGCACGGTCATGCTTTTTCCACGCTCACCCGTCCCGCTCTCGGGGCTGCTGCCGGCTCCTGGACTTCCCGGGTCGTCAAGGACAATCCGGGAAGTCCAAGAGGTCCGCAGCGGCCACATCCCCCGGCTGTGGAAGCGCGCTGGTGGCGAAAAACATAACCGCGCGGCCATCAGCTACGGGCGCGGCCATCGGCCACAGGACATAGTCTCCCGCACGTGACCCCTCCGATGCCGGGCCGGGTCGGTGGGCTCACCGCCATCGCCACCGCGCTGCTCGCCGGTCATCTTTCCGTCCCGCCCGTGGACAGCCCGAACATCGCGCCCGCTCCACGGCCCGCGGCCGCGCCCTTCCCCGCCCTGGACCCGACGGTACGGGTCGCCGACCCCGCGGCGGTCAGCGCCAGGCTCGCCCGTCCGCTTGCCAACCCGGCGCTGGGCAACCCGGTGGGGCTGGTCGTCGACGCGCTGTCCGGAGCGACGCTGTTCGACCGCGGGTCGACCACCGCGGTGGCCCCCGCGTCCACGCTGAAGACCGTGGTCGCCGCGGCCGCGCTGACGACCTTCGACGCGCGGACGACCCTGACGACCCGGGTCTTCCACACCCCGTCAACCGCACCGGCCGGTCCCGCGCCGGGCGGTGCTGAACCGGGCGACCCCGTGACCGGCACGGTGGCAGCTGCCGGCACGGACGGCGCCGGGACGACGGGCGGGCCGTCGTCCGCCGCCTCGGCCGGCGGTGGCACGCTGTGGCTCGTCGGCGCGGGCGACCCGACGCTGACCGCCGCGACCGGGCCGGCCGACTACCCGGCTCCAGCCCGCCTGTCGGAGCTGGCCGCCCAGGTCCGGGCGGCCGGTATCACCGAGGTCGACCGGCTGGTCGGCGACGGGACGCTGTTCACCGGGCCGTCCACCGCGGCCGGATGGCGTGACAGTTACGTCGCCGAAGGCAATGTCACGCCGGTGTCCGCGCTCGAGGTCGACGGTGGGCGCACCGCTCCCGGCGCGGCCGGCCCGCGGACCACGACTTCCGACCTGGCGGCGGTGAACGCCTTCGCGGCGGCGCTGCGCCGGGCCGGTGTGCGGGTCGCGTCGACCGGGGTCGGTGCCATGCCCGGCGGCCCCGAGGCCGGCAGCCCCGGCACCGGCAGCACCGGCGGCTCCGGTTCCGGCGGGGCCGGGCCCCGGCAGGTCGCCGAGGTCCACAGCCCGCCGATCCCGTTGCTGGTCGAGCGGATGCTGACCTACTCCGACAACGATCTGGCCGAGAGCCTGGGGCGGCTGGTGGCCCACGCCCGTGGCCTGCCGGCGTCGTTCGACGGCGCCACCCGGGCGGTGCTCGACGTCCTGCGGGAGCTCGCGGTGCCGACCGCCGGCGCGAACCTGGCGGACACCAGCGGGCTGTCCACCTCGAACCAGATCGCCCCGGCGACGCTGGTGGCGCTGCTGCGAACCGCCGTGCTGCCCGGGCATCCGCAGCTGCGGACCCTGCTCACCGGGCTGCCGGTCGCAGGCTTCTCCGGGACGCTGGGCGACCGGTACCACGCGCCCGACACCCGTGCCGGCGCCGGCGACGTCCGCGCGAAAACGGGCAGTCTGCGCATCGTGACAAGCCTCGCCGGCCAGGTCGTGGACACCGACGGCCGACTGCTGCTGTTCGGCTTCTTCGCCCCGGTCGAGGAGGCCGGCACCACCCGGGCAGCCCTCGACCAGATGGCCGTCGCGCTCGCCTCGTGCGGATGCTGACCGCGTACGGATGCCGGCGGATACCGGCGCGTCCGGCAGGACACCGAAGCGTCCGAAAACACGCGGTGCCGCGGCGCCGACCACTCGAACGGACGCCGGATGTCCGGAACCGGACGCGCGGAACCGGTGACGAGCCGGGCGGGGAAACATCCGGAAGGCGGCGGCCATCCGGAAAAATCATCCCACGGTGACGCGGGAATGGTCGACGGTGATCGACGGATGGCAACGATAAAGCTGTCATCCCCAGGGAGAGGACATAGGCTGGCGGATGTGGACGCCGAGCCAGTGGACTGGGACCTCGCCGTAGCGACCGCGCGGCGGCTTGTCCGGCCAGGCCCGCAACTGCCCCGCGCCGAAGCGGACGCGGTGGTCGCGGACCTGCGGCGGCTGGCCGTCGAGGCGGAAGGCCATGTCCAGACATACACCCGGCTGGAACCAGCCGGTCCGGCCACGCCGATCGCCGTGGTGGACCGTCCGGAGTGGGTCCGCTCGAACGTCGCCGGCCTACGGGTGATCGCCGGGCCGCTGCTGGGCAAGCTCGCGGACCGGGAGCGGGGCAGGCTGTCCTCGGCTGTCGGACGCACCGTCACCGGCGTCCAACTCGGCACCGCCCTGGCCTATCTCGCGGGCAAGGTCCTCGGGCAGTATGAGGTTTTCCTCCCACCCGAGCAGGCCGGTGCGACCAGCCCCGCCTCGACCGCGGCCCCCGGGGAACCGGCCGAGGCCCTCCGCAAGGAGCCAGCCGCCGGAGCGGACGGGGCCGGGGCGGACACCCCCGCACGGCAGATCGTCGCGCAGGCCGGGCGCCTGAGCCTGGTCGCACCGAACATCGCCCACGCCGAGCAGACGCTGGGGGTCAACCCACGCGACTTCCGGCTGTGGGTCTGCCTGCACGAACAGACCCACCGCACCCAGTTCACCGCCGTCCCGTGGCTGCGTCAGCACCTGGAGGACGAGATCGGCGCGTTCATCGAAGCGACCGATCTCGATCCGGAGGTGCTCGCCGAACGGGTGAAGTCGGCCGTCAGCGCCGTGCGCGGCGCCGTGCTCGACCGCGGGCCGAACGCGCCGAGCATCGTCGAGGCGCTCCAGACGCCCGCCCAGCGGCAGGTCCTGGACCGCCTCCAGGCGCTGATGACCCTGCTGGAGGGACACGCCGACCAGGTCATGGACGCGGTCGGCCCGAAGGTCGTGCCGACCGTCACCGAGATCCGGACGCGTTTCGACAGCCGGCGCGGCGGTGGTTCGCCGATCGACCGGTTCGTCCGTCGTCTGCTCGGGCTGGACCTCAAGCTTCAGCAGTACCGGCAGGGTGGCGCGTTCGTGCGGGCCGTCGTCGCCGAGGCCGGGGTGGACGCGTTCAACCTGGTCTGGGAGTCTCCCGAGACGCTGCCGACCCGCGCGGAGCTGGTCGATCCGGTTGCCTGGATGCAGCGTGTGCTGGGCTCGCGTCCGTCCCTGTCGGCCTGACCAGGGGTGTCGATCACCGGACAGGACGAGCGGGGCCCGTGCCCAGGGCAGCCCCGCGGCCCGCGGGACGATGCCTCAACATCCGTCACAGCATCCGCCGGGATACCCGCCGCGACACCTGCGGGGGGCGGCGCACCCGGCGATGCCATGGCACACGACGGCGCGGGGGCGCGTGGCGTGATGCGGGCGTGCAGGGCCGTGAGCGAGATCCGGGTGGCCGTCCGACGCTCGATCGCCGATCTCGCCCCTGGCAGCCTGGTGCTCGTGGCCTGCTCCGGCGGGGCGGACTCGCTGGCGCTGGCCGCCGCGCTGGCGTTCATCGCCCCGCGCCGGGCTCTGCGCGCCGGGCTGCTCACCGTCGACCACGGCTGGTACGAGGGTTCCGCGGCGCAGGCGGCCACGGTGGCCGCGCACGGCCGGGCGCTCGGGTTCGACCCCGTCGAGGTGCTGCCGGCGCACTCCCCGCGTTCGGAGGGCGCTGCCCGGGAGGCTCGCCGCCGCGCGCTGCTCGACGCGGCGGGGCAGCTGCGGGCGAGCGCGCTGCTGCTCGGTCACACCCTTGACGACCAGGCCGAAACGGTGCTGCTGCGGCTTGCCCGCGGGTCGGGCACCCGGTCGCTGGCGGGCATGCCCCGCCTGGACGGGGTGATCAGGCGTCCGCTGCTGGACGTCCGCAGGTCGGCGACGCGCGACGCGTGCCTCGCCGAGGGGCTGACACCGTGGGACGACCCGACCAACGCCGATGAGGCGTTCGCCCGGGCCCGGGTCCGGCACCGGGTACTGCCTGTCCTGGAGGAGACCATCGGGCCGGGCATCGCCGAGGCGCTCGCGCGCACCGCGGACCTGCTGCGGGCCGACACCAGCGCGCTCGACGCCGACGCGGCGCTGGCCTACGAGCGTCTGGCGCTGCCCCGACCCCACCGAAGGCAGCGCGATCATGACTTGGACGCGGACGGGCCGCCCGACGGGCCGGGCAGCGAAGCCGACGGCGGTGGCCCGGGCACGTCCGGGCCACCGGCTCGGGTCGACCTTGACCTCGCCGGACTTGTCACGCTCAGTGAGGCGTTGCGTACCCGGGTGCTGCGCCGGGCGGCCCTGGCCGTGGGAAGCGCGCCGACCGGCCTGCGGGCCGATCATGTCCGGGCCATGGACGATCTGGTGACCAGATGGCGTGGGCAGAAGCCCGTTCCGTTGCCGTCGGGTGTCGTCGCCGGCCGCGCGGATGGCAGGATCTCGGTGTTCCGCACCACCGGGCCGCGAGCCGCGGGCCGGGGGGAGACCTCCGCACGGCCCGTGGCCCACGGGTCCGGGAGCCAGTCCAGCACCCACGCGCGGGACGTCCTGGCCGGCCGGCCGCGCGGACACTCCAGGGAGACTCAGGTGGCCGCTGCGCACACGATGCCCGACGAGATCGGCTTCGGCGGGCTCGGATCAGGAACGGATCTTCCCCCGCGGGCAGACCGGCATCCCGACATCGCCGAGGTGCTGGTCACCCCTGGTGACATCGCCGGCAGGATCGGGGAGCTCGCCGCCCAGGTCGACGCCGACTACGCCGGCCGCGAGGTGCTGCTCCTCGGTGTTCTCAAGGGCGCGGTGATGGTGATGGCCGACCTTTCCCGGGCCCTGACCATACCGGTGACCATGGAGTTCATGGCCGTCTCGTCGTACGGCTCGGCCACCTCGTCCTCGGGTGTGGTGCGCATTCTCAAGGATCTGGACCGCTCGATCGAGGGGCGGGACGTGCTGGTGGTCGAGGACATCATCGACTCCGGCCTGACCCTGTCGTGGCTGCTGCGCAATCTGCGCTCGCGGGGGCCGGCGTCCCTGGAGGTGCTCACGCTGCTGCGCAAACCGGAGGCGCTGGCGGCCGACATCGACGTCCGGTACGTCGGTTTCGACATCCCGAGCGCCTTCGTCGTCGGCTACGGCCTGGACTACGCCGAGCGTTACCGTACGCTGCCCTATGTAGGGACGCTGAACACGGACGCGATCGAACGTGGCGCCCGGTAGGCCTGGTCCGCACCGGCACGGGCGTCGCTGCGGACTGTGTTGATGATCTCGCAAATGATGGATCCGGCGGATCGACGGCGGCGGATCGTGCCACGAACCGCCCATTCGGGGCAGCGCGGTGGAACGGTACGCATCAGTTGCCCGTTGCTCGGATGTACACGCGGTAAGGCGCGCGTACCGGCGGTACCCTCGGCACAAGGGAATCCCGAACGAGGGCGGCACACACGTCAGGAGGGTGGAGCGCGCGTGTCCAGCGCTCCAGGCAGATGACTCCAAGAAGAATCTTCCGCGGCTGGGTGCCTCTGCTGCTCCTGGCCGTACTCGTGATCATTCTCGCGACCAATGTGCTGTCTGGCTCAGGCGAGTACACCAAACGTGACCTGAACTTCATTCAGCAGCAGATCGCCGAGGGGCAGGTCCAGGCTGCCACCATCCAGGACTCGAAGCAGCGCATCGAGATCACGACGAAGGACAAGTCCGAGTACGAGTCGTCCTACGTCACCGACCAGGCCGTAAAGCTTGCCGATGATCTGCGGGGCCACAACGTCCCCTACGAAGTCAAGGTCGAGCAGGGCAACATCATCGTGTCGCTGCTGCTCAACCTGCTGCCGGTGCTGCTGGTGGTGTTCCTGCTGTTCTTCTTCATGAACCAGATGCAGGGCGGCGGCAACCGGGTCATGAACTTCGGCAAGTCCAAGGCCAAACTGGTCAGCAAGGACACGCCGAAAACGACCTTCACCGACGTGGCCGGCGCCGACGAGGCCATCGAGGAACTCCAGGAGATCAAGGAGTTCCTGGAGAACCCCGGCAAGTTCCAGGCGATGGGGGCCAAGATCCCCAAGGGTGTGCTGCTCTACGGGCCACCCGGCACCGGCAAGACGCTGCTGGCCCGCGCGGTCGCCGGCGAGGCCGGCGTGCCGTTCTACTCGATCTCCGGCTCGGACTTCGTGGAGATGTTCGTCGGTGTCGGCGCGAGCCGCGTCCGGGACCTGTTCGAGCAGGCCAAGGCCAACGCCCCGGCGATCATTTTCGTGGACGAGATCGACGCGGTGGGTCGCCATCGCGGGGCCGGACTCGGCGGTGGCCACGACGAGCGTGAGCAGACCCTCAACCAGCTCCTGGTCGAGATGGACGGGTTCGACGTCAAGGGCGGTGTGATCCTCATCGCCGCGACGAACCGGCCCGACATCCTCGACCCGGCGCTGCTGCGCCCGGGCCGTTTCGACCGGCAGATCGTCGTCGACCGGCCCGACCTGCTCGGCCGTGAAGCGATCCTGAAGGTGCACGCCAAGGGCAAGCCGATCGAGCCGGACGTCGACATGCTGGTCATCGCGCGCCGGACCCCCGGGTTCACCGGCGCCGACCTGGCGAACGTGCTCAACGAGGCCGCGCTGCTCACCGCCCGGTCGGACCACAAGTTCATCTCCTCGGACCTGTTGGAGGAGTCGATCGACCGGGTGATGGCCGGCCCGGAACGCAAGAACCGGGTGATGAGCGACAAGGAGAAGAAGCGGATCGCCTACCACGAGGGCGGGCATGCGCTGGTCGGGCACGCACTGCCGAACAGCGACCCCGTCCACAAGGTCACGATCCTGCCCCGCGGGCGGGCTCTGGGCTACACCATGCAGCTCCCCCAGGAGGACCGCTACCTGCGCACCCGGTCGGAGATGCTGGACGACCTCGCGGTGTGCCTGGGCGGGCGGACAGCCGAGGAGCTGGTGTTCCACGAGCCGACGACGGGCGCCAGCGACGACATCGACAAGGCCACGAAGATCGCCCGTTCCATGGTCACCCAGTTCGGGATGAGCGACAAGCTCGGCGCGGTCAGGTTCGGTGGCGAGAGCAGCGAGGTCTTCCTCGGACGCGACATGGGCCACCAGCGCGACTACTCCGAGGAACTCGCCGCGGAGATCGACGCCGAGGTCCGCCAGCTGATCGACTCGGCGCACGACGAGGCCTGGGAGATCCTCGTCCGCTACCGGGATGTCCTGGACAACCTCGTCCTGCGTCTCATGGACGTCGAGACGCTCGGCAGGGACGAGGTCATGGAGATCTTCGCGACCGTGGAGAAGCGGCCCAGCCGCGGCTCCTACACCGGCGTCGGCAAGCGTCTGCCGTCCGACCGGCCACCGGTGATGACCCCGGCCGAACTGGCTCTGCACAAGTCCGGCGACGTCACCGATCTCGTCACCGGTACCAGCACCGGGCAGCACGGCCGGACGAACGGAGCTGGCCGCGGCGGCAACGGTTCCAGCACCCCTGGTGGGAATGGATCCACTACCACCCCGGTTGGCCCTGCTGACTCCTCGGTACCCGGGGAGGAGGACACCAGGGCGGGCTCCCCGGCGCCGTCGTCGCCCATCCCACGGATCTCGGACCCGTGGGCGCCCCCGAGCCTGCCGAACGACGACGACAGGGGACGCCGTTGACGACCGATTCCGACCTCGCACCTCCCAGCAGCGGACATATCTCCCTTTCCAGAGCCTCCGTGGACACCGTGGACGCGGCCACGCAGAACGTGAACGCCGGTACGGTCCCCGCCTCGGACGTCGCCCGCCAGCGGCGGGGACCGGATCTCGGGCCGCAGGCCGTCCGGCCGTTCGACCATGAGCGGGTCGCCCGCGCCGTCCGGGAGCTGCTGATCGGTATCGGCGAGGACCCGGACAGGGAGGGGCTGCGCAAGACCCCGGAACGGGTCGCCCGTGCCTACCGGGAGGCGGTCGAAGGCCTCGGGCGGGACCCCTCCGAGGTGCTGACCACCGTTTTCGACGAAGGCCACGAAGAGATGGTGCTGGTTCGCGACATCGACTTCACGTCGCTGTGCGAGCACCATCTGGTCGCGTTCGCAGGCAAGGCGCATGTGGCCTACATCCCGAACGAAAGCGGCCAGATCACCGGGCTGTCCAAGCTCGCCCGGCTCGTCGACCTGTACTCGCGACGCCCTCAGGTGCAGGAACGGCTGACGACCCAGATCGCCGACGCGCTGGAACAGGCCCTCTCCCCCAGAGGGGTCATGGTCGTGGTCGAGGCCGAGCATCTGTGCATGTCCATGCGCGGGGTTCGCAAGCCGGGCGCCCGCACGATGACGTCAGCGGTGCGCGGCCAGTTCCTGAGCACCGCGACCCGCAACGAGGGTATGTCGCTCATCCTCAGCCACCGCTGACCCGGCCACCGCTGGCTTCCCGCGGGTGGCCCTTGGACGACGCCCCGACCGTGTCTGACGGACGTTCTCGACCGCACGGGCGGGTGTGCCCCCATCAGACACGGTCTCGCCCGTCCAGACACGGTCTACAGCCGGCAGGCCTGGATGGACGAGACGATGATGCCGCGGGCGCCGATCTCCCACAGGTCGTCCATCACCCGGTTGAGCTCCGTGTGCGGCACCATGGCGCGCACCGCGACCCAGCCCTCACGCTGCAACGGGGATATGGTCGGCGACTCGTAACCAGGGGTTATCTCGCAGGCTTTCTCAAGCACGGAGTTCGGAACGTCGTAGTCCATGATGACGTAACGTCGGGCAACCAGCACACCCTGGATGCGACGCAGCAGCCGTTCGTGTGCCGTGGTGAGGTCCAGCCCCTTCTTCACCACGACCACGGCCTCCGAGTACAGCACCGGTTCGCCCAGCAGCGTCAGCCCGTGGGCCCGCAGCGTGCGCCCGGTCTCCACCACGTCCGCGACGGCGTCGGCGACCCCGAGCCGGATGGCGGTCTCCACCGCGCCGTCCAGCCTGACGATCTGGGCGTCGACCCCGCGCCGGGCCAGGTCGGCGGTGACCAGCCCGGGGAAGGAGGTGGCGATCCGGGTGCCGGTCAGACCGTCGATGTCGGTCACACCCCCTTCCGGCACGGCGTAGCGGAAGGTCGAGAACCCGAAGCCCAGTGGCAGCAGCTCGTCGGCGGCGACGCCGCTGTCGATCAGTAGGTCGCGGCCGGTGATGCCGATGTCCAGCCGGCCGGCCCCGACGTAGACGGCGATGTCGCGCGGTCGGAGGAAGAAGAACTCGATGTCGTTCTCGATATCGGTGACGACCAGCTCCGCCGATTCGCGACGCGCCTGGTAACCCGCATCGACGAGCAACTGACTGGACGCGGTCGCCAGCGCCCCCTTGTTGGGCACCGCGAGTCGCAGCATCACAGCTCCCGTGTCACAGTCCGGCACTGAACGCGCACCGAAGGGTCGTTATCACAGCCTGGAGTATACGTCGTGCGGTGTCAGACCCGCGGAAATCATCACCAGCTGACTCCAGTACAGCAGCTGTGACAGTTCCTCCGCGACCCGCTCCGCCCCCTCGTACTCCGCCGCCATCCAGGTTTCCGCGGCTTCTTCGAGGAGTTTCTTCCCGATGTGGTGAATTCCTTTGTCCAGCGCGTCCACGCTGCCGGATCCGGGCGTTCGTTCACGCCATTTTTCAGCCAGCTCGAGATATAGTTCGTCAAACGTTTTCATCGCTTCCCGGGCACCTTCCTTCCCACGGCCTTCCCGCCAGTCGCAAAAATGATCGTTCTGGACGCTGGAAGGGCTGTCCACCGCCCGGATCCCACTCCGGCCGGCGACCCAGGGACCTCGGCCTCCCGGACCACGCGCATGCTAACGCAGCACACTACGGCCCCGCGGGACACCCGGCCGCAGCATGATCATGCCCTCTTCGGCCCCACAACCCCCGAAACCCGGCCTCCGGCAGGATGGAGGGCAGTCGGCGCAGCCCGCGTGGATGCGGTTTACTGAACGACTGTGTTCTGCCCAGCGCTCGTCGCCACCGATCTCGACGGGACGCTGATCCGCACCGACGGCACGGTCTCGAAGCGCACCCGTGCCGCGCTGGACCGGGTCAGGAGCGCCGGGTCCGTCGTCATCTTCGTCACCGGCCGCCCGACCCGGGTCATGGCCGACATCGTGGCCCAGACCGGCACGTCGGGCCTGGCCATCTGCGCGAACGGCGCGCTCGTCTACGACCTGGACAACCACGCCACCCTCCGCCACCGCGTCCTGGACACCGCCACCGCGCTCCATCTGGCCACCGAGATCAGGGCGATCGTGCCGGACGCCGCCTTCGCCGTGGAGAGCGGCACCCGCTTCGGCCGGGAGCCGGCCTTCAGCACGATGTGGCCCGACCCGCACGAGGCCGTCGGGCACGTCACCGAACTGCTCACGGCCCTGCCCGCGACGAAACTGCTGGTCCGGCGCGCGCTGTCCGCGGGCAGCTTCGCCGACGTCCACGGTGCCATCGTGGCTGCCGCCGGATCGACGGCCGTGGTCACCACGTCCAGCTACGATCTTGTGGAGATTGCCGGGGCGGGCGTGTCCAA
This sequence comes from Candidatus Protofrankia datiscae, assembly GCF_000177615.2. Classification (GTDB taxonomy): domain Bacteria; phylum Actinomycetota; class Actinomycetes; order Frankiales; family Frankiaceae; genus Protofrankia; species Protofrankia coriariae. Next base: position 772,078 of record NC_015656.1, on the reverse strand, counting down.
AGGCGTCGCCCTGGCGGAGATCGCGGCCGGGTACGGCGTGTCCGCGCGGCGCGCGATCGCCTTCGGTGACATGCCGAACGACCTGCCGATGTTCGCCTGGGCCGGCCACGCCGTCGCGGTCGCCAACGCCCACCCGGACGTCCTCGCCGCTGCCGACGAGATCACCGCCTCCAACGACGCCGACGGCGTCGCCCACGTCCTCGAACGCCTCTTCCGCTGACCGCGCCGCCTTCCATCGGCCGCGTCACCCTGGCGGCGGCGGGGCGGCGGGGTGGCGGCGGGTGACGCCGAGGGCCGCCCCGGCGAACAGATCCTTTCGCCGGGAGCGAGGATGGATCCATGCCACATCTGTCACCAGCACATGCACCGGCGGTACTCCCGTGAGCGGCCCTGGAGGGACTGGCCCTGGAGGGGTCACCAGCGGGACGGGGCCGGATGCCGCCGGCACCCCGGCCCACGACATCGACGCCGAGTTCCTCGCGCTGCCCCGGGCCGCCCTCGCCGACGCCGTCCTGCAGACCGCCCGTGACCTGGGCGCCACCCATGCCGACATCCGCATCGAACGGCTGCGCAACGCGTCGCTGTCCTTCCGGGACGCAGGCTTGGAAAGCCGCACCGACGGCCAGGCGGTCGGCTTTGCCGTCCGGGTCGTGCACAACGGGACCTGGGGGTTCGCCGCCGGTGTCGACCTCACCGTGGACGAGGCTGTCCGGGTGGCCCGGGAAGCGGTCGAGATCGCGCGGGTGGCGCGTCCGCTGAACAGCGAACCGGTGGAGCTGGCCGACGAGCCGGTGCACGCGGACGCGACCTGGGTGTCGGCCTACACGGTCGACCCGTTCGCCGTCGAGACGACCGAGAAGATCGAACGGGTCGGGGGGCTGTGCCGCACGCTGCTGGCCGCCAGGGACGTCGACCATGTCGATGGCCGGCTCGGCCAGGTACTGGAGAACAAGTTCTACGCCGACCTCGCCGGGACGAGCACCACCCAGCAGCGCGTCCGGGTGATCTGCCAGCTTGAGGCGACCCGGGTCGACCGCGCCGCCGGCGGCTTCGAGACCATGCGCACGATCGCCCCGCCGGTCGGCCGCGGCTGGGAGTGGCTGGTCGCCGGCCCCGCCGCGGGTTGCTGGGACTGGGACGCCGAGATCGAGCTGATCCCGTCCCTGCTCGCCGAGAAGGCCAAGGCGTCCTCGGTCGAACCGGGCCGCTACGACCTGGTGATCGACCCGTCGAACCTGTGGCTGACGATCCACGAGTCGATCGGGCATGCCACCGAACTCGACCGGGCACTGGGCTACGAGGCCGCCTACGCCGGTACCTCCTTCGCCACCCTCGACAAGATCGGCACGCTGCGCTACGGCTCCACCCCCATGCACGTCACCGGGGACCGCACCGCCCCCCACGGCCTGGCGACCATCGGCTACGACGACGAGGGCGTGCGGGCCGGGCAGTGGGACATCGTCCGCGCCGGCACCCTGGTCGGCTACCAGCTTGACCGCCGGATGGCGGCGCAGAACGCCGCCGCCCTGGGCACCGGACGTTCCAACGGCTGCGCGTTCGCGGACTCGCCCGGGCACGTGCCGATCCAGCGGATGGCGAACGTCTCGCTGCGGCCCGCGCCGGGCGGGCCGTCCACCGAGGAACTGATCTCCCGGGTGGACCGGGGGATCTACATCGTGGGTGACAAGAGCTGGTCGATCGACATGCAGCGGTACAATTTCCAGTTCACCGGCCAGCGGTTCTACGAGATCCGCGACGGCCGGATCGTCGGGCAGCTGCGCGACGTCGCCTACCAGGCGACCACCACCGACTTCTGGGGATCGCTCGAGGCTGTCGGCGGCGAGTCGACCTACGTGCTCGGCGGGGCGTTCAACTGCGGCAAGGGCCAGCCCGGGCAGGTCGCGGCGGTCAGCCACGGCTCCCCCTCGGCGCTGTTCCGGAACGTCAACATCCTCAATACCCAGCGAGAGGCAGGCCGGTGACCGCACAGTCCCACGAGATCGTCGAACGGGCGCTGGAGTCGTCGCGGGCCGACGGGTGCGTGGTGATCGCCGGCGAGTCGAGCACGGTGAACCTGCGCTGGGCGAACAACACCCTGACGACCAACGGCGCGACCCGTGACCGGTCCGTCACCGTGATCAGCGTGGTGGGCCGGGCGTTCGGGGTCCGCTCGGCAAGTAACATCGCCGACAGTGACGATCTGGAGAAGCTGCTGCGCCTGTCCGAGGCGGACGCCCGGGAGGCCGAGGACGCCGACGACTACGCCGATCTACTCGGCCCCGGCGCCGACGTCGGCGTGCCGCACTCCCCGGGCGAGACCGCGGTGGCCGCCGCCGAAGCTGTCGCGGAAGCCACCTTCACCGATCCCGCGCAGCGCACCAGCACGGGCGTGTTCACCGAGTTCGCACGGGAACTCGGTGAGGCGTTCGCCGCGGCGCGGGCGGACGGGCAGCGCCTGTTCGGTTTCGCCCAGCACGAGCTGACCACCACCTGGCTGGGCACCTCCGCGGGGCTGCGGCTGCGGCACAGCCAGCCGACCGGGTCGGTGGAGTGGAACGCCAAGAGCGCCACCCCGGCCGGCTCGGTGTGGCACGGCCAGTCCACCCACGACTTCACCGACGTCTCCGTGCCCGCCACCCACGCGCTGCTGCGCGAGCGCCTGGGCTGGAGCGCCCGCTCGGTGGAGCTGCCCGCGGGCCGCTACGAGACGCTGCTGCCGCCGTCGGCCGTCGCCGACCTGCTGACCTACACCTACTGGTCAGCCGCCGGCCGAGACGCCGCCGAGGGACGCACCGTGTTCAGCCGGGCCGGGGGCGGCACCCGGATCGGCGAGACCCTGGGCCCGGCCGGGCTGCACCTGTTCAGCGACCCGCTGGACCCGGAGCTGCCGGCGACCCCGTTCGTGATCGCCGGGGCGTCGTCGGCGACGTCGAGCGTGTTCGACAACGGGCTGCCGCTGCGGCGCACCGACTGGATCGTGGACGGCAGGCTGGCCGCGCTGATCCACACCCGCGCCTCGGCGCGCGACGCCACCGCTCGCGGCGACGGGAACGGCGGCAAGGTGGCGGTGACCCCGTTCATCGACAACCTGACCCTTGACGGTGGCGGGACGGCGTCCCTCGACGAACTGATCGCGAACACCTCGCGGGGGCTGCTGCTGACCTGCCTGTGGTACATCCGCGAGGTCGACCCGCAGCTGCTCCTGCTCACCGGGCTCACCCGTGACGGCGTCTACCTGGTGGAGGACGGCGAGGTCGTCGGCGCGGTCAACAACTTCCGGTTCAACGAGAGCCCGGTGGACCTGCTGGGCCGGCTCACCGAGGTCGGGGCGACGGTCCGGACGCTTCCCCGCGAGTGGGGGGACTGGTTCACCCTCGCCCGGATGCCGGCCCTGCGCGTCCCGGACTTCAACATGAGCTCGGTCAGCCCGGCAAGCTGACACCCCCGCGTCCCCGAAACGCCTGTCAGGTGACGCGGGCCCGTCCCGAAACGATCAGAAACACATGATCGGACGCTGTCGCATCATGAAAGTGAGGGAACAGGTGGCGCCATGACAGCCGCTTCCGCCCTCACTTTCATGAACAGAACCGGACGCGCACGCCCGACTGCCTGACCGGTGTTCCAGGCGTTTGCTGTTCCAGCATTTCCGTCGTTCTGGCCGCGGCCGGCGTCCATGGCGTCCCCACGTCCCCGCGCGGCCCGCCACGGCCGGCGGAGCCGGCGGCGGGCAGGCCTCCCACGGGTTCGACACAGGCCGCCCACGGGGTTCACAGGTAGGCGCCGCGGCCGAACTGCTCGCCCTGCTGGGGAGCGCTGGGCAGGGCCCGCCGGCGCATCTCCTCCAGTTGGGCCCGGGCGGCCATCTGCTGGGCGAGCAGCGCCGTCTGGATGCCGTGGAATAGTCCTTCCAGCCATCCGACGAGCTGTGCCTGAGCGATCCGCAGCTCGGCGTCGCTGGGGGTCTGGGAGTCGTTGAAGGGGAGCGTGAGCCGGCCGAGCTCCTCGGCCAGCTCCGGGGCGAGCCCGTCGGAGAGCTCGGTGATCGCGTTACGGTGGATCTCCCGCAGGCGTACCCTGCTCGCCTCGTCCAGCGGCGCTGCCCGTACCTCCTCCAGCAACTGTTTGATCATTGAGCCGATCCGCATCACCTTGTCCGGCTGGGGGACCATCTCCATGAGCGCGCTCGCATGATCCTTGTCGTCTTCGGCCGCGGGCGACGCGGCCGGTTCGCCACCGAGCTGGGCGGCCACGACCCGCGAACGGGCAGCCGTGGTGCCCTCGTCCAGTGTTCCGTCCGGTCCGACGACCACGACCCGTGGGTCCGGTTGATCTGCCATACACCCATCCTGCCTGCTCGATCCGACAGGTATGCGGCCAGGACGGAAACGAGTCCGCAACTGGGCACCGTCAGCAACGGACGACCACCACATCACTATCCGCCGCCAGCTCCGCCTTCCGCGGCCAGCGCGTTACGGGGCGCCCACGGCTACGAGATGTCCACGGCTACAGGATGTCCACGGCTACGGGGTGTCCACGGCGAGCAGGACCTTGCCCACGTGGCCAAGCTCCTCGACGTGCCGGTGCGCGTCGGCGACCTTCTCGATCGGCACCACCTGGTCGATCACCGGACGGATCGCCCCGGCCTCGACCGCCGGCCAGATCCGCTCACGGACGTCCGCCACGATCGCGGCTTTCCGCTCGTCCGGCCGGGCCCGCAGAGACAGCGCGTGGACGCTCCCCCGCTTGGCCAGCAGCGCCGCCAGGTTCAGCTCGCCCTTGCGCCCGCCCTGCAGCCCGATGACGACGATGCGCCCCTCGACGGCCAGCGCCTCGACGTTGCGCGCCAGGTACGCCCCGCCCATGTTGTCGAGGATCACGTCCGCGCCACGGCCGCCGGTGGCCTCCCGCACCCGGTCGACGAAGTCCTCGTCCCGGTAGGAGATGGCGAGATCGGCTCCGAGTTCGCGGACGCGCACCAGCTTCGCAGGGCTGCCCGCGGTGGTCGCGATCGTCGACGACGGCCGCAGGGCCCGCACCGCCTGGATCGCGAACGTCCCGATCCCGGACGCCCCGCCGTGCACCAGGAACACCTCGCCGTCACGCAGATCGGCGACCCCGAACACCGTCGAGTGGACCGTGGCCGCGGCCTCGGGCAGCCCGGCGGCCTCGAGCAGTGACACCCCGGCCGGCACCGGGAGCACGTGGCCGGCGGGGACGTTGACCCTCGTCGCGTACCCGCCGCCGGCGAGCAGGGCGCAGACCTCGTCCCCCGGCTGCCACGCGGTCACCCCGGCGCCGACCGCGGCGACCCGGCCGGAGCACTCCATCCCCAGCACGGCGGACGCGCCCGGCGGCGGCGGGTAGAAGCCCTGGCGTTGCAGCAGGTCGGCGCGGTTGACCGCGGAGGCGACCACGTCGATGGCGATCTCACCCGGGCCAGGCGGGGCGAGGTCGTCCACCTCCGCCCAGGACATGACCTCGGGAGCACCGAAAGACGCCACCGTCACCGCGCGCACCAGCCCACCGTATCCACGCCCGCCCGCGCACCGCGTCCGACCCGCACCCACGATCATCAACCGGCCGCGGGAACAGGCGTCCCCCGGCAGGAACGCGGCCCACCGGGCTTCGGTTTTCCGAACCGTGCCGAAGTCTGCTCAGGACCACTGGCCCCGACAACACCGGGAGGGGTCCCGAGACGACTGGCTTTTTTCTGGCCGAGAACCGATTACGGACGATCAGCAATTGGGCGTTCACAATGATGAAAATCGTCATCCGCCTACGGGCAGAAAACGGCTTTGATCAGCCTTTATTGATATCGTGCTCCCACGGTCTCCGCGTTCGGAAGTCCTCGGGAAGACGGAAGGGTTTCGTTACCGTACGGGCTGCCATACGGAAGATCAGAGACTAGCCCGAGACCAGTCGCAGTACGGCGGCCCCGTCGGAAGACCATCCGGCCAACTGGATCGAAACCGTCCTGGGTTCCGGAGCCGGCGGCCCCTGCACTTTACCGGGAGCGCAGAATCCGCTACGGAAACCACCGCCGCGGAGAAACGTGAAAATGGTACCGCAGGTGCCTTTGAGGGTGCCGGACGCCTGCCCGCCATTCGCCAGGCTCAGCTCGAAGTCGAGTCCGTCGGGACTTACCTTGGTCACGGAAAGAGCGTCGGGGCCGACCGCGATGTCGACCGGCCCGTGCACGGACACCTCGCAGGTGCCGTCCACACAGGCTTCGAACCGTGTGCCGTCGACCGCGTTTAACGGCGGAGGCGACGGAACGGCTCTGGCGACAGGCGAGGTGGTAACGGGAACGACGATGGACGCCGTGGTGGCGGCAGGTGAGGTGACAGGAGGCACAATGGTGGGCACCGCGGTGGCGACAGGGACGGTTATGGCAGGGGCGCTGGTGGACGCCGCGACGGTAGCGACCTGGGAGCCGCAGCCAGCTATGGAAAGTGCCGCGAGAAGTACGCATCCCACACGCCCGCGAGGTCCCGGGGTCAACACGGAGCCACCGTTTCGACAGGCCGTCATCGATTACTGGTCCTCTCGCTCTGCCACCGGCCATCCGGCGCGCTGGCGACGATGCGGCATACTCGCCAGCCGCACTCCCGCGAGCCCACACCGTTGGTTGCCGGCCGATCCGCCTACATCATGTCCGGTCAACGGTGTCATACAGTAGTTGCCATGCGGCGGATATTGTGACAACAGTGACTTTTCTTGACGCCGCACCTTGGCCTCCTGGCGAGCGAATGGCCGGATGACAAGCGCTCCCCGGATGACGGGGAAGAGCCCGAGCGGCTGGAACAAGCCGATGGACCGCGCGGAGACAAAGTTGACCAATCCGTTGAGCACAGCGATCGGCTCGACGATGACGATGGCAATGACGAAGCGGATGCATGACAGCCGGCGAGGCAGCATGGCCGCGCATGCCAGCGGCGCCCCGGCCAGCACGAGGAACACCAGCGCGACAATGCCGAGCAACCCGGCCTCGCCGGAATCGGCGTGGTCATCCGCGGCAGTGACGCCGAACAGCAGGACGAATGCTCCGCCCGCGATACCGAGCGCCGCCCGTATGAACATCTCGTCGATGACGACCGTAACAACCCCGCCCTGACACCATGGGAACGGCAGACTCTCCTGGGTGGCCGAGAGTCTGCCGCACGTCGTCATCGCCCGGCGGCCCAACATCGAGAAAAGTACCGTGGAGACCTGCCTGGAACGAGTCCGGCAGAAGTACCGCGGCAAGGGTGCCTCATAAAAAGCCCGAGCGACTACGTCAGACGTGTAAAAGAAGACCCGATCCGCGGCGACCTGCCGTGGACGACGGCGGCGGCTCCGGCACGTGACGTCGTCACCCATGCTGATCTGCCGGCCCGATGAAGCCCAGCTGGCCACCGGGTGGCATGCGAGCCGCCCCGGCCGGCCCGGGCACGGATCAGACGGGTTCGGGCTCGGGCTCGGGCTCGATCGGAGCGGGTTCGGTGTAGGGGGAGGGCTCGTGCGGGGCGGGCGGCAGATCGGGCGTACTGGGAAGCAGCGGAGCGGGGTCGTCCGGGATCGGAGTGTCCGGATCAAGCGGAGGCGGTGGGGCAGGCCGATGCACACGGACGTCCCGGCGAGCCACAACGACTTCGTGCGAAGCACCCATATGCGCCGGCATACCCCGACCGGTGTCCCACGGAAACATCGTTACGTCATCCGGCAACAGTCCGCGGACAGGATGAGGGAGTGAATCACCCGATCCCAGCCGGATGATGACCAAATCGTGGTGATGACCGAATTGTACGGACCCGCCGCAGCCCATAGGCTGCGCGCCGGACATACTTCTCTCATCCTGCCACCGGGCGAGATCCACACATGTGGCGCATCGCCCATCGGACGAGCTTCAGGAGCACGCCGGTTGGAACGGGACGGCGACACCATCGAAGCGGGCGGTGCCGTGGGTACCTCCGTGGTACCGGCGGACCCCGTGTCACCGGATGCCCCTGTGGCACCCGATGATCCCGTAGCGCCCGATGGCCATGTCGGTGACCGCGCCCCTACCCGCCCGGCCGCCGTGGACGGTGGCCCCGACGACCACGACGACCACGACGGCCCGGCCGCGGAGTTCCACGACTTCTTCGAGCGGCACCATCGCCAACTGTCCCGGCTCGCCTATCTGCTGACCAACGACCATGACGCCGCCGACGACATCACCGCCGACGCGTTCACCGCCGCCTGGCGGCGCTGGGACAGGGTCCGCCAGGCCGACAGCCCGCTGGCCTACCTCAGACGTACCGTCGCGAACATGGCCGCGAGCCGGCTACGGCGGATCGTGCGCGAGCGGCACGGCCTCGGCATTCTCGGCAGCCTGGCCGAGACCCGCAGCACCGACACCGACGTGCCGGCCGTCGTCGACGTCCGGACGGCGTTGATGTCGCTGTCGACCGGCAAACGGGAGTGCCTGGTGCTCCGGTACGCCTTCGACCTCTCCGAGGACGAGACCGCCCGCACCCTGGGGATCTCCGTCGGCACGGTCAAGAGCCAGACCTCGAAGGGCGCCGGTGAGCTGGAGCGCGTCCTGCTGGCGGGCACACGCGACAACGCGCGTGGGAGCGCCCGGGGGCCGCAGGCTCCGCCGGCGGCGGATCCCGTGGCACGGCTGGGCAGGAAGCATCCCGAGGCGCGCAAGGGGCTGCCACGCCGGCGGCGCGACGTCGATCCGCGGGCGCGGCTGCGGGGTGGGGAGGCGACATGACAGGCGGTCGCCGCTGCACCGGCCGTCGCCACCGCGGACACACCCTCGTGGAACCGGGGCCGTGGCTGTCCGAGACGCTCACGGACGCGGCGAACGCGCACGAGCCGGACAGCGCGCGGATCCGCGGACGCGTTGTCGGGCCGGGCCGTGAGACCCGCCCACCGCTGGCCCACGCTGCCGGCCGTCGCTCCGAAAGCCCGGATCGGCTGCCTCGTGACCAGCGACGGCGGCAGGGTCTGGAGCGGCAGGGCCTGGAAAGGACGGCCCCGCGGGGAAGAAGGCCGGAGAGACCGCCTGCCGTTTCCTCCCGATCCGTGACGATTACCCTGGGCGCCGTCGTCGGCGTGCTCGGCGTCGTGGCGATCACGCTGATCGGCATCCGGACAGTCCCGTCGCGCAATAATGATCATTCTATGTCGGCCACGGCGCTTCCGGTACCGCCGCCCGCTTCCGCGACCGGGGTCACCCTGCCTCTGCCCATCCCCTCGCAACAGCCCGCGTCGGCCGGGCCGACGTCACAGACCACACCCGACCCGGCCGCCGCGCCTCCGTCACCCCGAACACCGGCGGACAAGGCGCCGCGGGTCCAGCTCAGTGTCGGCCCGACGCCCCTGGAACGGATCATTCTGCCGACCCCGGGCGCCCGGGACTGGGTTCTTTACGGGAACGGCGCGAACAGATCCGCCGAGCGGGTACGCGCGAACCTGGCAGAACCGATCATTGGCCGGCTCAACGTGTCCGGCAGCGACCCGACGGTGGTCGCCGCTACCAGCCGGTTCGACTGGAGTGCGGGCAGCCCACAGCGGACGGGCCGCAACTATGCCGACGCCCTGGCGCTGCGGGACTCCGGCAGGTTCCGGCTTGCCGTCCCGACGGCCGGCCAGGCCGGCCGTCTGAGCCTGTACCTGGGCACGCTGGGGGTACGGGGCGTGGTGCGGGCCGACATCGACGGGCAGGATGTCTCGTCTGTCGTCGTGCAGTCGGGCCATTCGAGCAGATGGGTGGGTTCGGTAGTCGAGATCGACTTCGACCCGGGCTCGAGTGGAGGCATCCTGACCGTCGAGGTGTCCGCCCGGGCAGAGCCCGATTCAGATGACGCAGACGACCGCGACTACTCGAACAATCGCGACGAGCAGGACGAACGGCGCGACCCGGACGGGCGGGGCAGCCCCGGCGGCGGCAGGTTGTCCAGGCCGCAGCAGGTCCAGGCTGCGCCCCCGGGGCAGATCTCGCTTGCCGCGGCTGTCCTCTCCGGCCGCCGGTGAGCCGTTCTCGACGTCGAAAAAAATGTTCCGGACGCGGCAACCCCGCCAGGCTCCCGGGCGACTGGACATATGAACGTGCGGACAGCTCCGCTGCGCTCAGAACCGATGATCTTTCGGCTGACCAAAGCGCTGTTTCCGAACGTTCCGGCTCGCCCGTTCCCCGCTAACCCCCCCAGCCGGGGCGGGCGAGCCGCACTTGTCAACCCGTCCGACAGCCACGCCGGGCACGAACGGATGTAGCGTCGCAGACGTGCGCCGAATCCTCTTCTCGCCCTCCTGGATCCTGCGTCACGCGCTCGCACTGTTCATGATCGGTCTGTTCGCCAGGCTCGGGTGGTGGCAGTGGGAGAAGGGGCAGTCCGGTCGCGGGACCCTGCAGAACCTCTTCTACGGTGTGGAATGGCCGATCTTCGCCGCGGCCGTGATCTTCGGCTGGTGGCAGATGGTGCGCGAGGAACTTCGTCCAGGATCGGCGAAGAGGACTCCCGCGGCCGGTGAGGCGGCCCGCCCCGGTACGGACGGACAACCATGGAACGAACGCCACGGGCCTGGTGGGCCGGGCGGGTCCGGCACTGACGGTTCGCTCAGCAACGGCTTTGGCGACGACGAGGAGGATGACGAGGAGTTGGAGGCGTACAACCGCTACCTTGCCTCGCTCTACGAGCGGGACACGCCGTCCGGATCGGGGACACGGTGACACCGCCCACCAAGGAGGACGCCCGGAGCCCAGCCCCGGGACCGGAGCCCACGGCAGGCCCTGGAACGGCGGAAACGACGGCGAGCGGCACCGGTTCCGCCTCGGACTCCGGGCGCTTCAGCGAGCGCGCGGTCCGTCGTGCGCTGCTGCGCTTCCGGGTGATCGCCTATCTCGTCGGTGTGGGGCTGATCACGCTCGTGCTGGTGGGCGTGCCGCTGAAGTACCTGGCGGACGCCCCGGCGCTCGCCGAGACCGTCAGCCCCGTCCACGGGCTCCTGTTCATGATCTATCTTGCCCTGACCGCGGACCTGTCGTCCCGGTGCCGGCTGGGCACCGGGACGACCCTGTGGGTCATGCTGGCCGGCACGATTCCCTTCCTGTCGTTCGTGATGGAGCGCCGGGTCACCCGCACGGTGCTCGAACGACAGCGGTCCACTCACGGCACGTGAGACCAGTTCACAGCGTAACGACAACAACCACCGGACGTGACGTCACGCGACGCTGATAACCAATGCTGACGTCCGTCCGGCGGCGGAAACATTACGGCTAAGAGCACCTGATGTTGGAGAAGCCCCGCTCCGCACCCTGAATCCTGTTGTCACAACCGACCACGTTCTGGGTGCTGTCGCCGTTGTGGATATAAACCCCGAACCCTCCGCCGTTCACCGCGAGCGAATTGTTCCGGATGATGTTCCGTCGTCCCCAGCCGGCGGACTCGACGTGGGTCTGGATACCGTCCTTGATGCTTCCGCCGCCCCGGCCGGTGTTGTCCACGACGGTCCACCCGTTACCCTTGAGGTCGATCCACGAGTCGGCCTCGACCAGTCTGTCGGCGGACAGCGTGTTCCCGGAGATGATGCCGCCGGTGGTGCCTTCCTTGATGTCGATGTTCTCCGACGTCGTGCCGGCGATGTCATTCCCGATGATCGAATTCCGGTCGCTGTTGTCCGGGCGGCAGTTCGAGTACTTGCACCAGTTGCTGCTGGCGCTACCGACGTAGACACCTTCGCCGAACTTCTCCGAGCGGTTCCCGGTGTTCCGGATGACGTTCCCGGTCACCAGATTGTCGGAGCTGAAGGAACGCAGGTGGATGGCCTCGTCCCCGATGGCGCTCACACTGAGCCCGGCAATAATGCTGTGCTGGACGCCGTCCGCCATCACGCCCTTCTTGCCGTTGCGGACGCTGAAACCCGACAGGCGGACGTAGGAGGCATGGTCGATGTGCAGGATGTAGTCGGTGTCGTCCTGGCCGTCCAGCACGGCGTTGCGCGAACCGCACAGCCAGATCGGCTGTGCCGCCGTGCCCGACCTGGCGATGGTGAAGCCGCCGGCGTATGTGCCGTCGGCCAGTCGGATGACCGCGCCGGGCTTCGCCGACGCCAGCGCTGTCTTGAGATCACCGGCGTTACGGACAGTGGGCTCACCTGCCGGACAGGTCACCTCCTGGCTGCCGGACTGAGGCCCGCCGCCCTGGGTGACGACCGGCCCGGCCCCGGCGGCGGACGCCCGCGGGGAAGCCTCGGAAGCTGCCGAGCCCGTGGCTGGCGGCGCCTGCGAGCTCGCCGTTTTCGTGCCGCCCTGGCAGGCGGCGACCGTCACCGCGCACGCGAGCGCCACCGTCGCCATCACGTACTGACCCCAACGCCTGCGGGTGCCCCGGGAAGCCGGCCCTGTCGAGGGGCCGGCCGTCCCGGTGGGGACCCCCGCAGGAGGGATCGTCACAGTGGATCCCTCCTGGTGTAACGGTCACGATCTTTCCCATTGTAGGAAATCATCGCTCGCGATCCGACGGTGTCGTATTTCACCACCGCGGCACCTTCGCGATCGTCCTGGATCGTGGCGTCATCCGCCTCCGGGTCGCCCTCATAAAAACGATCATCTGGAAGCCGGTCGTTCCGGGCCTGCGGATATCCCTGTGGCGCGGCGGCGCTGGCGGGGTCACCTCCACGGAAATCGTCATCCTCGCCCTCGGCGAACCGCTCGAAGGGGTCGTCAGAATACCGTGCCGCATGGTCACGCAGGTAACGCAGGCCGTCCATGGTCGGGTTGTCGTCCTGGTTGGCCCGGGCACCATCACGATCACGCCCGCTGAACGCCCTGTCGGAGCTGCCGCTGCCGGGCCCCGCCTGCCGGCCGGCTGGGCCGGGCTGCGGCGTGGACGCGGCAGGCCAGGAGTGGTCGCCGTACCGCGGCCGGGATGCCGGCGGATACTCCTGCGCGGCGGCGCCGCGGTAGGTGGTCGTCCGCTGGGCGCCCTGGCCGGGTACCAGCGGTGTCCGTCCGCGGTCCCCGGGGCGCGGGGGCATGGGGATCACCTCGGTCGCCTCGACCAGCTCCAGCCGCTCGACGGCGGCCTGCAGGCCGGCCGGGCCGGCCGCGGCCGGCTGCGGGCCGGCCGGAACGGCACTCACGCTGGTCATGCGTCGTACCAGCAGATCGGACTCGGGATAGGGGTGTTCGTTGGCCGCGCGCTTGCGCCAGCGCCGGCCGGTACGCCAGCCAAGAATCGGCAGCAGTGCCATGAACGACCAGACGAACAGGGCCGGGTGCCGTTCAAAGATCGCGTACCACGGGCGTTCGAGCCGGGGAATCCACTTCGACGTGTCGTTGCTCTTCACGGCCGCAGCGGTGATCCCGACGGCTTTGCGGATGTCGACGGCTCGCCAGCCCCGGCCGGCCAGTGTGTTGTTGCCCACGGTCGTGCCGTCAGACTGGCCGCGTACAGTCACCGCGAACTCGGTCGAGCCGGATATCTTGTTACGGCTGATGATGCTCGTCGCGGCGTCCTGGGTGATGATCCCCATCCGCCCGTCGGCGAGCGTGTTGGTGGTGATGGCCGTCCGCTTGGCGTCCGGGCCGATCTGCAGGGCAGAGTCGGCCACGCCCCCGACGGTGTTGTCGAGGATCTGGGTGCCGTTCGCACCGCTCTTGACCACGACGCCCACCTGGCTGCCGGACACCTTGTTGCCGCGTACGACGGTGTCCTCACCGCCGAGGACCCGGACCCCGTAGCGCCCGTTGCCGCTCAGCGTGTTCGCCTCGATGACGGTTCCCTTGATCTGGTTGATCTGGACGCCGGTGGCGGTGGCGACGATGCCGATACCACGGCCGTCCAGCGTGATCCCGTCACCGCTGTTGTTCGTGATGGTGCTGCGCATGACCCGGGAGCCGGAGGCGCGGTCGATGGTGATGCCCTCGCCGTGGTTGCCGGTGGAGGTGCTGCCGGAGATGAGGGTGCTGACCGCGTCCCGGTGGATCGCCAGGCCGGCCCGGTCGTTGCTCTCCAGCCGCACATTGATCATCTGGATGCCCTCGCTACCGGAGATGTAGGCACCCCAGACGTTGTTGACGAACGTGGAGTTGGCCGCGCCACCGGTGCTGGGCTCGCCCTTGCTGCCCGTCCAGGCCACGCCGCCGGTACGGCCGTTCCAGAAGCCCAGGTTGGACACCCGGGCGTTGCGCACGACCAGTTCGCCACCCATCGTGCGGATGTAGGCGCGCCCGTCCACCGCGTTGACGTCGGGCTTGAGCTCCTTGATGTCCCAGCCGGTGACGTTCAGCGGCTGCTGCGCGTTACCGTTGATCTCGATGGCGCCACGCCAACTGGTGAGTCCGACGAATCCCGCCGGGCTGCTGGCGAGCCGCAGTGACCCGGCCCGCTGATCGATGATCAGGTGGGCGTCCGGCCCGACCACGATGTTGGTCAGCACCAGGGTGGCGCCGTCGACCTCACGGCGCATGCCGCCGGCGGCGGCGACCTCCTCGATCGTGTAAGGAGCCGGCCGGGCGGGCAGCAGCAGGGTTGGCAGGCTGCCCTGGGTCTGCACCATGGCAGGTGCCCGCAGCACCCCGAACTTCTCGAACATCGACCGCAGGCGGATGTCCTCGGCGTCGACGAGCAGGGCCTGCTTCTTGGCGTCCGCCGAGGTGACCGGGGGCAGCGGCGATGAGGGCGCGGCCTGCGCGGGGCCGGCCACGCCGATCAGGACGGAGGCGGCCCCGAGAAGGACGCCCGCGCACACCCCACCGCTCAGGACACGAGCCCACGGTCGCCGACGGCTGGGGGACGGCCCGGCGCCGGGCGACAACCCACGGCGGACGGAGAATCCGAGCGTCGGGATGATCATGAAACTCCGATCATTATTGGCTCACCCGAACGGACGCGTCCGACTGCCCCTCGCCACCGATCAGGTCGGCACGCCGGGTCAACCAGCCCTGCTTGTTCATCGAGATGAATGCCCAGGTCTTGATGGGCAGAGCAACGATGACGATCATCACGACCACCACCGGGAGGATGAAGATGTCGCGCGGCTGCTCCCGCAGATGCGACAGCCCGCGCACGGCACGCCCGCCCAGCAGCCACGCGACGGCGATGAGGGGGGCGTTTGCCTGTGGCCGGACCATCCAGAACCCGAGGTAGGTCATGGCCACCCCCATGGTGATCGGGGTGAGCAGGATCTGGAGGACGCTGATCTGGCAGATCAGCGGCTGGCGCCACAGCCAGCCCTTGTAGATCGCGGTCAGGTAGCAGCGATAGGAGTTACGGCTCCACCGCACCCGCTGCTTGATGAACGCCTTCAGCGAGTCGGGGAACATCGACATGGCCCGGGCCGTGTCCTGGTGCACGGTCTTGTAACCGGAGGCGAGGGTGAGCCAGGTCAGCCGCCCGTCGTCCCCGGCTATGCACCGTCTGCCCAGGAAGAACTCGTTCTCCAGGTTGTGCAGCACCGGCAGGATCGCGGACCGGCGGTAGGCCGCGGTCCGTCCGGACAGGCAGGCGACCGCGCCCGCCCGGCCCTGCGCCGGCACGTAGTCGAGGTAGCGGATGTCGACCAGCCAGTTGGCCACCCTGCGCCAGACGCTGGTGCGTGCGTTGTAGACGCTCTGCCGGGTGCCGACCCCGCCGACCTTGGGATCGACGAACGGCATCTGGACGGCGGCGAGCAGGCCCGGCTCCCAGGCCGTGTCGGAGTCGCAGAGGACCACGATCTCCTTGGTGGCGGCCTTGATGCCCACACCGAGGGCGGAGCGCTTGCCCTCGTGCACAAAGGGAAGGACACGCAGGTTGCGGTGCTCCCGCGCGTGCCTTCGCAGCCGGCTGATGAGCTCGGTGTCCTCGACGTCCGGGACGATGATGATTTCGTCGGGGTTCTGCGCCAGCCACGTCTGTAGACAGCGCTCTATGACATCCGGGTCCTCACGGAAAGAGGGGACGACGACGGATGTGGATGCCCGAAACTTGTTGTTGATCGGCTTGTAACGAGATGACAATACACGTCGGAACAACCACACCGACCACGAGATCACTCCCGCGATGCCCAGGGGAACAAGTCCCCAGTACGATCCGACGCGGTCGATCACGGTGCTGAGCGCGTCCATTGCCTAGCGTTTTCCCTCCGAGGGGTTACCGTAAAGACCCATCTGAAAAGCAGCGGCCCGGTGGCCCCTCCCCCTCATATCGGCCAAAAACTTGACCGTCGGACGCGAAGGCGCATAGAACCCCACCCCCGATGGCAGTTACACCGGAGGTTAGCAGTGTGACGTGAATCGCACGTACCCCGGGGCGTCGGTCGCTACGGAACACACCTACCCTGTCACGAGAAATAACGCGACCCCGGCAGATTTACTCTGCGATCACGAGGTGCGTGCATAATGCCTCTTCTTCGCATCGCATGACTCCGGGTGGCGGCAAACGTTAACGGATCATGTCGAATGCACAACGCCCATAGTCAGATTACCGCCAACTGGGAGTTGACAAACCACATGGGAACAACGGTTGTTGATCCATTGAGAATTTCTGTCATTGGAACCGGCTACCTGGGCGCGACACACGCGGTCTGCATGGCTGAACTGGGCTTCGAGGTCATCGGTGTCGACGTAGACCCGGGCAAGATCGAGCGGCTCACCGCCGGCGAGGTGCCCTTCTTCGAGCCCGGCCTGGAGGAACTGCTCCGCAAGAACCTGGAGTCCGGCCGCCTGTCCTTCACGACATCGCTGGCGGACGCCGCCAGCGCGGCGGACGTCCACTTCGTCTGCGTCGGGACGCCCCAGCATCCCGAGTCGAACTCCGCGGACATGCGCTACGTCGACGCCGCGGTCAGCGGACTGATCGCGGGTGGGCTGCGGCCGGGCTCGCTGGTCGTGGGCAAGTCCACGGTCCCGGCCGGGACGGCGGCCCGCCTCGCCGCCTGGCTGTCCGAGCAGGCACCCGGGGTCGAGCTCGCCTGGAACCCGGAGTTCCTGCGGGAGGGCTTCGCCGTCGACGACACCCTGCGCCCCGACCGGCTCGTGTTCGGCGTCGCGCCCGGCGGCAACGCCGAGGCGACGCTGCACCGCGTCTACGCGTCGGTGATCGCCGCCGGCACGCCCGTCGTCACCGTCGACTACCCCACCGCGGAACTGGTCAAGGTGGCCGCGAACGCCTTCCTCGCCACCAAGATTTCCTTCATCAACGCGATGGCCGAGGTCTGCGAGGCCACCGGGGCCGACGTCACCCACCTGTCCAAGGCCATCTCGTACGACACCCGGATCGGCGGCCGCTTCCTGCACGCCGGCCTCGGCTTCGGCGGCGGCTGCCTGCCCAAGGACATCCGCGCCTTCCAGGCCCGCGCGACCGAGCTCGGCGCCGGTGAGGCCGTGGCCTTCCTGGCCGAGGTGGACGCCATCAACCTCCGGCGCCGCACCCGCACCGTCACCCTCGCCACCGAGGCGCTCGGCGGCGACGTCACCGGGAAGAAGGTCGCCGTGCTCGGCGCGGCGTTCAAACCCAACTCCGATGACATCCGGGACTCCCCCGCCCTCGCGGTGGCCGACACCCTGCGCAAGGCCGGTGCCACGGTCGCCGTCTACGACCCGGCCGCCATCCCGAACGCCCGGCGCGCCTACCCGGAGATCATCTACGCCGACAACGCCGTCGACGCCGCGATCGGGGCGCATATTGTGCTCCATCTCACAGAATGGACAGAATTCCGCGAGCTCGCCCCGAACGCACTGACCGCGGTCGTCGCGGCCCGCACCATCATTGACGGTCGCAACACCCTCAACCCGGCCCAATGGCGTGCCGCGGGCTGGACGTACCACGCGCTCGGCCGTCCCTGACAAGTCGGCGAACCGACAGCATCAGCCGGAGCGCCACGACCGAGTGGACACGACGCTCCGGCTGATCGCTACCGCGCTCCGCCCGGCCGGCACGGCGGGGTGGTCCGTCACCGCCCCGGGCAGGCGGACCGCAAGCCGTTCGTCAGGGCCGAGCCAGCTGACCCGCCCCAGCCTGCGACCGGGACGCGGGCGGCCCGCCGCCGTCGCAGGCATCCCCGCCGCACGAAGCTGCGCCAGTTCCGTCCCGAACGCGAAAACGCGCCCGTCCGACCAGGTGAGCAGGTCCTGCCCCGGGTCGCCGGTACGGGCGCACACAAGCTGCCGGCGGTCCGGCTCCCAGATCAGCGCGACCCAGTCCCCGCCCAGCGGCCCGAGACAACGTTCGCCGTCCCTGCGGTAGGCGGCCGCGAGCAGGCAGGCGTCGGTGGAGCCCACGCAGGCAGGAGCCCCGGGCCGGTCATCTGACACACCGGCCGCAGGTTGCGCGTACGGGCCGGCTGACGCACCGGCCGACAGGTACGTGTGCGGACCGGCCGACGGTTGCGCGGGCAGGACAGCCGGGGCACCGCCACGCGGTGAGATCGGGCCGCTCCCACCCCGTCGCCGCCGTCCGGGGCAGCCGTCGAGGACGACGACCAACCCCTCCGCGTCCACCGCGATCGGTGGTGTCGGGTCACCGGGGAACCCCGAGGCCGTCACCACGCCGAACGGCCCGTCGAGGTGCACGCCCCGCGCCGGCGGCAGGCCCACCGACGACGAGGCGAGCATCGCCGTGAGGACCGAACGCCGCACCGGGGCATCGTCCAGGCGCAGCAGCCCGCAAACCGTCATACCCGCTCTCCCGCGATCAGCGGTCCCCGGGCGTCCGCCCGGCCCCGCCCACTCCCGCCCGTTCCTGTCCATGACCGTCATCGACCGGCCGGCAGCGGGTGGGCCACCCTGGCCCCGGCCGCGCTGCATTCAACGCGGAAAGTAGCAGCACGCCGTCGTCGTGTCGCCGTCGTTCACCCCGGCCACCGTTCGCGCCGGGACCACCACCTGGCAAGCGAAACGATACGGACAATTACCGGCCGGAACGGCGACAGATTTTCCGCCGGAAAACGCGGACGACGGCAGGCGCACGATCCCCGGATAAAGATCGGGGCTCGGCGCCCAATGGACCCGACCCCAAAAGGACCACAACAGCCGACGGCCACAGTGACCCACCGATATGCCTCCGAGCGGACAGTGTATCGTGACCCGGAGAATTCTTGAGATCACCCCCCAGCCCAGCGGCGCACGAGCGGGAGTCGGTGGATGAACGACAGAAACGGATTGTACCTGCCCAGAGTCCCTGGTTCGCAACCCTCCCGGCCCACCGATGACGGGATCATTCTTCCGGGCCGGCCGGGCCGGACCCGGCGGGCCGTGCTGGGGTCAGCCCTCGGTCTGCTGGGTGCGGCGGCGGCAGGCTGTTCCCGGCCCGACAACACCTTCGACCCGGCCAGCGAGGTGCTTCCGCCAGATGCCGACGCGGTCACCCCTCCTCCCACGACCGGGCCGCCACCGACTCTGGCAAACGGGGCCGCGGACTTCTTCGGCAAGGGCCTCGTCCCGCAGCAGCGGGCAACGTTCGGCCTGGACCGCGCGCAGATCCCGCCCTCGGACAACCCGCGCTTCCCCCGGCTGGTCCGGGTGGCGCTGCCGGCCGGCTCGGTCAACGACGACGCCGACCGGCAGGTCTACAACGACGGGAACACCTACGGTGGCAGCCAACTCTTCCTGGCCATGGAGGACCAGCCGACAGAAGAACTATACCTGCGTTATTATTTGCGATTCCCGGAGAAATTCGATTTCAATAAAGGAGGAAAGCTCCCCGGGCTCTTCGGGGTCCTGTACAAGCCAGCGTCCAAGGAGCGCACCAACGACTACCAGGATGGTTACGCCAGCCGGTTCGCCTGGCGTAAAGGAGGTGAAGGACTAATCTATTCGAACACCGCCCGGCCGGACGACCCCATCGCCATGGTCGGCAAGAAGAAGTGGATGTGGGAGCCCGGTAAATGGATTTGCGTCGAGCATGGCGTCCGCATGAGCTCCGATAAGTTTTCCCAGGAGCTCCTCGTCGTCTGGATCAACAACCAGGAAGTACACAAAGAACACAGGTACAACCCGCGTATTTCCGACCGGCTTCGCATCGGCGGCATCATGTTCTCCGTCGTGTACGGCGGCGGTGACCGTTCGTTCGCCCCCAAGACGGACACCAGTATCGACCTCGCCGGCTTCGCCATCGGCGCCCAACGGGTCGGTCCCCTTCCCGACCCTCCGGACTGAAACCTCGGGCCGCGTTCCCGGCTGCTCCAGGCCCGGCGCGGCGGGGGTCCGAGCCCGACAACCCCTGAACGGACGGACGGACAGAGCCCCCGTGAGGGCATCCGGCCGTCCTCTGTTCCGTTGTTCCGTGTCACCCACCCCAACGAGTGGCTGTCCTCCGCTGGGAGAAGGTTCTACCTCCGGCCACCACGACCGGAGCGGGTGGCCAGGCGCGGCTGGCAGTCCGCCAGATGGGCGTCGAAACCCTGCACGTTCTGCCAGGTCGCATGGCAGACCCGGCAGTGCGTGGTCTCCGGGTCGCTCCACTGGGCGCTGCAGCCACCACAGGTCGCCGTCACAGGCGTGTCGCCCTTCCTGATCGGCTGGCCGGCGTTACGGACCGGCAACGGCAACATCGGCTGGGCACGTCGTGGCGTGCGGCCTGACGGAGTCTGGCGTCGGATCGGCACCCGGTCATCCTGTCCCAGAATGGGCCAACCACGGCGCAACCTTTTCCTATGAGCGTGGCAACGAGACTCAACACGCCCCGCCGGGCACCTCCGTACGAGCAGACGGCCCCGACAAAAGCCAGTTAAATCACATACAGCCGGCATATGATTACGTACAGTCCAAAAAGTATGAAAGGGACCCGGTGGCGCTGGTGGCGCTGGTGGTGCTGGTGGCGCTGGTGGCGCTGGTGGCGAGGAGAACACCGGTGGTCTCCAGGCGCGGCCCGCCGGTGTTTCTCCGCCGCTGATGAGACGACGCTCCGGGCACGGTCCCAGGGACGTCGCTCTCAGGGACGTCGCTCCCGTGGACGTCACAGGTAGGCGTCCACGGCGAACTTCACCGCGAACCCGATGGCCGCGACACCGATCAGCAGCCGCAGCGCTCCCACCCGCAGCCGCCGTACGATCGCCGGGCCGAGCGCGCCGCCTATGAACAGGCCGCAGGCCAGGGGCGGCACAGCCGGCCAGTACACCGGCCCGAAGACCGTGAAGGCCGCCGCGGCGACCCCGTTCGGCATCCCCAGGAGCACGTTCTTCATCGCGTTGACCCGCGGGAGCGGTTCGGGTATGGCAGCGCCAAGCACCGCAAAGAGAATGATCCCACCGCCGGCGCCAAAATAGCCGGTGTAGACCGTGGAGGCGAACAACGCGACGGCCAGCGGCGGCCCCCGCTCATCCAGCAGGCCTCCGCCTCCGATCGGGCTCATCAACCGGTGCCGACACAGCACCAGCGCACCGGCGCCGGCCACCAGCCAGGGCACCACTGCCTCGAAGGCGCCGGCCGGGCTCGCCAGCAGGAGCAGCGCCCCCGTCACCCCACCCGCGAGACTCACGGGGCCCATCCGCATCAGCCGCCGGTACTGCCCCGCCAGCTCCGAGCGCGACCCGATGGCCGCGCCGACCGCCACAAAGACCAGAGAAACCGTGTTGGTGACGTTGGCCTGCACCGCCGGCAGCCCGAACCACAACAGTGTCGGGTAGGAGACGACGGAGGCCAGCCCGGCCACGGTCGAGGTGATCCCGGCCAGTACGCCGCAGACGATCAGCGTCAGGGAGTCGGCGGCTGTCAGCGGGCGGCCCGCACCCGGGCGGTCGGCCCATCTGATCCGTCGACACGAAGTGGGCGCTTCCGAACACCTTGCCGCATACCTGCCAGGATATGCGCTCCGAAGCAAAAAAGATCTTTCCGTGAACCGGCTGTGACCCGATCCGCGTGCCCGTGCCGTCCAGGCCGCGACGGCAGCAGCGACACGAGGGACACGGCGTGGCTTGAACGGTCACTCCGCCATCCGGATCAGACACCCGGACGGCGGAGGATCAGCCGAGCGACACGTTGAGGCAGAGCCGCAGCAGTCCGAGCAGGCTCGGGCACGAGTTCTGCCGCGGGGCGGCCTGCTGCGTCGGCGTGGGAGTGGGCTTCGGGGTGGACGCCGCGGCAGGGGTGCTCTTCGCCTGCGCGGGCGCGGCAGGTGCGGGTGAAGAAGCCACCGCGGTCCTGCCCGCGACAGACGCGGGGGGAGCGGGCGCGGATCCGCCACCCTGGGCCTGCGCGGAGGCGGGCTCAGCTGCCATCAGACGCGGCGTGATGACGCCACCGCCGGCCGCCGGTGGCTGCCCCGGCGTCAGCGCGCTGACCGCGACCGTGGAGCCGCCCGGGACGCCTGTCGGACCTGCCGGATACGGGGAGGCCTGACCCGGATACGACGGCGCCCACAGTTGATCGTCGACGTGGGCGGGTTCCCTGCCGGTGTCCGGGCGGACGGCAGCGCCGGACGGCGCGGAGCCCGCCACGATCGGCCCCGCTACGACCGGTGATGTGTCAGTCGTGTCCGATAAGGAAATGAACCCCATCCCGCCGACCACGAAGGCGGCAGCCCCTGAAATAACCGCGAGTCGCATTATCGGCGCGACCGGGGAATCGCGTCGGCGATGGTGAGACCTGGAGCGTAACATCGTGAGGTAGCGGCGAGCGCATCCTTACTCGATAGCATGGACAGAGTACTGAGACGAGGTACTGAGACAGCGTGCCAAGGATGCTGACCGTACCACTTAAGCCGACAACCTGATAGAGCTTTGGCGCCGGGCCGCCGGATCGACAATTGGCGATCAAGGCGGCCAGTCGAAAATGTCGATCTCCGGATCCGCCGCTGACGCAGACGTCCACCA
The DNA here is from genome assembly GCF_000177615.2 of Candidatus Protofrankia datiscae. Lineage (GTDB taxonomy): Bacteria > Actinomycetota > Actinomycetes > Frankiales > Frankiaceae > Protofrankia > Protofrankia coriariae. Next base: position 749,317 of record NC_015656.1, on the reverse strand, counting down.
CGATCATTTCCTCGGGTGAACAGCGTCCATGGCCGGCCGGCGAAGAGCATCTGAGGCCGCCGGCAACGAGGGTGCGCAGGCCCGTGGCAGCTCCCACCGCATGGCGCCGCAGGCAGGGCCCGGGCTTCGTGACCCCGCCCCACGCGCCCCACCCATCCGCGCCCGCCCACACCTGCCCGGACCTGTCATTTACCTGCCCATACCTGCTTCTACCTGCGCGATCGCCTCACGAGCAGGCGCCTTCCCAGTCTCTTCCCGGCTTGCGCCAGGCAGGACTCGGCCCGGCTTGGCCGGGTCGACGTCCGACGCCTGCCAAGGGTCTTCCAAAGGTCTTCCGGGAGTCTCGGCAGCGGCGCCCGCGGCAGGCCCGCCCGTCGCCACTTCGTGATCCAGACGGCCGATGGCCGCGCACCGAACGGACGCCTCGCTCCCGTCCGCACGACGGGGCCGCCGGCTTCAACCCACGACGGGTGAACGCTTATACCGCCCTTCCCGCGGAGCGGCAAGTTCTCGGAAGAGATATCTCTACTGGGCCGGCCCACCGGGACCGGGAACAGCACGGCCGATGAGACTACGGACGGCCGGCAAAGTTTTGTATACGGCCACGGTCGGCGGCGGCTGCTCGGCCGAGGCGACGGTTCCATTTCTTTGGCACTGTCGACGATGCCAGGAAACCGACGGCGAGTTCCGCGACGGTCTCGCGGAAGAAGGATTCGGGAACGGCGCTGAATCGGCAGCTTCAGCTGGGATGGTCACAGAAAATCACCGACTGCCGTCCGATGATCCGCCGGACGGCAGTCGGTGGCCGGTTTCGCACCGCCGTGAGGGGCGTCACGTCACCGGGCGGAGACGCACTCGTCCTGCGACATCAAGATCGCCATTATGGACGCCGACACCCTCGCCGCGGGCGGGCACCATGCCCACCATCTGCTGTTTCCGCGCCATGCGGGCACCGGCGGACGCACGTCCGATGATCGCCTGGACGGACCGGCGCCCGCCCGGATCCACCCCCGTGGCGGCCTCCAGGCTATTCCCACGGAAAACGCGCCCGGCTTACAGCAATAACGCCGAACCCTGGCAATGCGCGCTCTCTACAACATCCACCGAACACTCGTAAAGATCACATCAATGAACTACGGTGATATCCACCACAACACCGACGGCCACAACGCGGCGAAGCCAGCATGGAACTACACAGCGTCCAGGGGCGGCCACTTCACACCCTCCGCCGCGCCCCCTTCTCTGCGTTCCCGATCACAGGATAATTTTACGAACCGTAAAATTTGGAGATCGGCCCCGGGCCGCCCCTGTAGGGATCCCGACAGGCATCCACGGGCAGCACGGCCGTCCCGGCCGCCCACCCGGTAGATCACCTCGCCGACGCCCTCGCCACGATGCCGCGCGCCGGGCCCGCACAGCGCCCCGACCATACCCCAGAAGAAGGCCCTCGGACCCCGTGGCCATCTCGTCCCGCCAGCCCCCTCCCTCGGCCCGTCGGCTGCCCTCGTCCAGCCAACTCGTCCAGCCAGCTCGTCCGTCCGCCGTCTCCACGCCACGACCCAGAGGCCAGACGGCGCCGCAACCCGCCGGCCGTATGACGCCGTGGACGCAGCGGCCCGCCGGCGCGACGATCTCGATCTTTCAACACGAGGCTCGCGATCTTTTCAGTCCGCCGAAGCACGCGACCGGGATGATCGACAGGCGCCTTCATCACTTATGGCACTATAAAAAATCATCACTAGAACTCCAAAATCACAATTGAAAAACAACTACCGCCTGATGTCGTGGACGTCGAAACGGCCGACTGCCCGTGCGCGACCAGAGTAGACAGTGGAGAATGCTCCACAAGGGGCAGGCAACGTCGCCCGTCACCCGCCGTCACCCACCAGTCAGGACGCGTCCATTCCGGGCAGCTCCAGGTCGCTCTCCGTCCAGAGCCCGGACCGACAGCATCCATGGCTGCCAGACCGTCCGTTCCGGATCACGCTTATCTCAGGGCCAGCCTGACGGCCCTGAGATCCGACGGGACGACCGGGACGACCGGGACGACCGGGACGACCGGGACGACCGGGACGACCGGGACGACCGGGACGACCGGGACGACCACATGATCCCGAGATGGCACGCACAGCAGACGCGCCGCTCTATGTCGGATGGTTGACAGCTCGCCCGTGTGTGCGGCTCCGCGGCCAGCGAGGCGAGGAGCGCGTCGAATCCGTCCCCGCCGTAGCAGCGGATGAACCGGTCGGTCTCCTGCTCTTCGAGCGCCTCGTCGACATCCCGCTTGGTCCCGGGATCCGCGTCGATCTCCTCCGCGCCAGCGAAGATCGATGGCAGCACCACCCAGGTCGCCGAACGAGTTGGGTGGACGCGGCATCCACGTCCTAACTCAAGATCCATACGACGTGCCTCACCAGCCAGGACCAAACCGCGCACGACCGCACAGCCGCGACCTGCGGCCCGGGACCAACTGCGGGTGGAGCGGAGGGCGTGGGATTCGAACCCACGAGGACGCAGGACGCCCTAGCGGTTTTCAAGACCGCCGCCATCGGCCACTAGGCGAGCCCTCCTGACCCGTGGAAACGCTGTCAGGCGCTACGTCCGGTTCACCGGAGTCCGCCCACCATGTGCCCGCCGGGTGCCGTTCCAGGATGTCACAGCCCGCGCCGGTGACACCCACGGCGTCACCCCTCTGCGCCACCTCACCCGCCTGCTTCCCCTTCCCAGAGGCGTGCCGGTCCTGTCGACCGGCCCAGGCTTGCCGGTCCCGTCGGCCGCTGCCCGGCCAGCCCGCTCCCACGCTCGTGGGGACGGCCCCCAAATTCCCCGTGGTGTCCCCCGCCCTACCCGGGCACGCACGACTCATCACCACAATCAGCAGCGATCTTCAGCTTGCCGCCGAGCGCCTGTAGGTAGGCCGCGAGGGTATCCACCCCGCTGCGCTCCAGGTGCCCCTCTCGATGCGGGACACCCGGGCCTGCGTCACACCCGTCGCCTTCGTCGCCTCGATTTGGGTGGCGTGCCGGCGCCGGCGTACCTCCGCCAGCCGGAAGGCCCGTGCCTCGGCGATCAGCCGCTGCGCCCAGAGATGGTCCCAGATATGTCCTCCGCCCGCTCGGCCGGGGTGAAGGCGAACTCGCCGGCCAGATCAACCCAGAGGCGCCCACGAATCCTCCAGACAATCAACCATTCTTATATTCCTCCATATGCTTGAGATGATCATCGTGTGCCATATCGGAACTCCACGGCCTTTCGCACCCCATCTCTTTTCCCGCGCCTGGGCCACTTTGTGGTCTGTCGTTGGGACAGCCAGTCCGTCCGTGACTCACTCGGCATGCTGGTGCGACGATGAGAAGGAGGATGGTATGGGATTTCTGCGACGGCGGGACGATGACGCTGGCGAAGACCGCGACCGTATGGACAAGGGCCAACGACAGCGGCAGGACACCCGGCGTGGCAACCCGACCTGGCGGAGCTGTGGACTGTGCGGCGGCACGGGAAAGGTACTCAGGGACATCGGCGGAACGGACGAGGACGGTGCGTTCAATGAGACCAAGAAACTGAACTGCGCATCCTGCGACGGAACGGGAAGGTTACCGATCAAAGATGATTGAACCTGTCGTGCCACTGCTGACGCTGGACTGCCCGCGACACCGTCGGCCCCGCCGCCGGCGCGGCCCAGGCGACCCGCCGAAAGGCCCCCGGCCCGGTACGTCCAGTACGTCCGGCGACTGCCCACACTACCGGACGGTGTGGGCCGACGGCTACGGCCCTGATGCCGAGCCACCGTCACGCGGCCCGTGGCGACCGGGCCCGGTCCACGGACCGAGCTGAACGCCCGCAACAACCTTCTGTAATGCCGCCTGTACACCGCCCTCATATACGCATAACAGCGACCTGTGTACCGTGTTCTGCCGCGTGGCCCGGAAAACCGGTCGGGCGATGGACGCGAACGGACAGGCCGGTCCTCCGGCGGTGCACGAAAAATATGATCGCACCACCGGAGGGCCGGCCTGTCCCGGGTCAGAGCCAGCGGCGGCTGCGGAAGACGACATAGAGCATGGCGGACACCAGCCCCATGAGCCCGATCGCGAACGGATAACCGTACACCCACTGCAGCTCCGGCATGGTCTCGAAGTTCATCCCGTACACGGTGCCCACCAGGGTGGGCGCGAACAGGATCGCCGCCCATGCGGATATCTTCTTGACCTCCTCGTTCTGCGCGATGCTCGTCTCGGTCAGGATCTTCATTTCCTCGTTCTGCCGCTGCCCGACCAGGGCTGCGTTGGCCGTGAGAATGTTCTGCAGGAGCTGGCGGAAACCCTCGATCCGCTCCACGACCTGGGCGACGTGGTCGCTGACGTCCCGCAGGTACTGCTGCAGCCCGGCGTCCACACCATATTTCACGAAACCCGACGCCAGAGCGTCCAGCATGCCGAGCAGGGGCTTGGTCGCCCGCTGGAACTCGATGACCTCGCGGGAGAGCTCGTAGATACGCCGGCTCACTTCCGGGTCGCCCCGGAAAACCTCGGTCTCGATCTCGTCGATGTCGTTCTCCAGCCCGGCGACAACAGGTGCGTAGTCGTCGACGACCCGGTCGAGGATGGCGTACAGCACCGCCTCGGGGCCTCGGGCCAGCAGGTCCGGCTCGGATTCCATCCGGTGGCGTACCCGTCGCAGGTCCGGCGCGTCACCATGACGTACCGTGATGACGAAGTCGTCCCCGACGAAGACGTGCAACTCGGAGAATTCGACCTCCTCCCGGATGTCGTTGTAGGAAGCCGCCAGCAGAACCACGAAGAGGGTCTCTCCGTACCGCTCCAGCTTGGAGCGCTGATGCGCCTGCACGGCGTCTTCGACGGCGAGTTCGTGCAGTTCGAACTCCCGGGCGATCGAGGCGATCTCACGCTGGTCCGGGCGGACCAGCCCGATCCAGGCGAGATCCTGCTTGCGCTCGTCACGACGTCCGTGCAGAAGCTGGTAGGTCTCGGCCAGCGAGTCCGGTCGCACAAGGCGCCGGCCCTCGGAGTAGAACACGTTCTCCATCACCGTCATCACGCCAGCTCCTCGAATGGCTTGCGGATCTGCCAGCAGACAGCGGTCTGGAACCGGGAGCGGGCTGGTAGCTCCCCCTGGACGCTCGCTCGCACCTCGCCGAGGCGGTGACCGGGCCTTGCGCATCGCTGTGTGGACGTGTCGCCGGGTGGCACACAGCAGGCCGACCATGGACGAACGCAGCCATAGCCGGGCGTGGACAAGGTCCGAGCGCACTGCCACAACGGCCAACCGGCTGGTGCGTGAAAGCCCGCTACGCGATCCCGCGCATCTGCTGACACAACCCTTGGGTCAGGCCTTGATTCCAGACCACCGCGATGCCGTGCTCTGGGAGCTCATAACGAGCGCCCGCCCGCGTTCAGCGCGTCAGACACGACACGACGACCACGAGCCGCCCGGCGAGGCAGGGCTGGGACCGTCGGCCCTTTCTGACAAAGACCGGCGGCGATGTTTTTACACCGGAGTGACCAGACTCAGGCGGCGGGGGTCGCCGAGCCAGTCCAGGACAGACAACGACTATGACCGGGACTCATCCCGCCACCTCCTTCACAGCCGGGCGCCCGCAGGCGCAGACCGCATCCACACAGAGTGATCGCACGAACGAGAGCCAGGCCAGAACCCACCCCCACGTGCGGAGCACCCCTCCTCGTCAGAGCTTTGGCACTGCACGGCGTAATCCCAACCAGGAAGCCACCTGGGCCCACCCCTTAGCCCGGGGAGAGCTGTCCTGACCCGGGGCGTCTCTCGACGTTCGGGGTCAGTGGCCTGTGTCCGTGCAGACGCCTCACCGAACGAGGTGCCGCATCCCAAGGGTGCCGCCGCGCGCGGGACGCTGTCAAACCAGGACACGGTGACCTTGACGGCACGAGCCGATCGGCCCCTCACGCCTGGACACCGCTACCGGTGGCGACCACGCCCCGTCAGGGCGTCGAACGTACACACAAGCCGCCTCGAGCGAGGACGAGCCTCCCGGACACGGACAGCGTCTCTCCGGGCACCACGCAGCCTCTCCGGACCTCTCGGCGCCTCTCCGGCTCTCTCCGGACACGGCGGATAAGCGGCACCTCACAGCGCGCGGTGCCCGGGCGGCGCTCAGGCTCCCGGGCCGAAAGCGGGCCGGCCGGCGCGCTCCCGTTCGGACGCCTTCATCCGTGCCTCGTACACATGCCGGCGGCCACCGGCCAGAACGTCCCGGACCATCCGCTCGGACTCGGCAAAGGCCCGGTAGTACCCGTCGTCATACTCCTCGACGACCTGGAAGGTCCATCGGCCGTCGAGGACGTTGCGTCCGAGCAGGTCCCTGCGAAGCCGTTCGGCGATCTCACCGTGACCGGCGTTGTCCAACTCCTCCAACGCCGATCCGAGCATGAGATCGGCGTGGCCGGACATCTGGTGGAACGCGTAGAGGTGCCCCCGGGCCCGCTCCACCCACTCCAGCGCCTCGCTGATCTTCCCGACGGCGTGGACCGTGTCCGCGTCGAGTTCCGTGGCGGTACGGTCGGCCGCCCACGCCGCTTCCGGCGCCGGGCCTGGAGGCGGTGCCGCTGCGGGTGCCGGTGCCATGGTCGGTGCCGGCGTCGGCACCGGGTCGTTCGTCCTCACAACCCGTGAAATGCCCCACCAGCGCCCTGACGACACCAACACCACACGATCGGTGATCCACACGATCCGGCGGACATGGCCCGAGGCGGAGCCCCACCAGCCGGGGCACAACCCGCCAGCCGGGGCGTAACCCGCCAGGCGGGAGGCTGGGATGTGCCGGTAGCCTGAGCCGCATGTCCGCTCTGGACCCGACCGCGCAGTCGCCCATTCTGGCGCACGGCATATACCCCTATCTCGCGGCGCGCTGCTCACCGCCGGACGAACTGCTGATCGATCTCTTCGCGGAGACGCGGCAGAAGTTCGGGGAACGCTCCGTCATGCAGATCGGCGCCGAACTCGGCGCCCTGCTGACGATACTGACCGCGAGCACCGGCGCACGCCGGGCGATCGAAGTCGGTACGTTCACCGGATACTCGTCGATCTGCATCGCCCGTGGCCTGCCCGATGACGGTCATCTGCTCTGCTGCGACGTGAGCGAGGAGTGGACGTCGCTGGCGCGTCACTACTGGAAGCGCGCCGGCCTGGACGGCCGGATCGAACTGCGGCTCGGCCCGGCCGCGGACACGATCGCCGCGCTGCCCGCCGAGCCCGTCTACGACATCGCGCTCATCGACGCGGACAAGACCTCGTACCCGATCTACTACGACCTGCTGGTGCCGCGGCTGCGCCCGGGCGGGCTGATCCTCGTCGACAACGTGCTCCAGAACGGCAAGGTACTCGACGAGCGGAGCCAGGACGCGGACGTCCGGGCGATCCAGGCGTTCAACGAGGCGGTGGCGGTGGACGACCGGGTACAGGCCGTCCTGCTGGCCGTGTCGGACGGCCTGACGATCGCACGCAAGCTTTAGCTGGTAGCAGCCGTACCTGGCGGCGCCAACCTCGCCCCGGCGCCAACCTCTGGACGCTGCCCGCGCGATCGAACATCCGTCAGAATCCGTCGGACACGCCCTACGCGCCCGTCCCCGCTCGCTCAAGGGATCGAGTACGGAAACGGCTGCCCTGGCGGCCACTTGCTCCCTCGTTCTCCTGATCTGGCGATACCTGATCGGGGTTCGGGGGAGGAGAGGAGACGGTCAGGACAGGTAGGCCTGGACGCGGGTGATCTCGTGCTCGAGGAAGTCGAGGAAGTCGTCGACCTCGTACTCGCTGTATCCACCCGTCAGCCAGGTGGAGTCGAACCTGGCGTTGACGATGTCCTGTGGGGTGAGGTCTGCGGTGACGGAAGCGGTATCCGCCGGGTGGCCGTCTCGCGCCGACTCCGCCATCGCCTGCAGGCGGTCCAACTCCCGGCCCACCCTGCCGAGAAAGGCGTCGACCTGGGCGGTGTCGTAGCCGGCGCGGAACCGCGTTCTCGTGAAGGTTTTCGCCGTCACCTCCGTGCCGGTGGTGCCGGGATGGAACGAACCGGGACCGCCACGATGCCGGGCTGCGGCCCAGCGGTCATCATCGCAGGGAGCGCCCGCCGAGGCGGCTGCGGACACCGCGGAGAAGAACCTGTGCAGATTGGCGAACTCACGCTCGACGATCCGGAGGAAATCGCCGACCTCGCTCTCGTGATATCCGCTGAAAAATCTGGTCGTATTGAACCTCGTCGACCTGATCTCCGTCGGCGCTATTCTCGGGACGAGCTCGGCCGGCTCCGGCGTCCCGCCGTTCTCGACAACGCGAACGATGGCGTGCAGCCGGCGCAGCTCGGCGGCGGCCCAGTCGAGAAGGGCGTCGACACCGACCATGCTGTAGCCGGGACGCAGTCGGGTCGCGCTGAATGCTTTTACGCAGAGGTCATGAGCCGTCACGATCGGACGGTAGGCGACGGTGCTGTCGCCACCGCGCTCGCCGCCAGGTGGTGGTACGGGCGGCTGGGGCGGCCCCCCGTGCGGCGGGCGTGTTTGTTCCTCCCCTGGCTGCGTCCGGATGGCCTGTGGGGCGCCGTCGGCAATTGACCGTTTCACCGTTCCGGATTGTATGGCGAACCATCGACCAAGAAAATGTGAGCTCGCAGACCAGACCACTTTTTGCGTCGGTTCATATTTTGTTGTAATTATTATTCATGTATTCATAGAACTCTATTGCCAACTTCGCCTGCCCGGCCCGTTACAGTGATGACCGGACGCGGTGCTTCCGGCAGGCGCCACCCGTCCCCGTCCCAGCCCGATCTTGGGTCTGGTCCTGGACCTGGACGGCGTGGACGCCCGCCCTGCCCTGGATCGGCAAGCACGTGGAGCGGCCGATGACAGTCACAACGAGTACCGTCGGCGGTCTCGTCCTCGCTGCCGGCGCCGGACGTCGCTTCGGCGTTCCAAAAGCTCTGGTCACCCTGAGTGGCGAACCACTGGTCCAGCGATGCGTCCGGATGCTCACCGACGGTGGATGCGCTCCGGTGCTTGTGGCTCTCGGCGCGCGGGCGACCGACGTGATCAGATCCACCGGCCTACCCGAAGAGCAGGTCGTCCTGGCATCTGACTGGGCGGTGGGGATGAGCGCGTCGCTGCGTCGCGGGCTCACAGCATTTGCCGCCGATGAAGGAAGCCCCGCCGCTCCTGCCGACGGGGGCCGCAACAGCCGGGGCCGGAAGAACAGCCGGGGCCGCAACAGCGAGAGTTGGAACAGCGGACAGCGGCTAGCGGGACACGCTGGCGTCGAGGCGGTCGTGATCGCGCTGGCCGACCAGCCGCTGATCGGCGCCGAGGCGGTGTGCCGGCTGCTCGCGGCCCACGCCGCCGGCGCCGTCGCGGCGGTCGCCAGCTACGGCGGGCAACCGCGCAACCCGGTCCTGCTGCACAGAACGGTGTGGGCCGAGGTGTCCGCCCTGGCTCACGGTGATGTCGGGGCACGGGCCTGGCTGCGGACCAATCCGGACCGGGTCGTCATGGTGCCCTGTGACGACACCGGCTCCCCCTACGACATCGACACCCCCGACGACCTGGCGGCGCTGGTCACGTCCAGCCCAAGCACGTCAGGCCCGACCGAGACCAGACCGACCACGTCCGGTTCGGCCGCGTCCGCTGGTCGGCCGCTGGCACCGCCCGGCAGCGGCGGCCGGCCACCGCGCGTCGACCCGCCGGCCTGATCCCGGCAGGCGATCCAGGTGATCCGTCAACACGGGCAGCGGGGTGAGCACGGGCGATACAGATAATCACTGTGCCACCGGCACCAGCGATATAACCGGTGCCGGCCGCCATCGCTTTCCTGACATCGACGCCGATATGATCCTGACGCGTTCTCGATGTGTTTCCGACGTCCCCGCTCCCGGCCGCCGGGGATGGCCGGGGTGGTTTCCGTGCGATCTGGTCAGCCGGCGAGCCCGCGTGGGGGAAGGCCGGCCGTACGGTAGACATCGTCGATGAGGCGCATGGTGACGACCGCGTCCTCGGCCGGTGTCAGTGTCGGTTCGCCGTACAGCACCGCGCGGGCGAAAGCACGCAGCTGGGCGTCGAACGTCGTTTCCCCACGCACCGTTTCCCAGCGGGTACGCCCCTGCGTTGTCCAGCGAATCTGGTTGAAAACATGTGGGCGGACGAAGTTGGCGACCCGCAGCTCGCCGCGGTCCCCGGTGACGTGGGCGGCGATCCGCAGGAAGCGTCGGGACCACAGCGAGCAGTCGATCCGTCCGGTCGAGCCGTCGGGGAAGCTGAACTCCGCGGTCATGGCGCGGTCGATGCGCGGCGCATGCAGCAGGGCGCGCGCCGACACGACCTTCGGTTCGCCCGCGCCGAGCAGCCGCATACAGTGGACGGCGTAACATCCGGTATCCATCATGGCGCCGCCGCCGAGCTCGTAACTGTAGCGGATCTCGTCGTCGAAAAGCGGCCAGGGAATACACATCCAGGTGCGGATCGAGCGCACCGTGCCGATGCTGCCGTCCCGTACGATCTTGTGAATACGCTCCGCCAGCGGATGATACCGGTAGTGAAAGGCCTCGGTGACGACGACGCCGGCGGATGCCGCCGCCTCGGCAACGGCACGCGCCTCGACCTCGTTGGCGGTGAACGGTTTCTCGCACAGCACGTGCTTCCCGGCCTCGATCGCGCGCAGGGTCCACTGCGCGTGCAGGGCGTTGGGCAGCGGGTTGTACACCGCGTCGACGTCGGGATCGTCGAGCAGTGCGTCGTATGATTCGTGTGCCACCGGGACCGCGTATTTTTCGGCGAACCGGTCGGCCCGCTCGGTATGGCGGTCCGCCACCGCGACCACCGCGACAGTCGGCAGCCGTGCCGCGGGTTTCATGATGGCCGTCGGGGCGATCCGAGCGGCGCCAAGAATGCCGATCCTCACCTGATCCACCGATACCGTCCTTTCCTGTTCGGTGGCCGGCACAGCCGCCAGCTCAGTCGGACAGCACCGATCGTGACGACGGCTGGAACCGGTCAGAATGTGTTTCTGTATTCGGTGTCGCGGGCACTCCTGGTAAATTGGGTAAGATCACTCTACCTCCGGTGTCGAGGCGTTCCCGCGCGACCTACATCACTTCGACCGGCGCGGCCAATACACCCGGAAGGAGGCGGTGTCAATTATCGACCGCTGTTCCATTCCTAACCGTTCGCCAGGACGCAACGCCCCACCGGCACGCACGCACCCCGTTCAAATCCCCGGCCAGCACCCCGACAACCGGACGGGAGAAGAAGGTCGAACCAGGTTTTCAAGTTTTCCATTCAAAATCTTTGACCGGATCGCGATCTGAATCATGCGTACGGCAGTTCTGAGAACATCCAGGGGAAGGAGAGTCATCAATGGAGCTACCAGACGGCTCCGCCGTACTGTTCCTCCAACAGGAACGGGTACCAGTGACTCGGACCGCACGACATGGATACTGCGAAGCGCACACCTCGCACTCACCGCGGGGACCGGCCAGATCCGACCTCGAGCGCCGGATTTCCGGGGAGTGACAGCAGGCCCATCTGTGTCAGGACTGCCCGGCCGAGTGGTGTTTCCGGGTCCCCGAGGACGAGAGGGAGATCGAAGTGGTTCCGGGCGGACACCACAAGATCGGCAACTGGCGTGCCCGCTCGGGTCAGGGATGATACGAACTGTCTGTGCTGGGCGGCGAAGGCGGCCGTCTCGTTGTCGCCGCGGGCGACGATCAGCGGTGGGGCACCGCCGTGGACATGACGAATCGGGCTGTTGCGGGCCGCTTCGGCTGCGGTGAGCCCGATCTGTTCTCCGACATAGGTGTGCCGCAGCGGCTCGAGATCGTAGATACCGCTGAGCAGGCAGGCACCGCGGATCACGTCGAAGGGGCGCAGCGCGGGAGGGAGCCAACCGTCCGTCACACACATCGCGGCGAGATGAGCACCGGCGGAGGAACCGCTCAGGAAGATCCGCTGGGGGTCGACGCCCAACTCGGCGGCGTGCCGAAAAATCCACAGTATGGCGTTGCGGACCATGGCGACGATCTCGCCCAGTCGGTGAACGGATGCGAGCCCGTACCCCAACGCGGCGAAGGCCGCTCCTCTCGTGACGAAGTCCGGCGCGGCGAAGGACGACTCCTCCTTGCTCAGTTCCTGCCAGTAGCCGCCGTGGATGAAGACCTGTAGCGGCGCGTCGGGACCAGCGGCGGGGAAGAAGTGGAGCCGCTGGGCGGAGGTGTCTCCGTAGGAGATTTCTTTCCATGGCAGGGTTGCGCGGGCATCGGCCGACCTGTCCGCATACATGCGTAGGTAAGTTCTCATGTCGGGTACGGTCAGGCTGGGCGAGTACGCCTGGTCGCGTAGTTCCCGGCTGGTCTCCCACGAGGGCGGTGACGTCCCACCGGCCGTGGTCCTGCCGTTTCCCGTGCCGTCGTTTCCCGTGCCGTCGTGGGTTCTCACCGGCCTAGCCATCGGATTCCTGTCGAAGGGATTCGGGGCCATGAACCCGCGGAAGGCTTCCGTCGTTCGGCGGGCCGAAACGACTCCTTGCCTCCCAGAGTTCCGGATAGAATTTCATCGGAACCCGTTCCGCCAGGTAGCCGCCACCTGTGCTGCCACCTGTCCCAGGTTTTCCGCCGAGCTGGCGCACCACCGTCATCTGGTGCCGCAGGCGCCAGGTCGACCACATCTGGTCGTGGTCGATCAGCGCTTCGGAGAGCTCCCACAGCTCGTTGTACCGATCGCCGCCGACCGCTATTTCGTAGAAGATCGCGGCTCGCTGCTGTGGGGTGCCGACGGCGAAACCAGCGGCGGCCAGAAGGGTGATGAAAGAGTCCCACGGGTCCGGTTCGGTCAGTCGCCGGGACAGTCGCTGGTGGTCCTCGGTGCTCAGCCAGACGGCCCTATCCAGCCAACCGCTGTCGTCGGCACCGGACAGGAATTCTATTTCTCGGAACTGCGTCGACTGAAGCCCGCTGGACGACCCCAGCGTTCCACGGAACTCCAGGAATCCGTGCGGCGTCATGGTGTCGACGACGTCGATCTGGTTCACCAGCACGCGCTCGATCTCGTGGCAGCGGCGCAGCCGGAGGCGGGCCCGGTAGGCGTCGCCGTCGAGCATCCGGTCCCTGGCGTTGGAAAGCTCGAACAGCAGCACCTTGAACCACAGCTCATACACCTGGTGGACAGTGATGAAGAGCAGTTCGTCGTGGGCGGGGGGTGAGCTTCTGCACCGCTGCTGGTCGAGCACGTGGGGAAGGCGAAGGTAGGTCGCGTAGGTGAGTCCGCTGTCGTGATCGGCGGAAGGCTGCATGGTGTCCTCACTCGATGCCGTGGGCGGCGAAGGTCTCCCTCGCTCCAGGAAGATCGAGGACGCCGGCGGATTCGCACATCCGCCGGGTGGCCTGGGCGACCTCGCGGATTCGTCGGGTCGCGGCAGCACCCCCGTAGACGTCCTGGAGCACGGTGTCGGCGGTGGGCTCGTCGAGGCCTGCGAGCAGGAGAGAGGAGCGGACCGGTGTGGTGTCCCAGACGAGACATGCCCTGATCAGAGGTGGGATGGCGTGCGCCACACGTGTTCGGAGCGAGAGTTCCAGATGCGTCCACAGAAGGTGGAAGAAGGCGACGAAGAAGCGGTGGTGGTGTCCCTCGTCACGGGCATGGTCGCGGGTCACCTCCCGGACCGCGGTGACGACCGTGGGATCGTTGGGGACCTCGTTGGGGACCTCGTTGAGGACCGCGGTTATCAGCGTCTCGAACACGATCACCTGCAGCAGATGAGCGAGCACCGGCTCACCGGGGAGGATGGCGCGCCCGGTCTCCTCGAGACGTTCGACGAACCCGCCATAGTCCCACCGGGGTATCGGGATCCCCGTGGCGGTGGCGATCTGGTCGGCCAGATCGAGACTGTACAGCGAGTGATACCCCTCGTCACAATATATTTTGTAGGCGTCCAGACGACACGAACGAGGCAGGTCGAAGCCCACCCGGTTCCCGGCGATCCGCTCCGCCCCACGGTTGACGATCCTGGTCTCCAGGTGCGTTGCCGACAGCAGAAACTGGTACAGGTGACGCACGGCGAGTTCCCGTGTCAGGGCGGCTGGGAGAACACGGACGGCTTCGTGGGCAAGATAAGGAACCAGCTCGGAGGGAAAGAACACCCGCCCTTCCTCCATGTCCCGGTGGAATGTCCGCCGACTCCCACCGCGGACTCCCGCCGAGCTGTACCAGTCGTTCATCGGTTGTAACTGGTCAGGTCTGGTAGATCGTTTGTTTTTGGTTTCCCGGCTGGCTGGGACTCCTCGATGGCCTGAAGGCCCGGGTCGTTGGTGCTGTGTGGTTGATCGGGCCGTAGGGTCCGGGTGTGTCGGATGGTCCGCCCGCGTCGCCGCCGGTGCCGTCGTATGACGAGCTCGCGGCGCTGGTGGTGAGTCTGCGGGCGCAGCTGGTCGAGACCGCTGCGGCGTTGGAACAGGCGCGGGTGCGGATCGCCGAGCTGGAAGCTCAGGTCGCGAAGAACTCGCGGAACTCGGCGAAGCCACCGAGTTCGGACGGGCTGGCGAAACCGCCACCGAAGTCGCTGCGGAAGAAGACCGGCCGCAGGCCCGGTGGGCAGGGCGGGCATCCGGGATCGACGCTGCGGATGCTCGCTGAGCCTGATGTGCGCCTGCGGCATGAGCCGGGGCCGTGTGCGGGGTGCGGGGCGGGGCTTGCGGGCCGGCCTGTGACCCGGACCGAACGGCGGCAGGTGTTCGACCTGCCCGAACTACGTCCGCATGTGGTCGAACATCAGCTCATCGAGCGGGAGTGCGGCTGCGGGACGCGGACGAAGGCGGCGGCACCGGCCGGGGTGGACGCGCCGGTGCAGTACGGGCCGCGGGTGGCCGCGGCGGTGGTCTACCTGTATTCCGGTCAGTTCCTGTCGCAGGAGCGGACCGCGACCGCGCTGGCCGAGCTGGTTGGGATCCCGATCTCGGCGGGCACGGTCGGTGCGATGACCGCCCGTGCCGCCGCCGGACTCGACGGCTTCCGTGACACCGTCCGGGGTCTGCTGGCCGCCGCCGACGTGATCGGGGCCGATGAGACGGGGCTGCGGGTCGCCGGGAAACTGCACTGGGTGCACTGCGCCCGCACCGACAAGTACACGCTGATCGACTGCCATGCCACCCGCGGCAGCGGCGGGATCGACGCCCTCGGGGTGCTTCCCGCCTTCGGTGGGGTGGTGGTCCACGACGCCTGGGCCCCCTACGACAGCTACACCGGCGCCACCCACCAGCTGTGCGTCGCTCACGTGCTGCGCGAACTACAGGCCGTCGTCGACGCGGCCCCGACGGGAACCTGGTGCTGGGCCGCCCAGGCAGGCGACGCGCTCGTCGCCCTGCACCGCCTCGCCGTCGACGCCGCCACTACCGGCGTCACCATCGACGAGCAGGCACCGGCCACCCAGACCCGGCAGCTGCGCCACGCCGCTCACATCGGGATCAGCCAGACCTCGCCGCGCGGCACGAAACTCATGGCCGCCCGCCATGCCCTGGCCTGCCGGCTCGTCGACCGCGAAGCCGACTACCTTCGGTTCACCCGCGACTGGCGGGTTCCCGCGGACAACAACGGCTCCGAACGCGACATCCGCATGATCAAACTACGGCAGAAGGTATCCGGCTGCCTACGCACGCTCACCGGCGCCCGCCAGTTCTGCGCGATCCGCAGCTACCTGTCCACCGCCACCAAACACGGCATCAGCCTGTTCGACGCTCTCGTCCAACTTGCCGAGGGCCGTCCCTGGATGCCCGCGATCAGCTAACTCAAGATCAAAAACTACCTGACTAGTTACCATCGGTTGAGCCACTCTCGGCCTGCTCGGTTTCTTCTCCATCGTCAGTCCTCGATGCTTTCGTACCGTGTAGCACCGACCGGACGGGAGGAGACAGCGGCTCTTTCGTCACCCCGCGGCTCGGACGCGCCAAGGAGCCGAACAACACGGCTGATGCCCTCCGTTACCACGGCCAGGTCGGTGGCATAGCAGATCCGGAACCATCCGGGATCCGGGCTGGCGAAGAGCTGGCCCGGCAGGACGTTGACACAGGCCTGTTCAAGAATTCTTTCCCACAGGGCGTGTTCGGCCGCGAAGGTGGGGGCGGTCAGCCACGCCCCCAGGTCGACCCACAGCGAAAACCCCGCTCCCACCGGCACGAAGGGAACACCCGCGGCGGTGAGGAGCTCGACCGACGAGGCATAGGAAAGGGCAAGCCGTCGACGACTCTCCGCGAGGAAACGAGCGACCCATGCCCGGTCGGCGAGCACATCCCGCAGAACTGCCTGGGTGTCGGTCGAGGTCGCGGCGAAGTAGGCGAGTGCCCGGGCCGCGGCACAGACCTCGGGATCGGGACTGCACAGAACGCCGATCTTGAAGCCGGGTAGTCCGAAGTCCTTCGCGAATCCCCACACGATGTGGACCCGTCCGGTCCCGGCCCTCCTCACCTCGGGATCGAGGAAGCTGACGAACGGCGCCCCGCCGAAGACCGAGTTGGCGTAGATCTCGTCCACGATGACGTCCACCCCGTGCTGACCGGCGACCTCGGCGATCTCCCGGAGGACCTGCGGCGGGTGGACGTGACCGACCGGGTTCCCCGGTGAGGCCAGTGCCACGGCACGGACGGTGACACCCCGCTCGCGAGCACGGGTCAGCGCGTGGCCTATCTCCGAGGCCGTCACCTGGAAGTTCCTGCCAGCGCTCAGGGGCACGGGCAGCAGGCGGGCGCCGGAACGCCCGACCAGGTCGACGTCGAAAGCCCCGTAGTAGGGAGCGGGCACGACGATCGCCTCCCCCGGATCGCACAGGACGGAGGCGATGACGTCCAGAGCGCTCGTCACCCCGCTGACCACGACAAGGTGTTCCGGGTCCACCTCCGTCCGGCAGACTCCGCCGAGGAAACGAGCGAGCTGTTCCCGGAAGGCGTCGGTGCCGTGCAGCGGGGCGTAGTGGGTGTCCGCGGCGCTCAGTGGACGCGGGCCGGTCAGCCGGGGTGCCAGCAGGTCCCACACCAGTCGGTTCTCCGCCGTACCGAGATTGATGTATCCGCCCGGGCGCAGCCGGGGATGGTACGGATGCGCCTCCGCCCGGAAGTGCGCCGCGGCGATCGCCGGCGGCTGGGCGGCCAGCGCCGCCGCGCGCCTCGACACCATCAGCGACCCCCCGGACGGCCGCCACACACCCGGTCGGATTCCGCGGAGTGCTCGGCAAGCAGGCCGGGACGTACTCCCAGGCCCATCGACGCGTCCACGACCGCCCCGTGCAGCACGCCGGATCCGTTGCCGCACAACCACCACACCAGCTCCGCGATCTCCTCCGGCCGGATCAGCCTGCCCTTCGGCAGATTCGCCTCGAAGTCGAGCCGGGCCTGCGGCGCCAGCCGGTCGAGCGTGCTCTCCCGCAGCATGGGCGTGTCGACCGCCCCCGGGCACACCGCCATGACATCGACCGGAGAATGCGCCGTCTCCGCCGCGAGATGGCGGGTCAGGTAGGCGAGCGCCGCTTTGCTCATGCCGTCCACGACGTCGAACCCCGGGAACTGCGCCACCCCGCCGCCGACGCTGCAAATATTGACGATCTTCCCGTAGCCGCGCTCCAGCATGCCCGGCAGGAGGCGCCGGATCAGCCACAGCGGGCCGATGCTGTTGATCCGCAGGAACGCCTCGTCTCGGTCGCGTGGGTCCTGGATATACCGGTCGATGCTCCGCGTGCCCACGGCGGCGTTGTTGACGAGCACGTCCACAGGACCGGGAAGCGCTGCCAGCAGAGCGTCATGGCTGTCCCGCTCCCCCTGCCTGAACTCGAAGGCGCGTATCCGGGCGCCGTCAGTCGTGCGCAGGTCCGACGCAACCGACTCGGCGACGTCCCGCCGGGAGTGGTAGGTGAACCACACATTGTCACCATTACGAGCGAACCGTGTCACGGTGGCCAGACCCACACCACTGGAGCCACCAGTGATCAGGACGTTTCGCGGCATCGTGTCCTTTCCTGTGATCCTGTGGAGAGCGGCTCCTGTGCGGAGCGGCGCGCCGGGGCATGCGCTGGCCCGTCACGAGACGCCCGGAGCAACCACGAGGAGGGCGCGCCGAACTACCCGGCCCAGACGATCTGTCGATCACGCGGTCCAGCTCCGACAGCGTGATCGACAGTCATGCGGGTCGAGATGGTCGGATCGTTCCTCGTGGCCGGGACCGTGCTGTCAGCGACGACAGCACACGTCCCAGCCTGTGCCGGATGGTTACGGAAGTCTCATGACGTGGACTCTGCCCGCAGCGCCTATGGTCCGGGACGACAGCAAGTCGCGGTCAGCGGATACGGACTCTAGCAGCACTTTTTCCCCGTATCCACGGTCTTCTTCCCACTTTCCCACAGTAGGTTCGGATCGAATGCGAGCAGCCTCCAGGCTTGTCCGCGACGTCAGCCGGATCTGGCGCGGATTCCGCACACCCAGCTTGCAATGCATGCAGTGCTAGCATTGGATCGTCGGAAAGAGTGGCTGGAAGGGGGGGCGGGTCATGGCGACGTTGACGATCAGAGATCTGGATGACGAGGTGAAGGCGCGGCTGCGGGTCCGCGCGGCGCACAACGGCCGATCCATGGAGGCGGAGGCCCGAGCGATCCTCCGGGCCGCTCTGACCGGGCCGGCCCCGCGACGCGGGCTGGGCAGCCAGATCCACCAGTACTTCGCGGACCTCGATGAGGACGTGGAGCTTGCGCTGCCGCCACGCACGGAGCCACCGAGGGCGGCAGACCTCTCCTCATGATCGCGCTGGACACGAACGTCGTCTCGGAGTTGATGCGCGCCCGGGCCGATCCAGGGGTCGTTGCCTGGATCGACAGCCAGCCCGCCGACGAGATCTACCTGACCGCGGTGACCATGGCCGAACTGCGGTACGGCGTCGCCCGGCTGCCTGAGGGGAGACGCCGTACCGACCTGACCGACCGACTACAGCGTGCCGTCGAGGCGGGTTTCACCGGCCGTGTACTGCCCTTCGATGACGACGCGGCGGCCCACTACGCGGACATAGTCGTGGGCCGCGAGCAGCAGGGCCTGCCCATCGCCATGGCCGACGCCCAGATCGCGGCCATCTGCCGCTCACACTCCGCCGACCTCGCCACCCGCAACACCAAGGACTTCGCCCACACCGGCATCGACCTCATAGACCCCTGGCAGGCAACAGCCGACTGACAGCCAGACGGTCCCAGGGCACGCCAACCCCAGCGGGCACGTAGCGGGCACAACCCGCCCAACCACCGAAAACCGTAGGGGGTTCGGGGGATTCGATCCCCCGGCAGATATTGCGAAACGCCCAGGTCAGCCCCCGGCTGACATAGCTGACCCCAAGTGGAGCGGGCGACGGGAATCGAACCCGCGTTGCAAGCTTGGGAAGCTCGTGTTCTGCCTCTGAACTACGCCCGCGCGCTGCCTTCAGCATCCTACAGGCTCGCGTGGGCGAGGTGCGGTGGGACCCAACCGGCGTCAGCCGGAGGCGCGTGTCGCTACAGGGCGGACGACACACGGTATATCCGCCCGGAGAACGCGATCCATGTCCGTGAGCAGATCTTTTACTACTCTCCCAGATCGATGTGCTACTCAGAGCACACCTCCGGGAGGAATACGTGCAGTTTCGCAAGAGCATGATCTCGTTGACGGCTGGAGCCCTGCTCCTTGCCGGTGCCGCCTTCGCCGACGCCACATCCGCCTCGGCCGCGCCCGCCTCCACCACCGACGGCGCCACGATCACCGTCGGTGCGACGACCGATGACTCGACGACCAGTGATCCGACGGGTGGGCACCGGTCGCTGGGCGAATGTTCGGAGGCCGACTTCCGGGACGACTCGCGGCTGGGACCCCGAAAACTGCCGGTCACCGGCGAGGTGGGCCAGGAACTGTCCCACTACCAGCGGACCGGCGGGGAGCCGGTCCAGCAGTTCCTGGACACCTGGTGGGACCCGTCCGCCCGGTCCGGCCAGGGCGGCTGGCAGTATCCGCCGCAATCCGGATACCTGATCAACCCGGACGGTACCCCCAGGAGGGCGGTGACATCGCTGACCCCGGGGCTGGAGTTCGACCGCTTCGGGGGCACCAGCGGCAACTTCGCCTCCCCGGAGGGGACGAAATACGCGGCCCGGGCCATCCCGCCGTCCAACCTGGACTCCGTGACGGACCCGGGTAGCTGCAACTACCACGACTACCGGGTGCTGCAGACGTTCTCCGTCTACAGCGGAACCATCCGTCCGTGGTTCGACCAGCCCGGCTACGGACAGCAGTACGAGGTGGTCAGCGCCCTCATCCCGGGGGCTCCGGTCCTCGACCCGGTCACCGACGCGCTGCCCATCCAATGGCTGCTCGACAACCACCTCATCTGCTCGACGACCGATGCGACCAATCCCTGCCCGTAGCCGCGACGACCGGGCGAAGGACGAAGGAATGCTCCCGGCTGACGACCGCGACAAGGCCGGCGGACGGTAGCGTGCTGGGACGTGCTGCTGTCTGACCGGGATATCCGAGCTGAGATCGCCGCGGGACGCGTCCGCCTGGAACCGTACGATCCGCTTCTCGTCCAGCCCAGCAGTATCGACCTGCGGCTCGACCGGTGGTTCCGGGTGTTCCAGAACCACCGGTACAGCCACATCGACCCCGCCATCGAGCAGGAGGACCTGACCGAGCTTGTCGCGCCGGACGTCGACGAGCCGTTCGTCCTGCATCCCGGGGAGTTCGTCCTCGGCTCGACCCTCGAGATCGTCACCCTGCCGGACGATCTCGCCGGCCGGTTGGAGGGCAAGTCCAGCCTCGGCCGCCTCGGCCTGCTCACACACTCGACCGCGGGTTTCATCGACCCGGGTTTCTCCGGCCACGTCACGCTCGAGCTGTCGAACGTGGCCACTCTGCCCATCAAGATCTGGCCGGGTATGAAGATCGGCCAACTGTGCCTGTTCCGGCTCTCCTCGCCTGCGACGCATCCCTACGGCTCGGCTGTCTACGGCTCGCGTTACCAGGGCCAGCGCGGTCCCACACCGTCTCGCGCCTACCGCGACTTCACCCGCGCCACCGTCTCCTCGGACGACCACAACCACGACCACACCCGGTGACATCCACGTGGGCGCAGCGGTCGCACGGGCATGGCGGCACCGGCGCGTCCACGTGGGCGCGGCGGTCGCCTCACAGGTTCGGGCGGAAGCGCACCGGCTCCTGTCCGAACGGCTGGCCGGGAGCCGGCCAGGTGGGCGACGGCGGCACCGGACGGCTCACCGGCTCCTTCGTCGTCACCCGCACCTGTTCGCCGTGGTGGACGATGACGGTCGGGTCGCCGCGCAGCAGCACGTAGGACGCGACGGCGTCGGTGACCTCGACCCGCAGCCGCCGGCCCCGCCGGGACAGCGTGAACGCCAGCCGGCTGATCCCCTCCGGCAGCCGGGGCGCGAACGACGGCGTCTCCCCGGTGTCGCGCAACCCGCCGAACCCCTTGACCAACGCGATCCAGCTCCCGGCGAGCGAGGCGATGTGCAGGCCGTCCACGGCCCGGTTCGACAGGTCGCGCAGATCCGTCAGCGCGGCCTCGCGCAGGTAGTCGTGGGCGAGCCCGAGGTGGCCGACCTCGGCGGCCATCACCGCCTGGTAGCACGCCGACAACGACGAGTCGCGGACGGTCAGGGCCTCGTAGTAGGCGAAGTTGCGAGCCTTCTGCTCCTCGGTGAACGCGTCCCCCCTGCGCACCATCGCCAGCACCAGATCGGCCTGTTTGACGACCTGCTTGCGGTACAGGTCGAAGTACGGGAAGTGCAGCAGCATCGGGTACTGGTCGGGGCGGGTGCGCTCGAAGTTCCACACCTGGTGCCGGGTGAACCCCTCCGACTGCGGATGCACGCCCAGCTTCTCGTCGAACGGGATGTACATGTCCTCGGCGGCGTCGCGCCAGGACGCGGTCTCCTCCGCGTCCACGCCGAGTTCGCGCGCCTTGTCCGGATGCCGCCGGACGGCGTTCGCCGCCTCGACCAGGTTCTGCTGCGCCATCAGGTTCGTGTAGACGTTGTTGTCCGCGACGGCGCTGTACTCGTCCGGGCCGGTCACGCCGTCGATGTTGAAGTCGCCGTCGAGGTCGTGGTGGCCTAGGGAACGCCACAGCCGGGCGGTGTCGACGAGCAGTTCCAGGCCGACGTCGCGCTCGAAGCCGTCGTCCCCGGTCGCGCGGACGTAGCGGACGACCGCGTCCGCGATGTCGGCGTTGATGTGGAACGCCGCCGTGCCCGCCGGCCAGTATCCCGAGCACTCCTCGCCGTGGATCGTCCGCCAGGGGAACGCCGCGCCGGAGAAGCCGAGCGTGCGGGCCCGCTCCCGGGCCATCGGCAGGGTGGCCTGCCGCCACCGCAGGGCGTCCGCCGCCGCGTGCGGGGCGGTGTAGGTGAGCATCGGCAGGACGTAGCTCTCGGTGTCCCAGAAGGCGTGCCCGTCGTAGCCGGTGCCGGTCAGCCCCTTGGCCGGGATCGACCGGCGCTCGGCCCGCGCGCCGGCCTGCAGCACGTGGAACAGGGCGAACCGAACGGCCTGCTGCACCTCGGCGTCGCCGTCGACCTCGACGTCGGCCCGCGCCCAGAAGTCGTCGAGGTAGGCCCGCTGCTCGGCGAGCATGCCCGCCCAGCCGGTCTGCCGGGCCGCGGTCAGCGCGGCGGCGGCCTGGTCCCGCAGCGCCGGCAGGGAACGCTGCTCCGACCAGCCGTAGGCGATGAACTTGACCATGCGCAGCGTGCTGCCGGCGTCCAGCACGGCCGTCACGGTGATCCGGCAGGAGTCCTCGTCGCTCTCGGCGGTGACCCCCAGCCCGGGCAGCGGGTCGATCACATGGTCCATCGCGGCGGCGACCCGCAGGCCGCTGCGCCGGGTCTGGTGCACCAGCTCCGCGTACGTACCGTGACTGCCGTTCCACTCCGCCTGCAACGGCGCCTCCAGCACGGCGGCCGCCCGCGGGTCCACGCTCTGCGGCGGTATCTGCTCGTTGGCGACCAACTCGGACTGGATCACCAGCCGCGCCGGGGCGTCCAGCGGCTCGACCTCGTAGCAGATCGCCGCCATGGCCCGCTGGACGAAGGACACCAGGCGCACCGTCGACACTTTGATCGCCTGGCCGGCCGGCGACACCCACTCGGCCGTGCGCCGCAGCACGCCCGCGCGAAAGTCCAGCACCCGTTCGTGGGCCCGCAGATCCCCGTAGCGGACGTCGAAGGGCTCGTCGTCCACCAGCAGGCGGATGAGCTTGCCGTTGGTGACGTTGATGACCGTCTGGCCGGACTCCGGATACCCGTAGCCGGCTTCGGCGTACGGCAGCGGACGCAGCTCGTGCACCGAGTTCAGATAGGTGCCGGGCAGGACGTGCGGCTCGCCCTCGTCCAGGTTCGCCCGCAGGCCGACATGGCCGTTGGACAGGGCGAACAGCGACTCCGACCGGGCCAGCAGCTTCGGGTCGAGACCGCACTCACGCAGATGCCACGGCTCGACCGGGAATGACACGTCACCGATCACGATATGTTACCGATCACGACACGCTTCCGCTCATGAAAGGCTCCCGTCATCCGCCGTCGCGCGGCCGGCACGGTCGGCGCGGCCATGTGCGCCCGGCTGTTCGCCCGGCTCGAGCAGGACGGCCAGATCGGGGATGGTGATGTCCGCCCCGTGCGTGAGCAGGGCGTCGGCGTGCCCGACCCGGTCGACGCCGACCACGAAACCGAAACCACCGGCCCGCCCGGCCTCGACCCCGGCGAGCGCGTCCTCGAACACCGCCGACTGCCAGGGCTCGGCACGCAGCTTACGGGCCGCGGCAAGATAGGTGTCCGGCGCCGGCTTGCCCGCCAGCCGCTCACGCGCCGCGACCGCGGCGTCGATCCGGACGGGCAGCAGCCCGTCGATGCCGGCCGCGGTGAGGACCTGCGCGCAGTTCGCGCTCGACGACACGACCGCGCGTCCGACCCCGGCGTCCGCCAGCGCGCGCAGATACCGCACGGATCCCGGGTACGCGGCGATCCCGCCCTGGCGCAGCCTGGCCGTCACGATCTCGTTCTTGCGCTTCCCCAGCCCGTGCACGGTCTGCGCCGTCGGCGGATCCGCCGGGCTGCCCACGGGCAGCCCGATGCGCCGGGAGGCGAGGAACGACCGGACACCGTCCGCCCGCGGCCTGCCGTCCACGTAGGCGGGGTAGTCGTCATGGACGCTGAACGGGACGAACGGGTCACCTCCGTGCCGGGCCCGCTGTTCGAGGAAGGCGTCGAACATCTCCTTCCAGGCCGCGGCGTGGACGGCGGCCGTCGGGGTCAACACACCGTCCAGGTCGAACAGACACGCCTTGATCTGTTCGGGTAGTCCGAGCATCCATCCCCTCCTCCCGAGGGCACCTGTGACCGTCCTATTACCCGCAACGCCCCTGCCTGACCGCGGACCGGCCGGGGTAACGTCCCACGCACGGCCGGCACCCCGTCGGGCCGGAAAACGGGCTGAGCAAAGGGAAGAAAAGGAGAGCCAGCGTCCGTGACAACGGTCAGCCGTGGAAGCCGTCCCCCGAAGACCAGCCGGGCCAAGGCCAACGGGCACGGCGACGGCATCGGCACGATCTCCGGGACGCCAGCCCCTGGGACCGCTCTCCCCCGAACGTCGACACCCAGAACACCGACACCCGCGGCGTCGGCACCCGCAGCACCGGCATCACCTTCAGTATCGGCATCCGAGACGTCGACACCCGCGGCGTCGGCATCTGAGACGTCCGCGCACCCGGTGTCACCGACGCGGGCCGCCCGGTCCGCGCTACCGGCGTGGAACCGCCCATGGGTGCCGCCCGTGGCCGCCGCCCTGGTGTTCGTCGCGGGGCTCATCGACATCGTCTCCGCGGTGACGCCCGGCTGGCGGAGCCGCCTCGACCTGATCCGGCAGATCCTGCCCGGATCGATCTCCCGGCAGGCCGCGGCGTTCACGGTTGTGGTCGGGCTCCTGCTGCTGCTCCTGGCGCGCGGTCTGCGCCGGCGCAAGCGCCGCGCCTGGCACGGAGTGGTGGCGCTGCTCACGGCGAGCGTCGTCCTGCACGTGGTCAAGGGCCTCGACTACGAGGAGGCGGCCGCCTCCGCCGTACTCGTCGGCGGCCTGCTGCTGGCCCGCGGGCAGTTCCAGGCCAAGGGGGATCCGAGCACCCGCTGGCGGGCACTGCGGGTCGGGACGACCCTTGCCGCCGCCTCGGTCACGATCGGCATGCTGCTGCTGCAGGTGGGCGGTGGGCGGCTGCTCGGGCCGCACCCGTTGTCCGTCCAGTTCGCGCACGTCGTGGACGGCCTGGTCGGCATCCACGGACCGCTGCGTTTCTCCTCCGAACGGGTCTCGGACCTTGTCACCCGGACGCTGCTGTCCATGGGCCTGCTCACGATCAGCGCTGTCGTGTACCTCGTGCTGCGGCCGCCGCGGCCGCGGCCGAAGCTGTCCGACGACGACATCGCCGGCATGCGCGCGCTGCTGGCCTGCCACGGTGACGCCGACTCGCTGGGCTACTTCGCCCTGCGCGCCGACAAGACCGTCGTCTGGTCGGCGACGCGCAAGGCCTGTGTCCCCTACCGGGTGGTGTCCGGGGTGATGCTCGCCAGCGGCGACCCGCTCGGCGACAACGAGGCGTGGCCGGGTGCGATCCGGGAGTTCCTGCGGATCGCCGCCGAACACGCCTGGATACCAGCGGTGATCGGATGTTCCGAGACGGGCGGCAAGGCGTGGGAGCGTGCCGGCCTGTCCGTGCTGGAATTCGGCGACGAAGCCGTCATCGACGTGGCGGCCTTCACCCTCGACGGCCGTGACATGCGCAACGTCCGGCAGGCCGTCGGCCGGGTCGAACGGGCCGGCTACACCTGTCGGGCCCTGCGGATGCGCGACCTGCCCGCCGAGGAACGGGCCCGGCTGCGGGCGCAGGCCGAGGCATGGCGCGGCACCGAGACCGAACGCGGCTTCTCCATGGCGCTCGGCCGGATCGGCGCGCCCGCCGACGGCGACTGCGTCGTCCTGATGGCCTTCGACCGTGGCGGGGACGACTCGGCGGGCGGTGAAGGGGGCTGCGAGCCGCGGCTGCGCGCGCTGCTGCACTTCGTCCCGTGGGGGCACCGGGGCCTGTCGCTGGACCTGATGGTGCGTGACCGTACCGCCGACAACGGGCTGAACGACTTCCTGATCGTCTCGGCGGTACGGGCCGCGGCCGGGCTCGGGGTGGAGCGTCTGTCGCTGAACTTCGCCTTCTTCCGGGCCGCGCTGGAACGCGGGCAGCGGCTTGGCGCGGGCCCGGTCACCCGTTGTTTCCGGAGCCTGCTGGTCTTCCTCTCCCGCTGGTTCCAGATCGACAGCCTCTACCGGTTCAACGCGAAGTTCCGGCCGGCCTGGTCGCCCCGCTACGTCTGTTTCCCGGCGAACCGGAACCTGCCGCGCATCGCGCTGGCCATGCTGGAGGCCGAAGCCTTCCTGAACTGGCCCCGGCTGGGGGCACGGCCCGCCGCGCACCGGCTACGGAGGCTCGTCCGCCCAGCCAGCGCCTGCCCTCGTAGGTAGAAACCGCCACTCCCACGACGGTTTCCACCTACAGGCGCGAAGGCCGTAGGTGGAAACCGTCGTCGCTACAGCGGTTCCCTACCTACAGGGCCCTGGCAGGGCCCCTACAGGACCCTGTCAGGAGGCGTCGACGCCGGCCGGTGCGGCCAGCGAGCGGGCCAGCAGCTGGGAGACGTCGAGCACCTCGACGCTCTCCTTCGCCCCGCCGGACTGCTTCTTCTCGGTGACGGCGTCGGTGAGCATGACGATGCAGAACGGGCAGGCGGTGGAGACGATGTCCGGGTCGAGGGCGAGCGCCTCGTCCACCCGCTCGACGTTGACCCGCTTGCCGATCTTCTCCTCCATCCACATCCGGGCGCCGCCGGCGCCGCAGCAGAAGCCGCGCTCCTTGCAGCGGTGCATCTCCTGGCTGCGGATACCGGGGATGCTGCCGAGGATCTCCCGGGGCGGGGTGTAGACCTCGTTGTGCCGGCCGAGGAAGCAGGGGTCGTGGTAGGTGACCGAGGAGTCCACCGGCTGGACGGGGACGAGCTTGCCCTCGTCGACGAGCCGGCCGAGCAACTGGGTGTGGTGGATGACCTCGTACGCGCCGCCGAGCGCCGGGTACTCGTTGGCCAGGCTGTTGAAGCAGTGCGGGCAGGTGGCGACGATCTTCTTGGCGCCCGCGGCGTTGAGGACCTCGATGTTGGCCTTGGCCAGCTCCTGGAAGAGGTACTCGTTGCCGAGCCGGCGGGCGGGGTCACCGGTGCAGGTCTCGCCGGAACCGAGGATGGCGAAGGAGACACCCGCGGTGTGCAGCAGCTCGGCGAAGGCACGGGAGACCTTCTTGGCCCGGTCCTCGATGGCGCCGGCGCAACCGACCCAGTACAGGTACTCCACGTCGTCCGGGATGGGCTCGCCCTCGTCGAGCACGCGGACCTCGAACGGCAGGTCCTCGGCCCACTCGGTGCGGATCCGGGGCGAGACGCCCCACGGGTTGCCGTTGTTCTCCAGGTTGCGCAGCATCACCCCGGCCTCGCTGGGGAACGACGATTCGATCATCACCTGGTAACGGCGCATGTCGACGATGTGGTCGACGTGCTCGATGTCGACCGGGCACTGCTCCACGCACGCGCCGCAGTTGGTGCACGACCACAGCACGTCGGGGTCGATGACCCCGCCCTCGTCCTCGGTCCCGACCAGCGGACGGTCGACCTGCGCCTGGCCGGGCTCGGGAACCCGTCCGAACCCGGACTCGGGGACGTGGTGGACGGCATGCCCGCCCGACGCGTCCTCGGAGACACCGGTGACCGCCTTCGACGCGTCCTCCCCGTCAGCGGCCCCGTTGGCGGCGAGCAGGTACGGCGCCTTGGCGAACAGGTGGTCACGAAGATCCATGATCAGAAGCTTCGGCGACAGCGGCTTGCCGGTGTTCCAGGCCGGGCACTGGCTCTGGCAGCGTCCGCACTCGGTGCAGGTGGAGAAGTCGAGCATCGCCTTCCAGGAGAAGTCCTCAACCTTGCCGACGCCGACGATCGGATCGTCGGCCTCCATGAGGCTCTCGATGTCCGGGGTGCTGCCCAGCGGGCCCAGCGCCTTGGGCTCACGCTTGAGGATGACGTTGATCGGCGCCAGGAAGATGTGCAGGTGCTTGGAGTAGGCGATCAGCACCAGGAAGCCCATGATGACGGCGATGTTGAGCAGCAGGAAGACCGTCTCGATGTGCTCGTTGGCCTCGGTGGAGAAGACGTCGAGCGGCCGGCTGACCAGGTAGGAGGCGAACGCCCACCTCGTGTCGCCCTGCGGGTGTGTGCCGGCGTTGAACTGGGCGCCGCGCAGGATCAGGAGCGTGACCATCACCGCAGTGATCATCCCGAGGATGACCCAGGCCGGGCCGGTGTGCGACCCGTAGAACCGCGACCTGCGCTCGAGTCGGGCGGGCGCGTTGCGCAGCCGGATGATCGTGAAGGCCAGCAGCCCCGCGAGGACCGCGACTGTGAAAAAGTCCTCGATGAAACCGATGGCGGCCCAGTGGCCGAACAGCGGGATGTGGAAGTCGTGGTCGAACAGCGCGCCGAACGCCTCGATGACGGTCAGCATGAGGATCGTGAATCCCCAGAAGGTGAAGGCGTGCGCGAGCCCGGGGGCCGTCCAGGTCAGCAGCTTCCGCTGGGCGCCGACCTCGCTGATCTCACTCCACAGCCGCTGGCCTGCCCCGTCGAGCCGGCCAGCAGCGGGCTGTCCCTGGCGGATTAGCCTGAACAGCCAGTAGAACCGGCGTCCGGCCACCGCGAGGGCGACAACGACGATCACGCCGCCGATAGCGAGTCTCACACGTCCTCCAGTCTTCTACCGACGGTGGGAGCGTATCGCTACCCATTGGTAACTTGCACGCCGAACCAGCCCACCGCCGCCGGCACCGCCGGGATCCGCGACGGGCCATTTCACCCCTTTGCGCCTTCACCTTCCTCTTCGCACCGGCTAGGCGCAGCCGATCGCCGGTCGGACACGGCCGGCGCGAGGGCCCGGACAGCGCCGACCGGCACCGCCGACCAGGATCGAGCCAGGCATGATCGTCTAAGATAAAGTTGGGATCAACGTCTCACCCGCCCTGGAAAATTTGGACCGGTTTCGGGATTCCCTTGTCCGAGGACGTGCTCCGGTTGCACCATCAGTGCAGCCCGTAACATGTCTGCGCTCTGCCGCGCCGGCACGGCGACGACCGCTGATGACTCAGATTCCGGACCACGACCTCACGATCCACGGTGGACATGATGGCGAGCACGACCAAGAGCCCGATCAGGAGCAGCAGCCCGCTGCGCGACCACACCCGCGACCGTCCCGGCCACTCCCTGGAGGTGGCCTACCGGCGAGCCCGGGAGCAGCAGGCGCAGATGCGCCGGGAGCGGCTTGCCTACACCGTGCCCCGGGCCGCGCTACGGGCCTTCCCCATCGCGGTGGTGTTCGCCGTGCTGGTCGCCTCGGGCCTGCGGCTGCCCGTGTCCGTCGCGGTGACGGCGTACCTGGTGGTCCAGCTCGGCTGGCCGCTGGTCGTGATCGGTCGTTCGTTCGATCCGGTGCCCGAGATCGAGGCGCTGCGCGAAGGCGCCGAATCCGAGCGCAAGACGGCACGTATCGTCAACAGGCTACGTCGGTATGGCTACGTGGTGATGCACGACCGTCGGGTGGCTCACTCCGAGGCGAGCATCGGGCACCTGCTGGTCGGGCCGGGCGGCGTCATGGTGATGAAAAGCGACGCCTCCCCCGGGACGGTCCGTTACTCCAAGGACGGTGCGAAGGTCGACGGGCAGTCCCTGAAGAAGCCGCTCGACCTGACCAAGTGGCTCGGGGAAGAGGTCCGCAACCAGACCCGCGACGCCCTGCCGATGCTCAAAGTGCCGGTCCGGCCAATTCTGATCATGGTTGAGGCGGGTGTCCTGTGGAGCGACGGGGCGATCGACGGGGTGACCCTGATCAGCCTGAAGGACCTCGTCTCCTATGTCCGCGGACGGCCGGACCGGCTCAACCCGGCCGAGGTGACGAAGGTGGTCGCCGTCGCCCAGCGGCTGTTCCCGCCCGCCACGGCCAACCAGCTCGCCGATCACGTCACCCTGGACCGCGACCAGTGGCTGACCCTGATGGACGCGCTGCGCACCATCCTGGAACGCGGCGGGAACGCGACCGACATGCTCGACCGGCTCACCCGGATCGAGAACGATCTCGCCCGGCTCGCCGAGCCGGGTGGGCGGTCCGGCATCCCGGGAGCGCGTACCGGCGACAACGGTGACAGCGGTGACGGTGACAGCGACGACCTCATCAACGAACTCACCGGCTCGGCCGGCCCGGCCGGTAGACCCGCGCTCGGTGCCGCGGACGACCCGTCGACGGGACGACGGCGGGGGCGCATACTGGCCGCGGTCCGCCCGCTGCGGCCGGCCGCGAGCCGCCCGGCGGGCGACGTCGCGAACGACGGCGGCACCAGCGCGGACCTGGACGTCGACAGCTCTGCCGACGGACCGGGCCGACCGCCACACGGCCCCGCCGGACCGTCCAGCGCCTGAACGGGGCGCAGACCAGCAGAACCACGGTCAAACAGGACATAACACCTGAAAGCACACACAAAAATCCTGAAGCAACCTGAGGCCGGCGGACATCCCGCCGGCCTCAGTCGTGCGCCGGTCGTGCCGGTCGTGCCGGTCGCGCCGGTCGTGCGCCCCGCGCATCCAGTCGCGCCCGAACCGTGCCCGTGATGACGCGGCGCACCAGAGCCGTCCGACTATCGCAAAGGCCATCGCAAAAAACATGAGCAGAAGAGGCTCAGGTTTGACGGCAGGAGAGTTATTGTTGGATCCTGAGCCAGCACGGCTCAACTACCACATGAGCGGCCCACCCGGCATCCCGACGGAGCCGGTGGAGCCGGATCCATCCTGATTCGAAAGGCGCACAGACATGGCACGAGCGGTCGGCATCGACCTCGGCACCACGAACTCCGTCGTGAGCGTGCTCGAGGGCGGCGAACCCACGGTGATCGCCAATGCCGAGGGCTCGCGAACGACTCCATCCGTCGTCGCCTTCGCCAAGAACGGCGAGGTCCTGGTCGGCGAGGTCGCGAAGCGGCAGGCGGTCACCAACGTCGAGCGGACCATCCGGTCGGTCAAGCGCCACATGGGCACCGACTGGAAGATAAAGATCGACAGCAAGGACTTCACCCCCCAGCAGATCAGCGCGTTCATCCTGCAGAAGCTCAAGCGGGACGCCGAGTCCTACCTCGGCGACACCGTGACCGACGCGGTCATCACCGTGCCCGCCTACTTCGACGACGCGCAGCGCCAGGCCACCACCGAAGCCGGCACCATCGCCGGGCTGAACGTCCTGCGGATCGTCAACGAGCCCACCGCCGCTGCCCTCGCCTACGGACTGGACAAGGGCGAGAAGGAGCAGACGATCCTGGTCTTCGACCTCGGTGGTGGCACCTTCGACGTGTCCCTGCTGGAGATCGGCGACGGCGTCGTCGAGGTCAAGTCGACCTCCGGGGACACCCACCTCGGCGGTGACGACTGGGACCAGCGCATCACCGACCATCTGATCAAGACCTTCAACGGTCAGCACGGCGTCGACCTGGGCAAGGACAAGATGGCCCTGCAGCGGCTGCGCGAGGCCGCCGAGAAAGCCAAGATCGAACTGTCGCAGTCCACCCAGACCAGCATCAACCTGCCCTACATCACCGCCTCGGCCGAGGGCCCGCTGCACCTCGACATCACCCTGACCCGCTCCGAGCTCCAGCGGATGACCCAGGACCTCATCGACCGCTGCAAGCACCCCTTCCAGCAGGCCGTCAAGGACGCCGGGGTCAAGGTCAGCGACATCGACCACGTCGTGCTCGTCGGCGGCTCCACCCGGATGCCGGCCGTGGTCGACCTGGTCCGTGAGCTCACCGGCGGCAAGGAGCCGAACAAGGGCGTCAACCCCGACGAGGTCGTCGCCGTCGGCGCCTCCCTGCAGGCCGGTGTCCTCAAGGGTGAGGTCAAGGACGTCCTGCTGCTCGACGTCACCCCGCTGTCCCTGGGCATCGAGACCAAGGGCGGGATCATGACCAAGCTCATCGAGCGCAACACCACCATCCCGACCAAACGCTCGGAGATCTTCACCACCGCCGAGGACAGCCAGCCGTCCGTGCAGATCCAGGTCTTCCAGGGCGAGCGCGAGATGGCCGCCTACAACAAGAAGCTCGGCATGTTCGAGCTCACCGGCCTGCCGCCGGCGCCCCGCGGCGTCCCGCAGATCGAGGTCACCTTCGACATCGACGCCAACGGCATCGTCCACGTCTCGGCCAAGGATCTCGGCACCGGCAAGGAACAGTCGATGACCATCACGGGTGGTTCGGCGCTGCCCAAGGACGACATCGAGAAGATGGTCCGCGACGCCGAGCAGTACGCCGAGGAGGACCGCAAGCGCCGCGAGGAGGCCGAGACCCGCAACCAGGGCGAGACCCTGGTGTACTCCACCGAGCGGTTCCTGGCCGAGAACGGCGACAAGATCGACGCCACGGTCAGGGCCGACGTGGAGGAGAAGCTGTCCGCGCTGCGGGCGGCGGTCGGCGGCACCGACATCGCGGCCATCCGTGACGCCACGACCGAACTCGCCAAGGCCAGCTCCGTCATGGGCCAGTCGCTCTACGCGGACGCGCAGGGCTCGGCCGGCAACCCCGGCGGCGCCGCCGGCGCGAGCGCGGACGACGACGTGGTGGACGCCGAGATAGTGGACGAGGAGGACAAGAAGTGACCTCGGCCCCCAACGACTGGACGCAGGGCGCCCCCGCGCCGGACGAGCCAGTGATCGTCCGGGACAAGCGCCGCATAGACCCACAGAGCGGGCAGGTCCGGGTGGAGGCCGCGCGAACGCAGACCGCCTCCCCGGCCGGGGACACCGTCACGTCCCCGGCCGGGGGGCCGCCGGCCGGGGAGGCCGAGCAGGTGGCGTCGCTGCGCCAGCAGGTCGCCGAGCGCACCAGTGACCTGCAACGCCTCAAGGCCGAATTCGACAACTACCGGCGTCGTGTCGAGCGTGACCGGCAGGCCCTGGCCGAGCAGGCGGCCGGCAGGCTGCTCCTGGCGCTGCTGCCGACCCTCGACGACATCGGCCGCACCCGCGACCACGGCGATCTGGAGGGCCCGTTCAAGGCGGTGGCGGAGTCGCTGGAAGCCACCCTTGAGACCGCCGGGCTCGAGCGGTTCGGCGCCCGCGGGGACGAGTTCGACCCGCTCGTCCACGATGCGCTCATGCACACCTACTCGGCCGAGGTGACCAGGCCGACCTGCGTGGACATCTTCCGGGCCGGCTACCGGCACGCTGGCCGCGTGCTGCGGCCGGCGCAGGTCGCGGTCGCCGAACCGGCGGCGGAAGACCCCGACGCCGGTCAGGGCGCCGACGGCACGGCCGCCGGGGCTGCGCCGGAAGCCGGCGGCGGCTCGGCAGAAGCCGCCGAGTAGCCGCCGAGTAGTCAATGCCATCGCGGTTCTTGCTGAACAGCGTCCACATCGGGCGTCGGTAGACGACATGATGACGGAAGGAGGGGCGCCGTGAGTGTTCGCGACATGGTCGAAAAGGACTACTACGCCGCTCTCGGCGTGCCCAAGGACGCTTCGGCAGCCGACATCAAGAAGGCGTACCGCCGCCTCGCGCTTGAGCTGCACCCGGACAAGAACCCCGGCGATCCCAAGGCGGAGGCCCGGTTCAAGGAGGTCTCCGAGGCGTACGACGTGCTCTCGGACGAGACCCGGCGGCGGGAGTACGACGAGGCCCGGGCCCTGTTCGCCGCGGGTGGCGTCCCCGGCGGCCAGGCTGGTGGCTACGGCTTCCAGCCGGGCGGGTTCGGGCCCGGTGGGCCCGGTTACCATGGCGGATCCACCGCGTTCAACCTCGACGACCTGCTGGGCGGGGCGGGCGCCGGCACGGCCCCGGGCGGGCTGGGCGGGCTCTTCGACAACCTGTTCCAGCGGTCACCGGGCGGCCGCGGGCCACGCCGTGGCGCCGACATCACGGCCGAGGTCACGATCTCGTTCGAGAAGGCCCTCTCCGGTCTGGAGGCGACGGTCCGCCTGCCCGGCGCCGCGACCTGCCTGACCTGCGGGGGCAACGGTGCCCGGCCGGGCACCACACCGCGGACGTGCACGACCTGCCGGGGGCTGGGTGTGGTGTCGCGGTCACAGGGAGGCTTCGCGCTCTCCGAACCCTGTCGGGACTGCCTCGGCAAGGGAACGGTGATCGATTCGCCCTGCCCGGACTGCCGGGGCAGCGGCCGGCGCGAACGCGAACAGCGGATCCGCATCCCACCGGGGGTCGCCGACGGTCAGCGGCTGCGGGTACGCGGACGCGGATCGCCGGGTGAACGCGGCGGCCAGGCAGGCGATCTGGAGGTCACCGTCCACGTACTGGCCCATCCGGTGTTCGACCGCGAGGGGCAGAACCTGACGATCGTCCTGCCGGTGACCTTCGTGGAGGCCGCCCTGGGCGCCTCGGTGAAGGTTCCGACGATCGACGGTGCCCCGCTGACGGTGAAGATCCCGCCCGGCACGTCGAGTGGACGTCGTCTGCGGGTACGTAGTCGTGGAGTGCCGCGTAGCGGCGGCGGTCACGGCGATCTCATCGTGACCGTTGACGTCACGGTGCCGAAACCGACGGATCTCTCCGCGAAGGCGCGGACGGCGCTGCAGGAGTTCGCCCACGCCCATCCCGAGGATCCCCGCACAACACTGATGGAACAGATGGAGGGCCGGTCATGAAGTCACGACCGAGCCGTACCGCCGACCCGCCGGCGTCGCCGTCCCCGGGGCCGCCGAGGGCCGACGGCGCCCCGGCCGGCCCGTCCGGGGCGCCGTCGGCGCCCCGCCCGAGCCCTGCCCACGACGACGACACACCCGTATACGTGATCTCCATTGCCGCGCAGCTCGCCGGCATGCACCCCCAGACGCTGCGGGCCTATGACCGTCTCGGCCTGGTCACTCCCGGCCGCACGTCCGGACGCGGGCGACGGTACTCCGTGCGGGACGTCGCGCTGCTGCGCGAGGTGCAGCGGCTGTCCCAGGAGGAGGGCGTCAACCTCCAGGGCATCCGACGGATCCTGGAGCTGGGCGGCCAGGTAATGATGTTGCAGGCGCAGGTCCGGCAGCTGACCGAGGAGTTGGCGGCGGTCCGCGCCGAAGCCGAGCGCCGGGTCGCCGAGGCACATCGCAGCCACCGGCGCGACCTGGTGCCCGTCGACCGCAGCGCGATAGTGCTCTGGCGGCCCGGCTCCCGCCGCTAGACCGGGTCGGCAGCCATGAGCGTTGGCTCGTCGGGTACTGATTCCTTCGTCCTCCTTCGTCGAGCACCGGTTCTTCGTCGGCTATCGGTTTCACCGAACGGCGCGCCGTCGACGATCCGCGGCGAGGCCGCCGAGTGGCGAGCGGGAGCGGCCGGAGCAAACGACGCGGACGGCGTGGGCCCGGGCCCTGGCCAGGGCCGCTGAGCGTGGGGCGGCCGGTTGCCACGCCCCACGCTCGACGGCCCTGTCACCAGCGGGCTCCAGGAGGCGGCAATGCCTGGGAACGCCGCGTCGCGAAGCTTCGCATCACGCAAACCTAAGCGGGAACGACTCAACTATTCTGAGCGTTATGAAGATGGTACGACCAAAACGATCATCTTAGGATTCCGATGAACGCTGACCGCCTCACCGCTCGCTCGCAGGAAGCCCTGTCCTCCGCCGTCAGCCGCGCCACCGGTGACGGCTCACCCCTCGTCGACCCCCTGCATCTGCTGGTCGCCGTCCTGAGCCAGACCGGCGGGGTCGCGGTGGACCTGCTCGAGGCCGTCGACGCGCCTGTCCCCCAGGTGCGCGCCCGCGCCGAGGCAGCGGTCAGCCGGCTGCCGCACGCGACCGGCGCGTCCGTCGCCCCGCCGCAGCTGTCCCGGCAGCTCATCACCGTCCTGGACAACGCCGAGCGGCAGGCGAACCGGCTCGGCGACGAGTACACCTCGGTCGAGCACCTGCTGGTCGCGCTCGCGGAGGAGGGCGGCGAGGCGTCCCGGGTGCTCACCGAGTTCGGGGCGAGCTCGGAGGCCCTGCGCGGCGCGTTCGACATCGTGCGCGGCGGCGTTCACCGGGTGACCAGCCGCGATCCCGAGGGCTCCTACCGCGCGCTGGACAAGTACTCCGTGGACCTCACCGAGCAGGCCCGCGCCGGCAAGCTCGACCCGGTCATCGGACGCGACGCCAAGATCCGCCGTGTCGTACAGGTCCTGTCCCGGCGGACGAAGAACAACCCGGTCCTCATCGGCGAACCCGGCGTCGGCAAGACCGCGATCGTCGAGGGGCTCGCCCTGCGGGTCGTCGCCGGTGACGTGCCGGAGTCCCTGCGCGGCCGGCGCATCGTCTCGCTCGACCTCGGTTCGATGGTGGCCGGCTCGAAGCTGCGGGGCGAGTTCGAGGAGCGGCTGCGGGCCGTCCTCAACGAGATCCGCTCCGCCGAGGGCCGGCTGATCACCTTCATCGACGAGCTGCACACGGTCGTCGGCGCGGGTGCCGCCGAAGGCGCGATGGACGCCGGCAACATGCTCAAGCCCATGCTCGCCCGCGGCGAGCTGCGCATGATCGGCGCCACCACCCTGAACGAGTACCGCACCCGCATCGAGAAGGACCCAGCGCTCGAACGCCGCTTCCAGCCGGTGCTGGTCGGCGAGCCGTCGGCCGAGGACACCATCGGTATCCTGCGCGGGCTGAAGGAACGCTACGAGGTGCACCACGGTGTCCGGATCACCGACGCCGCGCTCGTCGCCGCCGCCACCCTGTCCGACCGATATGTCAGCGGGCGGTTCCTGCCCGACAAGGCCATCGACCTGGTGGACGAGGCCGCGTCCCGACTCCGGATGGAGATCGACAGCCGGCCGGTGGCGATCGACGAGCTCGAGCGCGCCGTCCGGCGCATCGAGATCGAGGACATGGCGCTGTCCAAGGAGAGCGACAGCGCGTCCAAGGAGCGCCGTGAGCGGCTGCGGCGCGAGCTCGCCGAGAAACGGGAGGAGCTGTCCAGCCTGACCGCCCGCTGGCAGCGTGAAAAGAGTTCCATCGCCGAGGTGCAGAAGGCCAAGGAGGAGCTGGAGAACGCCCGGCGCGCCCTCGACCTCGCCGAACGCGATCTCGACCTGGCCAAGGCCGGTGAGCTGTGCTACGGCACGATCCCGACGTTGGAGAAGCGGCTCGCCGCGGCCACCGACGCGCTGCCCGGCGCGGGCGAGCCCGGCAGCGCCATGCTCAAGGAGGAGGTCGGCCCCGACGACGTCGCCGAGGTCGTCGCGTCCTGGACGGGTATTCCCGCCGGCCGGCTGCTGGAGGGGGAGACCACCAAGCTGCTGCGCATGGAGGAGGAGCTGCACGCCCGCGTCATCGGTCAGCACGCCGCGGTGCGGGCCGTCTCCGACGCGGTGCGCCGGGCCCGCGCGGGCATCTCCGATCCCGACCGGCCGACCGGCTCGTTCCTGTTCCTCGGCCCGACCGGCGTGGGCAAGACGGAGCTGGCCAAGGCGCTCGCGGACTTCCTGTTCGACGACGAACGCGCGGTGGTTCGCATCGACATGAGCGAGTACGCCGAGAAGCACTCGGTGGCCCGGCTCATCGGCGCCCCGCCCGGTTACGTCGGCTTCGAGTCCGGCGGGCAGCTCACCGAGGCGATCCGGCGCCGCCCC
Source organism: Candidatus Protofrankia datiscae (assembly GCF_000177615.2). Classification (GTDB taxonomy): domain Bacteria; phylum Actinomycetota; class Actinomycetes; order Frankiales; family Frankiaceae; genus Protofrankia; species Protofrankia coriariae. Next base: position 711,528 of record NC_015656.1, on the reverse strand, counting down.
TACAGCGTGATCCTGCTGGACGAGGTGGAGAAGGCGCACCCCGACGTCTTCGACATTCTCCTGCAGGTCCTCGATGACGGACGCCTCACCGACGGGCAGGGGCGCACCGTGGACTTCCGCAGCACGATCGTGGTGCTGACGTCCAACCTCGGTTCCCAGTTCATCGCCGACCCGACCCTGCCCCCGCAGGTGCGGCGCGACTCGGTCATGATCGCGGTACGGGAGGCGTTCAAGCCCGAGTTCCTCAACCGGCTCGACGACATCCTCATCTTCGACCAGCTCGACAAGGACGACCTGGCCCGCATCGTCGATCTCCAGCTCGACCTGCTGCGCGCCCGGCTGACCGACCGGCGGATCACCCTGACGGCCACCGACGCCGCCCGCTCCTGGCTCGCCGACGCCGGCTACGACCCGGTCTTCGGCGCCCGCCCGCTGCGCCGGCTCGTCCAGACCGCGATCGGCGACCCGCTCGCCCGGGAACTGCTCACCGGCACCATCCGGGACGGCGACAACGTCCTCGTGGACGTCGCCCCGAACCAGCACGGCCTGACCGTCCAGAAAGCGTAGGCAAAAACCGCTGTCACACCGACGAAAACCACCTACGGGCCTCGAACCCGTAGGGGGTTTTCGTCGTCCTGACAGCGGAAAACACCGATCACCTGTCGAATAGTAGCTATCCGAAATCAGAAATATACTCTTGGTCGTGCTGAAGCTGGTGATTGCCGACGAGGTGCGGGCGGCGGTGGAGACGGGGCGGCCCGTGGTCGCCCTGGAGTCAACGCTGATCGCGCACGGCCTGCCCCGCCCCCGCAATCTGGAAGTGGCGGCCGACCTGGAAACCCTGCTCCGCGACCGCGGGGTGACGCCGGCGACCATAGCGGTGATCGACGGGATACCCACCATCGGCTTGGACGCCATCGAGCTCACCAGAATCGCGAACACCCCGAACGTGGCGAAACTGTCGGTACGGGATCTGCCGGTCGCCTCCGCGTTGGGCCGCACCGGGGCGACCACGGTCGCGTCCACGTCCCTGCTCGCCGCCCGCGCCGGTATCAGCGTGTTCGCCACCGGCGGGCTCGGTGGGGTGCACCGCGGCTGGGCCGACAGCGCCGACGAGTCCGCCGACCTCGTCACTCTCGCAGGCACGCCGATAACCGTGGTCTGTGCGGGGGTGAAGTCGATCCTGGACGTCGGCGCGACCCTCGAACGGCTGGAAACCCTCGGTGTGCCGCTGCTCGGCTGGCGGACGAACACCTTCCCGGGCTTCTACCTGTCCCGGACCGAGTTCACCGTGGACTGGCGGGTGGGTGCCGCCGCCGACGTCGCGACCGTCATGGCGGACGCGCGGGCACTGGGCCTGCGCGCGGCCGTGGTCGTCGCCAACCCGGTGCCGGAGGCGGACCAGCTCGACCAGGAGCTGCACGACCGGGTCCTGGACGAGGCGTTGACGCAGGCGGCCCGCCGGGGGCTGCGGGGGAAGGCCGTCACCCCGTTCCTGCTGGCGACGTTCCACCGCGAGACGGCCGGCGCCAGCCTGGAGACCAACATCGCCGTGGTCCGTAACAACGTCACCGTCGCCGCCGACATCGCCGTTGCCTGGTCCGCCCACCCGACCGGCCCGGACCAGACATCCCCGGACCAGACATAAAGGCGCCGGAGGCCCCTGAGCAGCCGTACCGCTTTCGTGTCAGGCCTCCTACCTGCGACGATCGATTGTCGTGGACAGCGCGGAGGGGGTCCGGTGGGCAGGATCTGGCAGGCCGTGGCATGGTCGGCGGGGCCGCGTCTGAAATGGGCGCTTCTCCTTGGCTGGATCGTCATCGTGGCTGTCGCCAGCCCACTCGCGTTCAGGCTGTCCGACGCGCAGCGGAACGACGCCTCGTCCTTTCTGCCCTCGCGCGCCGAGTCCACCAGGCTGTTCGAGGCCCAGAAACTCCTGCCGGGCGGGGACTCCGTACCGGCGATTGTCGTCTTCTCTCGTGACCCTGAGCTGATACCTACCGACCGGAAAGTGGTCGAGGACGTCGGCCGCCGGATCGGTGAGTTCTCCGAGCGCCCGGTCAGCATGCCCATTTCCTCACCACGGGGAAATACCCTGCTACTTGCCGTCAGTATCGCCCAGAGCGCCGACGTCGTGGTGTTCACCGACAAGGTCGAGGAAATCCGGCGGATTGCCCGGGACGCGGCACCGCCGGGGCTCCAGACGTCACTGACCGGGCCGGCCGGGCTGGTGACGGACACCTTCGAGGTGTTCAGCGGAGTGGAGACCAGGCTGCTGTTCGTCACCGCGGGAGTCGTGGCGGTCATTCTTCTGCTCGTCTATCGGAGCCCCATCCTGTGGCTGATTCCGCTACTGACGGTCGCTATCGCCGACCAGACCGCCACTGCTCTGGTCTATCTCGCGGCCGAGCACGCGGGGCTGACCGTCAACGGGCAGAGCGCGGGCATTCTGCGGGTGCTCGTCTTCGGCGCCGGCACCGACTACGCGCTGCTTCTCATCGCCCGCTACCGCGAGGAGCTGACCCGTCACGCAGATGCGCACGCGGCGATGCGGGTCGCGATCCACCGGGCCGGACCGGCGATCGTCGCCTCAGCCGCCACGGTCATCATCAGCATGCTCTGCCTGCTGCTGGGCGAACTGAACTCCAACCGTGGCCTCGGCCCGGTCAGCGCGATCGGTATCGCCGTGGCGCTGGTGACCATGATGACGCTGCTGCCGGCGGCGCTGGTCGTGTGCGGACGGAGGCTGTTCTGGCCGTTCATCCCCAGCTACGGCGCGCGGACGCGGGAGGAGTCCGGGGCCTGGTCACGGGTCGGTGCGACGATTGCCGCCCGGCCGCGCACGATCTGGATCGCCGCCGTCCTGGTGCTGGCCGGGCTCGCACTCGCGACCACACATCTGAACACCGGCCTGCGTCAGGACCAGGGATTCACCAGACCGATGGACTCGGTCACCGGTCAGGAAATCGTGCAACACAGCTTTCCGGCCGGTACCACCGCACCGACATACATTGTCGCGAACGCCACCAGGGCGGACGAGGTACACGCGGCCATCGCGAAAAATCCCGCGGTCGCGACCGTCGTGGAAAGCGACCGCGGCGCGGGGCTGGTGCAGTTCCTCGTCATTCTTTCACAGCCGCCGGACACGAAGGCGTCCTTCGACACGATCAGACAGCTTCGGGACACCGTTCACGCGATACCGGCGGCGGACGCGCTGGTAGGCGGGAACACGGCGGTGAACCTGGACGTACGCACCGCCTCCGTGCACGACCGGAAGGTCGTCATTCCGGCCGTACTGGCGATCGTGGTCGTGATTCTCGGGCTGCTGCTGCGGTCGGTGGTGACCCCGCTGCTCCTGATCGCGACGGTGGTGCTGTCCTTCCTTGCCGCGCTCGGCGCGAGCGCGCTGGCCTACGACTGGCTGTTCGACTTCGCCGGAGCCGATCCCGCCCTGCCACTGTTGGGCTTCATCTTCCTGGTGGCGCTGGGCATCGACTACAACATCTTCCTCATGACAAGGGTCCGGGAAGAAGCCGGGAGAATCGGCACGCGGCCGGGGGTACGCCACGGCCTGGCCGTCACCGGCGGCGTCATCACCTCCGCCGGGGTCGTGCTCGCGGCCACGTTCTCGGCGCTGTTCATCCTCCCGCTCGTGCAGCTCGCGGAAGTCGGCTTCCTGGTGGCCTTCGGCGTCCTGCTCGACACGCTGGTGGTGCGTTCTGTTCTCGTCCCCGCGCTCGCCATCGACATCGGCCCGAAAATCTGGTGGCCCAGCCGGCTTGCGAAGCTGCCACCGGACCAGCCCACGACGGCGACCGACGTCGCCGTCCGAGAAGCGGACAGCGGAGCGGCCGCCGTCGGAACTCTTTATGGAGCCGCCGGCCGTACGAACACAATGCTCACACAGCCCTCGGACGAGTAGTTTTTTACGAGACTTTTCGGATGGGCGACCGCTACCCAGCCAAAGCCGCCGGCTGGTCAGCCGAAGGTCGGGAACTCCGGGCCGAAGATCAGACGCCAGAGGTTGACCGCCTCCTCGTGCCGGCCGACCTGCTCCGCCTCGACCGCCTCGTCGGCACGGGCACGGGCGAAGGCCACCGGCTCCCGCAGCGCGTCGACGTCCTGCGGCTGCAGGTAGGTCGACAGGTCGCCGCCGACCTCCGCGGGGTCGTAGGCGGCGAATCCCCTGCTCTCGATGTGCCGGAAGACCGCCGCCAGCCCCTGCCGGGTGTTCAGCCCACGATTGATCAGAATCTTGCCGGCGAGCGCCTCCAGATGGAAGGAGCGCAGCCGGCTGCCGTAGACCCGGTTCCAGGCCTTGAGCAGCCGCACGGCCGACGCGACCCGGGGGCCGGCGTCCGCCATCCAGCTGGCATGCCGCTCCGGGCGGGTCGGCAGCCAGCCGCCGACACAGTCCGGCATGACGTAGCCCGCCCGCGGATGGTCGAAGGCGGGCACCAGGTGGACGTCCGGCGCGCAGTTGTAGACGACGCGCATCGCCTGGCCGCGACTACCGATCATCTGGATGCGGTCGCCGCCGATCGCGTTACGGACGCGGAGCAGCAGATCGCGGGAGTCCCAGCGGAAGCGCTTCCAGGCGCTGTTGGCCGCGCTGAAGACCACGATGATGTCGACCTCGTCCACCGGGCGGATCATCGTGTCGCGGCCCGCGGAGCCGATGGTCGCCACTCCGACGAGTGGCAGCGCGCACCGCGGCGGGAAGATCGTCCGCAGGGCCTGCTCGGCGTCGTTGCGGCGGGCGTCGATGACCGCGCGGTCGTCGGCATTGAGCCGGATCAGGTCGTCGAGCTTGGCAAAGGCACGGGCCGTGGTACCGACCAACAGGGGGCTGGTCATGCCACCGGTGATCGGCCCAGTGATCGGCCCAGTGATCGGGCCCGTCGGCGGGTTCAGCGGGCTGACGGCAGGATCGCCCGCGAACAGCGGGTTGTGCGCTCCGGGGCCGGACTCCTCCGAGCGGCGCCAGTGCGGCGGAATGATCAAATGGTCGTAGGTGACCTCCGAGGCACGCTGCCCGGGCAGTGATCCGTCCAGGGTTCCTGCGAACGCGGCTTCGCGTTGAGTTTCCACGCTCACTCTGAGAACCTCCCCAGCGCCTGCGCGCCAGCCGTACGCCCCCCATCCAGGACACGCGCGGCCGGTCAGCCGACACGGAGTTGCGAAGTGAGCGGCCAGCCTTACCACCCGATTCGCGACATCGCATCTTATGGTGCCGCATCCTGTCGGGCGGTGAACACCGGGGCCAGATCGGTCGCGTTACGTGACGAAAACGGCCGGATCAGGCAGCAGCTACCAGGCCCGGCAAAAGCGGGCCGGAGCAGGGACAACACAAAAAACGATCAGTATTACAACACAATGATCAGAACAATAATGATCAGAATGGCGGCGGGCGATACCAGACCCGCCAGCCGTCGGGCAGGATGACGCTGGTGGGCACGAACGCGGTCGCGACGGCCAGCCGCTCGCTCGTCCGGTCGCCCAGGCGCAACCGGGCCTCAACCACGATCGGGCCGCGGAACTCAAGCCAGCCGGCCAACGCCCGCAACACCTCGGTGGCATAGCCGTGACGCCGGTAGGGCCGCCCGATGGACACCGACACCAGCGCGCGCCGGCCGAACGCGTCCACCGCCAGCAGCCCGATGGCCGCCGAGTCGTCACCACGGATCGTCCAGGTCATCACACCACGGCCGGCGCTGGCCCGGCGGCGCAGCGCGCGGCGTAACGCCTCGGTGGGATCACCGGTGACGTCGACGGCGATCCCCTGCACCTTGTGCAGATGGGTGCCCACCAGCAGCGGCCCGAGTTCCTCGGCGACGAACCCGGCGTTCCAGACGGTCAGCGGAAGCGCAAGCAGACGCAGGGTCGTCAGGGTCGGCGCATCAGCCACGGCGGGCGGGCTCCGCGACGCCGAGCAGTCCCCGTTCCCGCAGCAGCGCCTCGGTGCGGGCCATCCCCTCGTCCAGGCCGACGCGCGGCTGCCAGCCCGTCAGCTCTCGGATTCTGGCGATCGAGTAGGTTCCCGTACGGGTCAGTTCGGCCAGCGTCAGCGGGCCGAGATCCACATAGCCGCGGGGATGCAGCCGCGAGGTCACCCGGCCGGACAGCCAGCCGCGTTCGGCCAGCAGCCGGTCGGTGGCGTCGAGCGCGCGTACCAGCGCCGCCGGCACCTGTCCCGGCAGGGGCACGCCGGCCATCCGCGCGTACCGGCCGAAGAAGTCCGACGCAGTGATCGGCTCGCCGCCGGTGACGTGCAGGATCTCACCGGCGGTCCGCTCGGCACCGGCGACGGTGGCGACGGCCGTGGTCAGATCGTCGACGTGGATCGGGCTCAACAGCCCACGGCCACCGTCCACCAGGGCGAAACGCCCCGCCCGCAGCAGCAGCAGCGGCCACAGCGTCCACCGGCCGGCCCGTGGGCCGTAGGCGTCGCCGACCCGCAGCACCGTCACCGGCAGCCCCCGGGCGGACGCGGCGAGCGCCGCCCGTTCGGCCGCGGCGAGCGTGTCCGGGCGCGTCAGGCCGGTGGCCGTGACCGGCGCGCTCTCGTCCACCAGATCCGGGAAGGAGTCGCCCAGCACGCTCACACAGGAGAGGTGCACGACGCGGCCGACATCGGCGCGCTCACAGGCGTCCAGCAGTCCGGCGGTGCCCCCGACCGTCACCGAGTGTAGCTCACTGTCGGTGAGCGGTGCCAGACGTCGGCGCACGCCGGCGCGCACCGCACCCAGCTCCCCACCGCCACCCGTGCCGACGGCCGCCGCGTGCACGACAAGATCGGCACCGACCAGCAGCTTGTCCAGATCCGCCGGCCGGGTGACGTCCGCCACGACAATACCCGGGCCACGACGGACATCGACCGGTATGACGTGGTAACCGCGTCGGCGCAGCTCGTGCGCGACCGCGTCCCCGATGAATCCGCCGGCGCCAGTAACGACCGCGCGAGCCACGTCCCCCCTCATCGCTTTCCTGACAGCTCTGGAAGAGCCAACATCATAGGCGTCGCATCCCGTCACGTTCCGCTGTCAATACGTCGTTCGAGCGGCTCGACATCGACCCGACGTGACCGGAAGGCCAGACTAACCGGTGATGACGGTCACAGCCGTCACGGCCCACGCCTGGATGCCACGAGCACGACCGTCCGGGAGCGGAGCGCGACAACCGCTGGAGCACCCCGAGCGCATCCGGACGGACCAGATCGGCCAACACCCGTCGGACACGGCCAGCACCCGTCAGGCACCGGCCAGGACCTGTCAGGCACGGCCTACGGCGTCCCGAAATCCTGCGTCCAGTAGGTGCCGTAGCGGCCTCCGGTGGCATAGCCCACACCGATCTGCTTCAACGAACAGTTCAGGATGTTCGCGCGGTGCCCGGCGCTGTTCATCCAGCCCCGCACCACTTCCGCGGGTGTGCGCTGGCCCGCGGCGATGTTCTCCGCCGCGGCGGAGAACTCGTACCCGGCCTTCGTTATGCGCTGGAAGGGCGTCCGGCCGTCCAGGCTGTCGTGGCTGAAGTAGTCGTGGGCGGACATGTCAGCGCTGTGCGCCTGCGCGGCCGTGATCAGCCGGCGATCCGTCGTGAGCGCCGCGCAGCCCACTCTCGCCCGCTCGGCGTTCGTGAGCGCGATCACTTCGGACACCTCGCCCAGAAGCCGGTCGGACGGCGCACTCGTCACCGGCGTGACCGGGAGTGCCGGGGACGATACCCGTGCCACCAGGGCCGGCGCGGCCGATGTCGCCGGTGGTGGCGTGGCCGGGGTCGCCGGCGTCACCGGGGCCGGGACGGCCGGCAGGTCGGCCGTGGGCTGCGGCTGGGCGGGCACCTGGGTGGCGGTCAGCCGCGGCGGCGTGTTGACGATCCGTAGCTGGCTCGCGCGTATCGAGGGGGTCCGGGACGGATGGAACACGATCTCGGCCAGTGTGTAGGCGCCGTCGGGCAGCAGCCGGGTGTCCACGGTGGCCTCGTACGGGGCTGTGGGCGCCATCTGAACGTTCGTCGTGGGCCCTCGCAGGACGAACGCCACCCAGGTCCGGGTGTCCGCGGAAGCGGTGGCGCGCAGCCGCACGATGCCGCTGACGGTGCCGCGGTCGGTTGTCGGCTGCGCCGTCGACCGGGCGGCGAGCGCGAGCACGGCCGTCGACGACGCCAGTGCCGGGGCAACGACGACCGACCCGTCCGTACCGGCTGGCGCGGCGAATCGTGTCAGGAGCAGCACGGCTGTTCCGAGAACGCCGAGGACGACCGCCGGTACAACAGCAGGCCACCTCCGGCGAGCACGGTCGTACCCGCGATGTCGATCCATGGAACCTTCCGTCCGGTCGGCCCCCCGCGCGTGTCCCCCTCCGCCGGCCCATGGATCCGGGCCTACCGGACCGAACCATCGGCCACCAAGATCACTATCGTGTCGCCGTCGGTCGTCCAGCCGGCGCTCACAATAGCGAATAGCAGGCAGAACGGGCCATCGGGGGCTGGGCGCGCGCCCACCGCCGCGCCGGTGAACGGCCCGACGGCCATCTCTTCGCCCGCTCCGGCGGGCGACACCGGACGGTTCGGTCGCGTCACGCGCCCAGCCGCGACGGGGAGCGCGTTTCGGGCACGGCGGGAGCAATGCGGCAGGGCATCGCGACAGGGACATGTGGCGGGTACACGTGGCGGGGCATCCCGGTAGGGCATGGCGGGGCATAAGGCCCGTGGTCGGGAACAAACCGGGCCACGGCCACGGGCCGGAGTACCAAAGTGCTGATAGAAGGCACCGCCCAGGTCGTACGGACGGCTCTCGACGCATTCGCACGGGGCGCGGCCGGGTGCTTCCCGGTAACATAACCAGGCATGGCACCGGAAATCGCGATCGACGATACCCCGGCCGCCAGGGTGTGTCTGCCGGGCACGGGTCGACGCGGGCCGCAGCCACGAGATCCACGCGATCGAGGATCTGCTGGATGCGCTCCCGCGCGGTGAGCGACGCGCCCGCGCCCGGGCCGACCGCGGGCAACCCCGGCGGCGAGCGGGACGATGCCACCGGGTAGCCGAAAACCAACGGATGACACCACTCTCGACGAGGCCGAGAGTGAGGACGACGGCATGGTGCACCAAGCCCGGCAGACCATCCGTACTCACCCGTTGCGGCCGTCCTACCGGACGGGGAGTGTTCGTCATACCCTTCGCGCAACTTCCCGGCACGGCACACGTCCGAATCGGTAAAATATCACCGAACCGGGCACGCCGCGCCCCGACTGTCCACAGGAGCCAGACCGATGCCCATTGCCACCCCAGATATCTACGCCCAGATGCTCGACCGGGCCAAGACGGAGGCATTCGCCTACCCCGCGATCAACGTCACGTCGAGTGAAACCCTGAATGCCGCGCTGAAGGGCTTCGCGGACGCCGGGAGCGACGGTATCGTACAGATTTCCACCGGCGGGGCCGAATTTCTCTCCGGTACCAGGGTGAAGAACATGGTGCTCGGCGCGCAGGCCCTGGCCGAGTTCGCCCACCATGTCGCCAAGGCGTATCCGGTCAACATCGCGCTGCACACCGACCACTGTCCTGCCGGCAAGCTCGACACCTACCTGCGCCCGCTGGTCGCGATCTCCAAGGAGCGAGTGCTCAGGGAGGGCCGCGAGCCGCTGTTCCAGTCCCACATGTGGGACGGCTCCGCGGTCGAGATCGAGGAGAACCTCAAAATCGCCGACGCGCTGCTGGCGGACACGGCCCAGGCGAAAATCGTCCTGGAGGTGGAGATCGGTGTCGTCGGCGGCGAGGAGGACGGCATCGTCGGCGCGATCGACGAGAAACTGTACAGCACGCCCGAGGACATGTGGCGGACTGTCGAGGTCCTCGGCGCCGGGGAACGGGGCCGCTACCTGGTCGCGGCAACCTTCGGAAACGTGCACGGGGTATACAAGCCGGGCAATGTGAAACTCCGTCCGAGCATCCTGCGTGATGGGCAGCAGTATGTCGCGCAGAAGCTCGGGCTGCCAGCCGACGCCAAACCCCTCGACCTGGTCTTCCACGGTGGGAGCGGTTCCGACCTGTCCGAGATCCGTGAAGCGGTCGATTACGGCGTGATCAAGATGAATGTGGACACCGACACCCAGTACGCGTTCACCCGGCCGGTCGTCGATCACGTCTTCCGGAACTACGACGGTGTCCTGAAGGTGGACGGCGAGGTCGGCGTGAAGAAGCACTACGATCCGCGCAGCTACGGCAAGGCGGCCGAAGTCGGCATGGCCGCCCGCGTCGTGAAGGCGTGTGAGGACCTGCGTTCCGCGGGACGCTCCCTCGCCAACTGACCCCGCTCGGACGGGACGGCTCCACAACACGCTCGCCAGACCGGGCTTCGTCGTCCGGCTGGCGAGCGTTCGCGTGTGGGCGTCAGTCCCCGGGCATCGGGTGACCGCCAGCCGTCACCCGTCAGCGGTCATTCCGCATATGGCGCGGGTTCCGGAAAGGTCGCACCATCGTCGGATCACGGGTACGGTACACACCGTCCTGCCGTTCTATGCGTCTTCGGCGAAATCAACGGTGTTCCGCGCCGCGTGCGCCCGGCCGGCCGGGCCCGGCCTTTGGCCCGGAGCACGCGGACCGCCGGCTCGCACACGGGTTCCTACCCGGATAATCCGGTTCCGATCGTCACCGCCACGACGGGATACCGAGTTTTCCCGGCAATAAAAGTACGATGAAAGCAATAAGCGCGCGCACCCGCGCGCTACCATCCGCTCCCGAGCCCCGGCAAGAGCTGTCGGCCCGATGTGCGCATCCTCACGAAGCGGATTCCCCGCTTGTTCGGCGCCCAGCAATTGTTGTTATGGTCTGCGCCGTGCTCGCGATACAGCGAACACACGTCGGGCGGCACGCCGAATCCTGCCCTCGTCCGACGAAAACCCAAACTTGTGGCAGGAACGGGGGACCCACTTCTGGGCGCCGATATCGGGCGTCCTCGGGGTGAAGCCGCAAATGCGGCCGGGCAGTCCCAGCCCGAACCCGACAGCTCACTTCGCAGGCGTGGGGAAGGGCATAAACCAATATGTCCAGTGCACGTTCCCGAAATCGACATCACGAAACCGGCCGAACCCGGCTGGGCGCTCGGGCGCTGGTGGTCGCTCCCGCCCTGGCCGCGGCGGTCAGCGGAAGCATCGTGATGTCACAACCCGCCAGCGCCGCCACCACCTGGGCGCAGCTACGCCAGTGCGAATCCGGAGGGAACTACAGCACCAGTACCGGCAACGGTTACTACGGTGCCTACCAGTTCTCGCTGAGCACCTGGCAGAGCCTCGGCTACACCGGGCTGCCCAGCAGCGCCTCGCCCGCCACCCAGGACGAGGCCGCGCTGAGACTGGCCAACCGGTCCGGCTTCGGCCAGTGGCCGGTCTGCGGCCAGGGGATGGGCGCCGACCAGCTGGCGGCAGGCGCCAGTTCGTCCGGGGCCAGTTCGTCCGGCAGCGGCTCGGTGAGCGCGGGTGGGTCGACCGGGACCCAGCGCTGGGTGGTGAGTCAGAGCGCGCAGCGTCTCGCGGACAACACGCTGTTCACCACCGGGCTGATCTACCAGGTGCGCTCGGACGTACGAGCCTGGCAGCGCCAGATGAACAGGCTCGGCTACCGGATCAAGATCGACGGCCGCTACGGCCCCCAGTCCGCCTTCGCCGCCGTCCTCTTGCAGGGCTCGCGGGGCCTGCAGGAGGACGGCATCTGCGGCCCACGGACCAGGGCCGCCACCTTCGGCTGAACAACCGACTGAACAGCCGACTGAACAACCCGGCAGTCGAACGCCCCTCGGCGGCCAGCACCGCCCACCGGCGGCCCGCACGGCCCGAAAACAGGCGGCTCACCCGTGGCTGGACATCCGACGGATCGGGCTGGAGCACCACGGACAGCACAGCCATGATCTCTTCTCGTGTCAGGCCTCCGGCCGCATCCGGGAGAACCCCGGATCCGGCCGGCCTGGGAGCCGATCCGGCGGGGTCGGGAACCGACCCGGACGATCCTGCTCCCCGGCGTGCTCCAGAAGTGACAACAAGCACATTATCGATACGCAAGAAGCTTTACCCGTCACCATAAGTCACAGAATCCGGAGAAGGTGACCCCGCAGCGAAGCGGAGTCACACCGTCAGGTACGGTGACACATTCACGGTGCCTAGCCCATTCGGGTGATAACGGTCACGTGGGTGTAGTTCATCCGACACCCCGATTTGCTTCGATAGAACCAGACTCGCTAGAGTTCTCCCACTCGCCGGATCGGTGAGGCCGCCCGGACGGACGCCGAGTCCTGTCCCCGTTCGGTACGGCCCGAGCTACCGCGGAGCCACAAGGACAGGATCGGGGGAACCACCATCCGGACGTCCTCTCACGGAGTCCTTGGGGTAAAGCCGGCAGCGTCCCTCGGCGCCGCCGGCCGGGCTTGATTCCCGCCCGCACCCGACAGCTCACCTCGTAGGCGACGGGAAGGACCGACCCACATGCCGTCTGGTGGCAGGCACCGCGCCCCGCAACCTCCCTCCACCGTCATGAAGGTTCTGCGTACCACCGGTGCCGTAACGGCACTCGTGAGCAGCGGCCTGGCCGTCACGGCCGCACCCGCGAGTGCGGCGACCTCTGACGACTTCGCCAAACTCCGCCAGTGCGAGTCCGGTGGCAACTACCGGATCAACACCGGCAACGGCTACTATGGCGCCTACCAGTTCGACGCCAAGACCTGGCACAGCCTGGGCTACTCCGGTCTGCCCAGCGACGCACCGCCGGCGCTCCAGGACGAGGCCGCCTACAAGCTCTACAACGCCCGCGGCTGCTCCCCATGGCCGTCCTGCTCGGCCCAGCTGGGTCTGACCCGCAACGGCCCGGCACCGTCGTCGTCCAGCAGCACCGCCGCCTCCGCTCCCAGCAGCCCGATACAGCGCGCGATCACTCCGGTGCAGCCGGCGATGACGCTGGAACGCGCCAAGTCCCTGTTGAACTCGGAGGACTTCACCGGGACGGCGCTGTCCACCGCGCTGGCCGGCGAGGTCCGCCCCGACGCCTACGTCTGGCAGAGCGAGATGCGCCAGAAGAAGTTCATCCTCCAGGTGGACGGACGCTTCGGACAGGAGTCCCAGGGCCTGGCATCGCTCTACTCGTATCTGACCCGGGTGGACGACGGCAGCACCGGTGTGGTCGGCAAGAACCTCTGGGACGTCACGGTCACCAACCCGACCGTCCTGTAACATACCAGGCGCACCTTTCGCGCCATTTTGTGGCTTGAAATTCTGCGGCTTGAAATTTTGCGGCCAAAGGTTACGGAACGCTCAACGCTGTTCCTTTGCCGCCGGGTCGCGGCCGGATGACCTACCCGCCGCGCGCCCCGATCAGGTGATGGACCTGCCGGCTCACCCCCCTCCCGGCGGGTCCATCATCTGACGAACTCTCCCGGCTGGACGCGCCGCCGATCGGATCCGGCAGGATGAACCCCATGACAACCTCGCCCGGACGACCGGATCTGCTCGGTGGCCCACCGCCGACCAAACTCACCATCGATCCCGCCGCGGCGCGGGCGCTGGGCGCCGGCGAGGATCCGGAGACCGTCGCCGGCCACTTTCCCGACTCCAGCCTCGCCTGGGCAACCCTGGCCGAACGCTCCCTCGACGCCGGCAGCCCGGTGACCAGCTACGCCTATGCCCGGACGGGATACCATCGCGGTCTCGATCAGCTACGCCACGCGGGCTGGCGCGGGCACGGGCCGATTCCGTGGTCCCACGAGCCCAACCAGGGCTTCCTGCGGGCGCTCGCGGCACTGGCCCGCGCGGCCACCGCGATCGGCGAGACCGAGGAAGCGACCCGCTGCCGCGACTTCCTCGCCGACAGCGACCCTCAGGCGGCCGACGCCCTGGGCCTCAAGACCATCTGAGCCACGCGTGGGCGCCGCCTCACCGCTGCCTCACCAGCGTGGGGACACCCACGTCCGCCGGCAGCCTACTGACATCCGATGTAAGTTACGGTCGACGTAAGTTACAGGCGATGTAAGTAGAGGCGGATGGCGTTCGTCAATCGCACCGAAGAGCTTGCCGCGCTGGAACGCTGGTGGGCCTCGACCGACCCGCGGCCGGCGGTGGTCTGGGGACGGCGCAGAGTCGGCAAGACCGCCCTGCTGCACCGCTTCGCCGCCGGACGGCGGTCGGTCTTCCACACCGGCGCCGGCCGCGCCGCCCCGGGTGAGCTGGCGCAACTGTCCCGCCAGGTCGCCGACAGCCTCCCCGGACGGTTCCGGGACCTGCTCGCACGCCCGTACACCGACTGGGACGACGCACTCGACGACCTGGCCGCGGCGGCGGAACACGAGCCGCTCCTCGTCGTCCTGGACGAGTTTCCGGAGATCGTCGCCACCTCACCGGACCTGCCAGGCGTGCTGCGGGCCTTCCTCGACCGCGCCGCGGGCAGGACCAGGCTGCGGCTGCTGCTGTGCGGGTCGGCGGTGCGGCACATGACCGCGCTCCAGGAACAGCGGGCACCGCTCTACGGCCGGTTCGACCTGTCGCTGTCGCTGCATCCGTTCCGCCCGCACGAGGCCGCGCTGATGCTGCCCGGGCTCACCCCGGCCGACCGGGCGTTCGTGTACGGGCTGGTCGGCGGAGTACCGCTCTACCTGTCGTGGTGGGATCAGGACGCGGACGTCACCGACAACCTGCTGCGGCTGGCCTGCCAGCCCGGCGCGTCCCTGCTCACCGAGGGGCAACTCGTGCTGGCGACCGAGGTGGAACACAGCGAACATCCAGCGGCGGTGCTGCACGCCATAGCCTCGGGCCGCACGCAGTACAACGAGATCAAGAATCACATCCGGGCCGAGCCGGCACGCACCCTGGACCGGCTCGTCGAACTGCGCCTCGTCGAACGCGTCATGCCGGTGACCGACACCGCGCGCAGCCGACGCCGTGTCTACCGGATCGCCGACAACTTCCTCGCCTTCTATCTCGGCACGCTTTCCCGCTTCCGCCCCGAGATCGACCGCGGCCTCGGGGAGGCGCTGCTGCCCGTACTGCTCGAAAGCCTCGACGATCATTTCGGCTCGCCATGGGAGGAGGCGTTCCGGGAGCATCTGCGACGGCTGGCCGTCGCGGGCTCGCTGGGGCCGGGCATCGTCGCGGTCGGGCCCTACTGGGGCGCCGCGGCCGGGACGAGATCGACGCGGTCGTACTCGCCGGCCGGGACCGGCATCCCGTGCTGGCCGGCGAGGCGAAGTGGACGCGAAGCGTCGACGGCCGACGGCTGGCCGCCGGCCTACAGGAGAAGATCCGCGCCCTGCGGCCCGGCGGGCCCACGGCGAATCCGCGAGAGGACGGCACCGGGCCACGCAACGGTGGCGGCCAGCGGGAAGCGGACCCTCCCGGATCGATCCGCCTCGCTGTCTGCGCCCGTGAGGAGATCCGGAACCCGCCACCCGAAACCCTCACCGTCACAGCCAGCGACATCTTCTCCCCGCCCTGACGCTGCCGGGTTCCGGGGCCAGTCCGTTGTCGGCGGGTCGGCAGGTCTGCAGGGACGCTGGAGCGCGTGGCGGGCACCATCCCGATCCACGAAGTCCGCAAACCGCCTCGGATGGGCCGGCGTTTCCAGGATTTCCTGGGCGGCACGACAAACGGTGTGAATCCAGGGTTGTGGCCGCGGCACCGCATTCATATCGTTCGGCAGCCGCAGCCGCCGGAACAGCGGACGGAACAGTAGCCTTGTTGTTTGCTGATACCGGTTTCAGTACGGACAAGGCCCGGTATACGCGGATCCGGTGCATACCGTGCTTCCATGCCCTCTGCCGAACA
The DNA here is from genome assembly GCF_000177615.2 of Candidatus Protofrankia datiscae. Taxonomy (GTDB): domain Bacteria; phylum Actinomycetota; class Actinomycetes; order Frankiales; family Frankiaceae; genus Protofrankia; species Protofrankia coriariae. Next base: position 695,728 of record NC_015656.1, on the reverse strand, counting down.
CGAATCCCCGGTCGCCCTGACCAAGCTCGACCCGGACCTGATGGCCTGGCTGTTGGCCACCGTGTTCAACGTCAAAATGCCCGATTACCACCACGCTCGCACCGAGGCCACCGACGTCCGCGTCATGGTCCCGCGCACCTACCACGCCGACGGCATCGTGCTGTTCTGCGATCCGGTGGACCGGCCGCTGCTGGCGGCCGTGCTGGAGGTCCAGCGTGGCCGGGACCTCGCGAAACAGCGAACCTGGAAGCTGTACGTGGCCCAACTGGAGGCCGAGCTGGACGTCGACACGGCGCTCGTGGTCTTCTGCCCCGACTCGGCGACAGCCCGCTGGTACCGGCGCCTGCTCCCCTCGGACGGGCCGAGCGGCCTGCTGCTCCGGCCGCTGATCTTTACGCCGGGTGACGTGCCGCTGGTGGTGGACGTGGAGCTGGCCCGGGCGAACCCGGCACTGGCGGTACTCTCCGCGCTCTGCCACGGCGGTGGCGCCGAGGTGGACGCCGCGTTCCCGGCGTTGTTGGAAGCGTTGCGTTCCGTAGGCCCGCAGAAAGAGATCTTGTACTATGACGTCGTACTGGCCGGGCTGCCCGAAGCGGCCCGGGCCCGCTGGGAGGCTTTCATGACCACCACCGCCGATCACGAGTACCGCAGTGAACTGCTCCGCAGCACCGCCGCTCAGGGGAAGGCTGAGGGGAAGGCACAGGGGAAGGGAGAAGACATCCTGACCGTGCTCGACACGCGCGGCGTGCCGGTGCCCGATGCGGTGCGCGAGAAGATCCTGGCCTCCACCGACCTGGCCCAACTGGACGTCTGGCTGCGCCGCGCGGTCACCGCGGCCACCGCCGCCGACGTCATCGACGAGTAGCGCACCCGAACGATCTATCCCACCTGCCCGGTGCCGGCGGCCCAGTCCTCGGCGAAGGTCTCTGTCTGGGCGATGACGAGGTCGATTGCCTCCCGCGCCGCGTCTGGCGGGTGACCATACCCGTGTGCATCACGCAGCCAGCATCGCCTGCCCACGGCGGATCCGCGCGACGATGACAATCGGCGGGAGGCGGGCGATCCAGGACAGATTCGCCTTGCCGTCTGTGCCCGAGAGACGATCAGAAACCCGCCAACCGGAGCCCGCACCATCACAGTCGCCAACATCTTCTCCTCGCGGTAACGGCCGGCGGGCGGCAACTGTTCTGTTGACCTGCCTTGTCGACGAGAACAGCGGATCACACGGGCGACCACTTCTCCTCCCCGTTGCTCCACCGACGGGGTGGAACAATGGATCGCATGGCCGACACCATCCCGATCTACGGGGTCCGCAACCGCGTTGAGAAGAACGGGCCCGCGATCCGCGATGCGCTCCGTCCAGACGATCGCGACATGTTCGTGGCGGAACTGCGGATCGCGCTGGCAGAGGCGGACAACACCCTCAACCTCGACCCGGTGAGCGCAGTGATCGACAAGTGGTGGGGGCAGGCGGTGCTCACCGCCAACCCAGAGATCGAAGCCGGCGCTCTCGCGGACCGTCGACGCGTAGCGGCCGGGGACCCCACCGTGCTCGGAGCGACCACCTCATACCCAGCCGGGGATCCGGAGGTGACCAATGGCCAGATACACGATCCGCTGGGTCACCTACGCCGAGCAACAGCGTGACACGCTACCCTCCGAGAGCCGTCATGATCTTGAAGCGCTCCTGAACCGGCTGATCAACGACCCGCGCCGTCAGGGCACCTACGACAAGCGCACCGAACTGTGGCGGACGGTCTTCGGGTACGGGCTGCTGACATACAGCATCGAAGACCGATGGGTCACCATCACCGTACTCCGAGCCACCTGGATCGGTTAAAACACTGATCAAGCAGCGTGAATCCCATTCACAACCATCCGCACAGGCCATGATCGGTGCGAGTTTGTCGTCGGGTACGCTTTTTGGCCATAAAAGCATGCACAACAACAAACTCACACTGATCTCCGCCGATGGTCGGACGTCCATCGACACGTATCGTCGTTCGCGAGGATACGTATGGTTACCTGCCGGCGCTTTAGGGCGTACTGGCCGGGCTGCCCGAAGCGGCCCGGGCCCGCTGGGAGGCTTTCATGACCACCACCGTCGATTACGAGTACCACAGCGAACTGTTCCGCAACATCGCCGCCCAGACGGATAGGGAGGCGATCCTGACCGTGCTCGACGTGCGCGGCGTGCCGGCGCGCGAGAAGATCATGACCTGCACCGACCTGGCCCAGTTGAACCTCTGACTGCGTCGCGCGGCCACCGCGACCGCCGCCGACGTCATCCACGAATAGCGCACCCGAGCAAGCATCCAACCACCCAGCGGATACGCCGCGCCGTCAGTGGGTGAGAACACGATCGCCGGCTACCGGGTCGCGGTGCGCGTCCACCTGATCCCGGGCCTGGGCGCGCATCGTCTGGAACGGCTCGAACCGGAGCACATCGAGGCGCTGTACCAACGGATGCAGAAAGCGGGGAAGTCCGCAGGCACGGCGCACCAAGCGCACCGGACGTTGCGTGCGGCACTGAACGAAGCGGTGCGCCGGGGGCACCTGGGCCGTAACTCCGCCGCACTGGCCCGCGCCCCCGGCTTGCCGAGTCGGATGAGGAGGTGGAGCCATACTCGGTGAGTAAGGTTCAGCGTCTACTGACCGAGGCCGCGCGTCGGCGCAACAGTGCCCGGTGGGCGATCGCGCTCGCACTGGGTCTGCGGCAGGGGGAGGCGTTGGGCCTGAAGTGGCCGGATGTGGACCTTGACGCGGGCCTGCTGCGGATCCGGCGAGGTCGGTTGCGTCCGAAGTACGAACACGGCTGTGGGGCCACGTGTGGGCGCAAGGCTGGGTACTGCCCGGACCGGGTGCAGGTCCGGCCGGATACCAAGGACGTGAAGTCCCGGGCCGGCCGGAGGGTCATCGGTCTACCCGACCCGCCGGTCAGGATCTTGCGGCACCACCGGGAGGTGCAGGACAAGGAGCGGGTAGAGGCCGCCCAATTGTGGCGGGAGGCCGGATGGGTGTTCGCGACGCCGACCGGTGGCCCGCTCAACCCGAACACCGACTACCAGGAGTGGAAGGAGCTGTTGCAGGCTGCGGGCCTGCGGGATGCCCGGTTGCACGACGCCCGGCACACCGCGGCCACGGTGTTGCTGCTGCTCGGCGTCCCTGACCGAGTGGTGATGGGGATCATGGGATGGTCGTCGGAGAGCATGCGGCGGCGTTATCAGCACCTGACCGACCCAATTCTTCGGGATGTCGCCACCCGTCTGGGCCTGCTGCCGTGGGAGGAGCCACCGGGGCCGGCGGACAGGTCCGAAGAGGGCAACTGAGACCGGAAATGAGACCGGATGATCCAATACCGGGTCGGTCGGGGATGGCCGACCCGGCGGAATCGCCTGGTACCAAAGGGCGGAGGATGCGAGATTCGAACTCGCGAGGGGTTGCCCCCAACACGCTTTCCAAGCGTGCGCCCTAGGCCACTAGGCGAATCCTCCGTCGACCACACTATCGGATCCGAGGGACGATCGAGGCAGCGGGCCGGGTGATCCACCGCTGGCCAGGGCGCGGCGATGGAGATCTCCGTGGATTTGACCAGGACGGTGACCTCGGAGCCCGCCGCGAGGCCGAGCTCGCCGACGGCCGCCTTGGTTATCGCGGAGGTGATCGTTTCCCCTCCTTCAATAACGATCTTCACAACGGCCATCGCCCCGCCCTGGTCGATCGCGGTGATCGTGCCGGGGATCTGGTTGCGGATGCTCAGGCCGGACACCTCGCCCACGGCCAGGGACACCTCGGTCGCCTTGACCAGGATCTGGACCTGTGCGCCACTGGCGATGCCAAGCTCCCGGACCGCCTCGGTGGTCACCGCGGTGACCACTTCCCGCCCGGCGGCGAGACGGATCTTCACGGCGCTGATCGCCTCACCGGAAGTGATCTCAGTCACAGTGCCGGAGAGCTGGTTGCGAATACTGATGCTCATGCTCGACCTCACCGAGTTTCCTGCGTGTCGTGGGCGATCGGGTGCCGCTACCTTCGCACGGGACGCACTCGTGCCGTCGTGACGCTGAGTGGTATGGAACAGTTTGCCGGGGCGCACCGTGCGGACAATGGTCACCGCTGGCAGGTGCCCCCGCCGCGAAGATCCTCCCGGCAGGCCATAGACTGTCGGACAGACCCCTCGTGCGGCGTCACCCTCGTGAAACCCCCCAGGGCCGGAAGGCAGCAAGGGTAAGCAGGCTCTGGCGGGTGTGCGGGGGGTCGCCCTTCGTTACGGGGTCTTCTTCGTCACGAGGTCGCGGTCCTGGGTTACGACGAGGTAGGTCCAGTGAGCGGTGCGCTGTACAACCGATACCGTCCGGCGACCTTCGCCCAGGTCGTCGGCCAGGAGCATGTCACCGGCGCGCTCATGCAGGCGCTGCGCACCACCCGCATCCACCACGCCTACCTGTTCAGTGGGCCGCGCGGCTGTGGCAAGACGTCGTCCGCGCGCATCCTCGCCGCCTCCCTGAACTGCGTGGACGGCCCGACGCCGCAACCGTGCGGGGTCTGTGACCAGTGCGTGTCGATCCGCGCTGGGGTCAGCATGGACGTCACCGAGATCGACGCCGCCTCTCACGGCCTCGTCGACGATGCCCGTGACCTGCGGGAACGCGCGTTCTTCGCGCCCGCCTCGGCGCGTTTCAAGGTGTTCGTCGTGGACGAGGCGCACATGGTCACCGCGGCGGCCTTCAACGCCCTGCTCAAGGTCGTCGAGGAGCCCCCGCCGTATCTGAAGTTCGTGTTCGCGACCACCGAGCCGGACAAGGTCATCGCCACCATCCGGTCCCGGACGCACCACTACGCGTTCCGGCTGGTCCCGCCCGGCGTGCTGCGCGATCATCTGACGTCGATCTGCGCGCAGGAGGGCGTGGACGTCGACCCGACCGTGTTACCGCTGGTCGTGCGGGCCGGCGCCGGGTCGGTCCGGGACTCACTGTCCGTCCTCGACCAACTGCTCGCAGGTGCCGGCCCGGACGGTCTGGGCTACGAGCGGGCGGTCGCGCTGCTCGGCCTGACCGACGGCGTCCTGCTGGACGAGGCGGTCGACGCCCTGGCCGCGCATGACGGCGCCAGCGCCTTCACCGTCATCGACAAGGTCGTCTCCTCCGGGCACGACCCACGCCGCTTCGCCATGGACCTGCTCGAACGCCTGCGGGATCTGATCGTGCTCGCGGCCGTCCCGGACGCCCCCGCCAAGGGGCTGCTGGAGACCTACTCGGCCGACCAGCTCGAACGGATGCGTGACCAGTGCACGCGGATGGGCCAGGCCGAGCTCTCCCACGCCGCCGGCGTCGTGCACACCGGCCTGGTCGAGATGCGCGGCACGACCAGCCCGCGGCTGCTGCTCGAACTGACACTGGCGCGCGCACTGCTGCCCGCCGCGAGCTCCGATCCGTCGGCACTGCTGGTCCGCATCGAACGGCTGGAACGTCAGGGGGTGGCACCCGGTGCCGCCACCGCCCCGCCCGCGGGCGCCACGGGCGTCGCGAGTACGGCCCCCGGCACGCAACCGGCCGTCCTTCCAGGTCCGGCCACCGCCGCGGGCGCGGTTGCCGCGGCAGGCCCAAACGTCGCGGCGGGTGCGGTTCCCACGGGCCCGGCTGCCGCTGTGGGCGCGGTTGCCGCTGTGGGCGCGGTTGCCGCTGTGGCGGCTCCGGGCGTCCCGACGGCAGCTCCGGCCGCCGCCGGACCGGCATCCAGAACAGCTCCGGCCAACGTGGCGGGTCCTGGGTCTGGGGGAACGGTTCCCGGCGCGGCGGCCGCGCCGGGAACCGGCGCGCCGATCCGAGCCCCGCAGCGGCCTGCCGCGACTGCCGCGGCGCCGGCTCCCGGTCCGGCTGGCTGGGCTCCCGCGGCCGAGGTGCCGCCACCAGCCGACGTCCGTCCTGGCTCTTTCGCTCCCGTTCCTCCCGCGGCTCCGCCGGACGGGCCAAGCGGGCCGGGCGGGCCGGGCGGCGGAACCGACGTCGGCCGGCTGCGCGCGGTCTGGGGCGACGTGCTGCGCGCAACCCGGTCACGCAAAGCCACCACACATGCCCTGCTGCAGGAGTACGCATCGGTCGCGGACGTCCGCCGCGACGAGGTCGTCCTGGCCTTCTCAGCGCCACCGATCGCCCGGATGTTCGGCCAGGGCAGCAACGTGGACGTCCTGTGCGCCGCGCTGACCGAGGTCGTCGGCGGCACCTGGCGGGTCACCATCGCCGCGGGCGGCGGGCCGTCAGGCGGGCCGCCCGGAGGTGCGGGGCCCTCTGGCGACGCCGGCCCGTCGGGCGGCTTCGGGGGATCCGGCGGCTGGCCGGGCGCCGCGAACCCGGGCGCGGGGCCGCCCACCGGCGGCCCCTCCGTCCCGCCAACGGCCTTCGGTTCGTCGACAGCTTTCAGTTCGTCGACAGCCTTCGGCGCGTCGACGACGTCTGCTCCACCGGCGACGTCTGTCTCACCGACGACGTCCGGTGCTGTGGGCCATCACGCCGCCGCACCGCCGACGACGCCACGAGGCCAGGCGGCATCCGCCGACTGGCCGGCCGTCCGGCCCGTGGGCGACCCATCGGCATCCACGGCCCCGGACACGGTCTCAGGGGCGGTCCCGCAGCAGGCGCCACGGGTGTGGACAGCTCCGCAACCGGCTCCGAACGCCGTCGCATCGCCATCGCCCGAAAAACAGCATCGGCGCAGCGCCTCGCCCACTCCCATGGCTGTTCACGACGACACGAACGAGCCACACACGCCACCGGCAGGCCTGTCGCCAGCGGGTTCGCCACCGCCGGGGATCTCGGCGGCGGCAGGTCCGGCGACGGGTCCCGCGACGGCCCCGGTGGGTCCGGCAACGCCATCGGCTACCTCGGCGACCGGTCCGGAGACCGACGACGCGGTCGACGACGAATGGTTCCCCGCCGACGACCCGTCCGGGCCCGCTGGTGCCTCGCCGGAAAGCCGAAGCCAGCACGACGTGTCTTCCGCGCCCGGGATGTCGTCCCCCGCGTCGGCGAAGCCGGCCTGGGGAGGACAGGAAACCTCGGCCGCCGAACCGCTGTCGGGCGAGGACGCCGCAATGGCCCTGCTACGAACCGGCCTCGGCGCCACGATCATCGAACAGCCCGCAAGGTGACACCCACCGGCCCCGGGTCGAATCCAACCGGCTCACACCATACGATCACTCGCGAATGATGTCAAACCGTACGATATCGCTCACGGTGCGACACAAAGACCTCAACCAAGGAGTTACCACGATCGTAGGAGGGGATTAGCATATCCATATGAGTGTCAAACAGCGGCTCTCAGCCTCCGTGGACGCCGAGTTGCTGGCCGTGGCCCAGGAGGCGGTCGCACAGGGCCATGCGGAGAGCGTGAGCACCTGGGTGAACGACGCCCTGCGCCTGAAAGCCGACCATGACCGTCGGCTGCGGGCCCTCGACGACTTCCTCGCCGCCTACGAGGCCGAACATGGTGAGATCACCGAGCAGGAAATGCGTGATGCCGCCCGGCAGGCTCGTTCCCGAGCGGTCGTGGTGCGCGGCGCACCAGGCACGGATGCCCCTCCTTCACCTGGCCGTGATCGGGGAGCCGCCTGATGCTCGTGCTGGACGCCGGGGCGTTCCTCGCGGTCGAACGCGGTGACCGGAGCGTGGTGGCCCTGGTCAAGCGGGAACGCCTGGCAGGTCGCCCGCCGGTCACGCATGGAGGTGTGGTCGCCCAGGTCTGGCGGGGTGGGCGGGGACGGCAGGCCGGGGTCGCCCACCTGCTCGCCGGCGTCACCGTCACACCGCTCACCGACGCTCTGGGGCGCCGGGCGGGCATGCTGCTGGCCCGCAGCGGCCAGTCGGACGCGATCGACGCGGCCGTGGTGTGCCTGGCGGCCGACGGAGACGACATCCTCACCTCCGACCCAGATGATCTTCATATGCTCGCCCAGGTCGCCAGTATCCACGTGGAACTCATCCCCGTGTAAGGAAGCCGGCGGCCACGATCCCCGCCGCTCGGGCAAAGAACCGGCAGGCCGCGCGCGAATACCGATGACGCCGGTCCGCCCGGCGCCGCACCACCCCGCCGGTCGCGACGGTCGCGACAGAAAGCATATGGTGCACTCAGAAAATCAGACGATTCACGCGGGTGAAAGATATGGACCGCCCACGCGAGGTGGCCGTCCGGCGGATTCCAGCGGTCAGTGCACCACCTATTCCAATTGCACCAGATCGTAGGCCTCGCCACAGTTTCCGCTTCGTCTTGCGTGTCGCGAAGTTAATAAGTATCGAACGGGCGATGTTTACGAGTACCCGTTCGGCATCCTCCGATCGCTGATCGCTATTGAGCACATAGGAGCTGCTCGTCTAGGGAATGGCCCATATCCGTACGGTCCTGTCCGCACTGGCGGTGGCCAGGGTGGTCCCATTCGGGGCGAACGCCGCCCCGAATACGGCGTCAGTATGGCTGGTAAGGGCCGCGAAACGGTGGTGTTGGGCCGGGTCAGCGATATCCCACAGCCGCGTGGTCCCATCCACGCTAATGGTGGCCAGGACGGCGCCGCCCGGCGCGAACACCACCCCGTCCACAGCGTGGGTGCGGTCAGTGAAGGTGGTGAGGTGGCTGGGGCGGGCCGGGTCGGTGACATCCCACAACCGCACCTTCCCGTCCCGGCTGGTGGTGGCCAGGATAGGACCCTTCGGCGCGAATGTCACCCCGAGCACGGCGTCGGTGTGGTCGGTAAGGGTGGTGAGGGTGACAGGTTCGTGTGGGCGGTGAATCGGTTGGCGGGCCGCCGGTACGAAAGGGTTGCTGCGGGCGGTGAACTTGGGACCGGTGGCGGTGGAGTCGGGGAAGATCGGCATGGGCAGCGACCCGGACCGCCGCTTGGGAGGGATCAGCTTCCCGGATGAGTCCGCCGGAGCGGCACCGGAAACCGGGAAGATCGGTTCGACGGTGGGCTTCGCCCGTCCGCCCATCGCTGTGTTGATGTTGTGGAGAAGGTAGCGGCGGGCGGCGGTGGATTCGTAGCCGAACAGGTCGAACGATACGATCCCCCCGAGCAAGCCATGTAACTAGTCAGGTAGTTTTTGATCTTGAGTTAGCTGATCGCGGGCATCCAGGGACGGCCCTCGGCAAGTTGGACGAGAGCGTCGAACAGGCTGATGCCGTGTTTGGTGGCGGTGGACAGGTAGCTGCGGATCGCGCAGAACTGGCGGGCGCCGGTGAGCGTGCGTAGGCAGCCGGATACCTTCTGCCGTAGTTTGATCATGCGGATGTCGCGTTCGGAGCCGTTGTTGTCCGCGGGAACCCGCCAGTCGCGGGTGAACCGAAGGTAGTCGGCTTCGCGGTCGACGAGCCGGCAGGCCAGGGCATGGCGGGCGGCCATGAGTTTCGTGCCGCGCGGCGAGGTCTGGCTGATCCCGATGTGAGCGGCGTGGCGCAGCTGCCGGGTCTGGGTGGCCGGTGCCTGCTCGTCGATGGTGACGCCGGTAGTGGCGGCGTCGACGGCGAGGCGGTGCAGGGCGACGAGCGCGTCGCCTGCCTGGGCGGCCCAGCACCAGGTTCCCGTCGGGGCCGCGTCGACGACGGCCTGTAGTTCGCGCAGCACGTGAGCGACGCACAGCTGGTGGGTGGCGCCGGTGTAGCTGTCGTAGGGGGCCCAGGCGTCGTGGACCACCACCCCACCGAAGGCGGGAAGCACCCCGAGGGCGTCGATCCCGCCGCTGCCGCGGGTGGCATGGCAGTCGATCAGCGTGTACTTGTCGGTGCGGGCGCAGTGCACCCAGTGCAGTTTCCCGGCGACCCGCAGCCCCGTCTCATCGGCCCCGATCACGTCGGCGGCGGCCAGCAGACCCCGGACGGTGTCACGGAAGCCGTCGAGTCCGGCGGCGGCACGGGCGGTCATCGCACCGACCGTGCCCGCCGAGATCGGGATCCCAACCAGCTCGGCCAGCGCGGTCGCGGTCCGCTCCTGCGACAGGAACTGACCGGAATACAGGTAGACCACCGCCGCGGCCACCCGCGGCCCGTACTGCACCGGCGCGTCCACCCCGGCCGGTGCCGCCGCCTTCGTCCGCGTCCCGCAGCCGCACTCCCGCTCGATGAGCTGATGTTCGACCACATGCGGACGTAGTTCGGGCAGGTCGAACACCTGCCGCCGTTCGGTCCGGGTCACAGGCCGGCCCGCAAGCCCCGCCCCGCACCCCGCACACGGCCCCGGCTCATGCCGCAGGCGCACATCAGGCTCAGCGAGCATCCGCAGCGTCGATCCCGGATGCCCGCCCTGCCCACCGGGCCTGCGGCCGGTCTTCTTCCGCAGCGACTTCGGTGGCGGTTTCGCCAGCCCGTCCGAACTCGGTGGCTTCGCCGAGTTCCGCGAGTTCTTCGCGACCTGAGCTTCCAGCTCGGCGATCCGCACCCGCGCCTGTTCCAACGCCGCAGCGGTCTCGACCAGCTGCGCCCGCAGACTCACCACCAGCGCCGCGAGCTCGTCATACGACGGCACCGGCGGCGACGCGGGCGGACCATCCGACACACCCGGACCCTACGGCCCGATCAACCACACAGCACCAACGACCCGGGCCTTCAGGCCATCGAGGAGTCCCAGCCAGCCGGGAAACCAAAAACAAACGATCTACCAGACCTGACCAGTTACCAAGCCATCACGGGGGCAATCCTCAATTCGTATCGGGATGAGTTTCCGCTCGAACCCGTGAGGGTCACCACGCAGCGCTGCCTGCCACTCCTGCTGACCGTACACCGACTTCAGGTAGGCATTCGAGAGAAGCGCCAGGGTCCGCTCGGCCTGCTGGATACCTTCGTGCATAAGGCTGGCCCAGTGCGTGCCAGGGACGAAGTCCCAGGCTTGGAACAGCACCTGGTAGCCGACATCCTCCAACTGCCAGGAGATCCACTCCGCCCACTTCCGGTCGGCGGTGGTGTAGGAGATGAAGAAATCCCACCGCTGCTCCACGATGCCGCCCCCCGACCGGATAGATGGTGTCCGCATCACAGAGTGCCACAAGGCAAATCAGCTGACAGACGGCTGGGAAGGGTGCTCCATGGCTGTCGTGGCCGGATCAGCGCTGACACCGACGCACCGAACGGGATGCTGGTCCGACCGCACTGACCGGCGGGCCCGAGTCCGCGGTTCGTGGGCACACAGCGAAGATCGCTGAGATGAAACCGTGAGTCGCGGGCCTGCCGATCGAGAAGATCGGGCCCGCGGAGCCGGAAGTGAGGTAACACGACCTGTCCGACTATGACTGTTTTATGACTCTTCGCAGTGCACCGGAAACCGCGTCCACTCGATCGCCAAGAGTGACGGTCGATAGTGACCCAACGCAGCCGTGAACCGTCTGGCAGCCTTGCGGCTTGGGTACCAGCAGAGTCCCAGCCTGGCGCTGATCTGGCGCTTCGGCGACGAGCGCCACGCCGACTGCGCCCGCGACGGCGCGACTGAGTCGCGGACCGTCACCCTGCAGACGCCAGTCCCGTAGTCGTCCGGCTACAGGTTCCGACCAACTGCGAAGACCCTGTTTTATCCGGAATTACACGATTTTGCGCTGATATACACCCGCGATTCATATAGCGATCATGATAATGAGAGAACAAGTGGCTGTCACAGCAGCCACTTACATAACTCGTTCCGGCAGAGGGGGTACGGGAAGGGAGCGGGTCCATGTTGGTTCCGGGGCTGGCAGGCGGGGGACGGTCCCACCTGCCCGATGCCCGCCCGGAAGGGGCGGATGTCGGCGCCTTGAGATCCACCACTTGATGATCTATTTCCTGGGAGCCTGGTGGGCGTGGTCCGGGCTGCGGTGTCGGGGGGTGGACGTAGGCTCGTGGCATGTCGAACCCGCAGATACCGCCGGGCGCCGGGCCGAGTATCGGCCAGCTTCTTCAGCAGGCCCAGCGGATGCAGGCCGAGTTGCTGACCGCCCAGCAGGAACTTGCCGACGCCAGGGTCGACGGCACCGCCGGCGGCGGCCTGGTGAAGGCCACGGTGACCGGCGGAGGCGAGCTGGTCGATCTTGTCATCGACCCCGCCGCGGTGGATCCGTCCGACACCGAGACGCTCGCCGACCTCGTCCTCGCGGCGGTCCGGGACGCCGCCGACAACGCGCGCAGACGCGCCTCCGAACGGATGGGCCAGGTCACCGGCGGGCTCGGTGACATCCTCGGCGGGTTCGGCGGCCCTGGCGGTATCGGGGGCCTCGGCGACGTCGGTGGTCCCGGCCGAGCTGGTGGTGGCCCGGCGGGTCTGCCGGGCGGGTCAGGCCCGGGGTCGATACCTCCCGGCCTGGGATGACAGGCGCGCGATGAACGACTCGCAGGCGGGCGGGCAGGTGCCGCATGGACACGTGCCGGCCAGGCCCGCCGAAGGAACGCCCGCCGGAAGAACAGCCGTCAGAATGGCGATGGCCGGAACGCCCGGCTCCGGCACAACGGGCCCCACAACAACGGGCCCCACAACAACGGGCCCCACAACAACGGGCCCCACAACAGCGGGCCCCACGACAGTGCGCCGCGGGACGGGTCGGTGACGATGTACGAGGGGATCGTCCAGGATCTGATCGACGAACTCGGCCGGCTGCCCGGCATCGGCCCTAAAAGCGCGCAACGGATCGCCTTCCACCTGCTTTCCGCCGACCCGGTGGACGTGCGGCGGCTGGCGGCCACGCTGAACGAGATCAAGGACAAGGTCCGCTTCTGTCGGACGTGCTTCAACGTCGCGCAGGCGGAACTGTGCCGGATCTGCGCCGACCACCGTCGCGATCCGGCGCAGATCTGTGTCGTCGAAGAACCGAAGGACGTCGTCGCCGTCGAACGGACCCGGGAGTTCCGTGGGCGCTACCACGTTCTCGGCGGGGCGATCAATCCGATCGGCGGAGTCGGCCCCGACGATCTGCACATCCGGGAGCTGATCGCCCGTCTTGCCGACGGAACGGTGACCGAACTGATTCTCGCGACCGATCCGAACACCGAGGGTGAGGTCACCGCCTCCTATCTGGCCCGGCAGATCGCTCCCATGGGTCTGAAGGTCACCCGGCTGGCCAGCGGCCTGCCCATGGGCGGAGACCTGGAATGGGCGGACGAGGTGACCCTTGGCCGCGCCTTTGAAGGCCGCCGCGTCGTCGCCTAGACAGTCGTCCTGACGCACGTCTGGACAATCCTTCGGACGAAGCCGGACGAAGGCTGTCCGAACGACACCGTTCAGGAGGGCCCGTAAGGCCGGATCCTCACCCGAACCCGTCAGTTCCCCGAACGGACGGTGGCCGGACGCGCCGGTGTGATCCTCCTCAGCACACGCATGCCGCCAGATACCCGTGACCGGTGCATACGTTGTTCTGGCCGGACAACGTGACCACCGGAAACCGTCACGAGATCCCATGAAGGTCAGGAGCACACGACCAATGATCATAAGTGCGCACGTGGGCGCCGGAGCACTGATCGGCACCGCACTGCGTCGGCCTCTTCCCGCATTTGCCGCCGGATTCGTCTCCCACCTCGCCATGGACATGGTGCCGCACTGGGGAGCCGGGCCGGGCCGAAGCTGGGTTCCGGTGGCCCGCCGCGACGGTGTGGCCGGGCTGGTCGCCATGGGCATCCTGACCGCGGCGGCGCCGCCGGGACGCCGCCTCGCGCTCCTGGCAGGCATGAGCGGGGCCTGCCTGCCCGACACTGACAAGATCGGTATCTACTTTGTCGGACGCAGCCCGTGGCCGCGCCGCTTCGACCGCTTCCACGGGCGTATCCAGCGGGAGTCCACCGACCTGCTGCCCCGGGACGTGCTCGTCGCCGCCGCGCTCAGCACGGCCGCCGGTGGGCTGCTGCACCTGCTGAGCAGGAGCAGACCGGCACGGCCGTGAAGGCCCGGCTGGCTCCTGCTCGCCGTGCGGCGCTCGCCGTACGGCACACGCCCCGGCCCCGCGCCCGGTCATTCACCTCTTCCAGGCAATTCATACGTCCCACTGGTCGTACCGCCGCTGCTGGCATGCTGAAAACACCGAAACAAAAACACTGAAAACAAAGGAATCCGGCGATGGGTCGATACGGGGAGCAGCTGTGGTCCCCGGATCCGGCCGCGCCGGCACGTGGACGCCGGGTGGGCGTGTACCGCCCCTACTACCCCGACCCGCTCGCCGCCAGCCCGCCGGCTCTCCCGAGGGATCTGCTCTCCCGGGCCACCGCCATCGAGGCCAGTATCCGTGCGCTGCGCGGCACGGCCACGGTGAGCCTGGAGCGGGCGGCCGGCTTCCTGCTCCGCTCGGAGGCCATCGGATCGGCCCGGATGGAGGGCATCCGCGTCGCCCCGCAGCAGGTCGCCCTGGCGGAGTTCGCCGCCACAGCCGCCACAGCCGCCACGACCGCCACAGCCGCCACTGGCACGGCCATCGAGGGTTTCAGCGTCAGCGCCCGCGAAGTCGCCCACACCATCGCCACGCTCCGCCAGGCGGTCACCGATGCCGCCCAGGGCAGGACGATCACGGTGAACGGCATCGTCGACCTGCAGCGCACCCTGTTGCCGGAACACCCCGGCATCGGCCCGCGAACCGTGCAGACCTGGCTGGGCGGAAGCGAGTGGAACCCGCTCGACGCCGCCTTCGTGCCGCCGCCCGCGTCCGCCGTCGAGGGGCTGCTGGCCGACCTTGCCACATACGCGTCCGACGGACGGCAGCCGGCCCTGATCCTGGCCGGGCTCGTCCACGCGCAGTTCGAGACGATCCAGCCGTTCGCCGACGGCAACGGACGGGTCGGCCGCGCGCTCATCCACTCGCTGCTGGCCCGGCGGGGGCTGCTCGGCCCGGCCGTGCTGCCGATCAGCCTCGTCTTCATGACCCGGTCGGACGAGTACGTGGCGGCGCTGACCACCTTCTGTCATGACGGCCCGCCGGACAGCGCGGCCGCCCACGCGGCACTGCGCCAGTGGTTCACCTTCTTCCTGGACGCCGCTGCCGCCGCTGTCGAGGAGACCCGCAGGTTCACCGTGGAACTGGCTGCGCTGCGCCGCTCCTGGGACGTCCGACTGTCGGCTTTCCGTAACCGAACGACCGCTTTTCGGAACAAACCGTGGGGGCCATCCATGTCCGACCAACTGCTGGCGGCCCTGCCCGAATTCCCGGTGCTCACGGAGGTGAGCGCGGCGCGGCGGCTGGACGTCCCGCCGCGGACGGCCCGGGCTGCGGCCGAAGAGCTTGTCGCGGCCGGCATCCTGCGCCGCCGGCAGATCGGCCGCGGCACCATCGGCTATCTCAGCCGGGAGGTGTCCGACCTGTTCAGCTCCGCCGAACGCCGGCTCGTCGCGTCCAGAAAACGCTCCTGACCGGCGGCCGCCATGCGCCAGCCGGACGGACACGCTCAGTCGGACGGGAACAGCACCGCGGCGCCGTTGACCCGGTCCGCAGCCAGGTCGACGAGCGCGTCGTCAGCGCGGTCGAGCGGATAAGGCGTGATCGTGACCGCCAGGCGGTGCCGGCCGGCGATCTCCAGGAACTCGTGGCCGTCCGCTCGGGTGTTCGCGGTCGTGCTGCGTACGGAGCGTTCCTGGAACAGATGCTGTTGGTAGTTCAGTACCGGCACGTCGGAGAGGTGGATGCCGGCGATCGACAGCGTCCCGCCCCGGTCGAGGGCACGCAGCGCGACCGGCACCAGATCGCCGACCGGGGCGAAGAGGACCGCGGCGTCCAGCGGCTCCGGCGGTGCCTCATAGGCACCGGACGCCGACGACGCGCCGAGCGAGAGCGCGAGCCGGCGGGCCGCCTCGGACCGGGTCATGACGTGCACCCGCGCTCCCTCCGCCAGCGCCACCTGCGCGGCCAGGTGGGCCGACGCGCCGAAACCGTAGATCCCCAGCCGGCCGCCGGGCGGCAGCTCCGCCCGGCGCAGCGCTCGGAAGCCGACAATGCCCGCGCACAGCAACGGCGCCAGCTCCCCGTCGGAGTAGCCGGCCGGCAGCTGGTAGGCGTAGTCGGCGCGGACGACGGCGTACTCGGCGTAGCCGCCGTCGGCGTCCCAGCCGGTGTAGCGGGACGCCGGGCACAGGTTCTCCGCGCCGCGCCGGCAGTAGCCGCAAGCGCCGTCGGTCTCCCGCAGCCAGGCGATGCCGAGGCGGTCACCGATGGCGGCCCCGTCGACGTCGTCACCGAGCGCGTCGACGTAGCCGACGACCTCGTGCCCGGGGATGGTGCCGGGCCGGCGTGGCGGCAGGTCGCCTTCGGCGAGATGCAGGTCGGTGCGGCAGACACCGCAGGCCGCGACCCGCAGCCGAACCTGGCCGACGGCCGGTTCGGGTACCGGGACGACCGCCCGGCGCAGCGGCCGGGCCGCGGCCGGAGCCGGTGTGGCGACCTGCCAACCGATCATCGTCGGTGTCATGTCCCCGATGTTCCCAGCTCCGGCCGGCACCTACCGGGCTTCGACGGGCAGCCCGCCGACCGACAGGGCCCGGACATCGGGCCCCTCGTACGTCGGTGCTCTCAGACGTTGACACCGTGGTCACGGGCGAGGCCGCTGAGGTCGTTGTGTCCCTGGCCGACCGCGCGGAACTTCCATTCGGCGCCGTTCCGGTAAACCTCACCGAAGATGACGACCGTCTCGGTGGAATAGTCCTCGGACAGGTCGTAACGGACCAGTTCGGTGCCGGTCTGGTCGACGACGCGGATGTAGGCGTTGCGCACCTGGCCGAAGTTCTGCTGCCGCTCCTGCGCGCCGTAAATCGACACCGGGACGACAATCTTGTCGATCTCGGCCGGCACCTGGCCGAGGGTGATGACGATCGACTCGTCGTCCCCCTCCCCCGCGCCGGTGAGGTTGTCGCCGGTGAGCTGGATGGCGCCGTCCGGGGACTTCAGATTGTTGAAGAAGATGAAGTACTGGTCGCTGAGGACCTTGCCGTCGGCCTTCACGCCGATGGCGGAGGCGTCCAGGTCGAAGTCGGTTCCGGTGGTGGTGCGGGCGTCCCATCCAAGCCCGACGGTGAGCGCGGTGAGCTGGGGCGTGCCCGCCTCGGCCGCCTGCTTGGTGAGGCTGACGTTGCCACCCTTGGCAAGGCTGATGGCCATGTGCAGTCATCCCTTCCGATCGGGCTCCGTCTGCTGGCGGGTCGTCCCGACCGATGTCCGACAATGGATTCCGGGAGAACCCTCGCACACGCGTGGTCACCCGGCCCACACCAGGTCGGGATTTGTACATGGCAGGTCCTGCCGCCGGCACGATCCGTCGATGACCGCAGCTCTTCCCGCATCCCGGCCCCGACGGGCCAAAAGCGACACAATCATGCTTTCACCTCCGGCGAAGCGGCGCATGGGACCGGCGCCTCCCCGAGCGACGGGACGGGCCGCCATGGGTCCCAAGTAACCTGGGACCCATGGCGCTCGTCGTGGCGAAGTTCGGTGGCTCCTCCGTGGCGGACGCCGACCGGATCAAACGGGTCGCCGAGCGGATCGTGGCCCAGCGCCGCTGCGGCGACGACGTGGTCGTGGTGGTGAGCGCAATGGGTGACACCACCGACGACCTGCTCGACCTCGCCGAGCAGGTCGCGCCGCTCCCCCCGGCCCGCGAGCTCGACATGCTGCTCACCGCCGGTGAGCGCATCTCCATGGCGCTGCTGGCCATGGCCATCTCGAACCTGGGCGCCGAGGCCCGTTCCTTCACCGGCTCCCAGGCCGGGGTGATCACCGACTCGGTGCACGGCCGGGCCCGCATCATCGATGTCACCCCGGGGCGTATCCGAAGTGCCCTGGACGAGGGCGCCATCGCGATCGTCGCCGGTTTCCAGGGCGTCAGCCAGGACACCAAGGACGTGACAACGCTCGGCCGGGGCGGCTCGGACACGACCGCCGTCGCGCTCGCGGCCGCTCTGAACGCCGACTTCTGTGAGATCTACACCGACGTGGACGGCGTCTTCACCGCCGACCCGCGGATCGTGCCGGACGCTCGCCGTATCGAACGCATCTCCTATGAGGAGATGATGGAGATGGCGGCCTGCGGGGCCAAGGTACTCATGCTCCGATGCGTCGAGTACGCACGTCGCTACACAGTCCCCGTGCACGTCCGTTCGTCGTTCTCGTCACGGCCGGGGACGTGGGTCACCGAGATTGCGGAGGCAGAGCTGGTGGAACAGGCCATCATCCGGGGAGTCGCGCACGACAAGGGGGAGGCGAAGGTGACCGTGGTCGGCTGCCCGGACAAGCCCGGGGTCGCCGCCGCGGTGTTCCGGGCGGTCGCCGACGCCGACGTCAACCTCGACATGATCGTCCAGGTCGGGTCGGTCGCCGGCAGCGGCCGGACCGACATCTCCTTCACCCTGCCGAAGACCGACGGCCGTAACGCCCTGAACGCGCTGGAGAAGGTCCGTGCGGAGATCGGGTTCGAACGGACCCTGTACGACGACCACATCGGCAAACTCTCCCTGGTCGGCGCGGGGATGAAATCGCATCCGGGGGTGTCGGCCCGGTTCTTCGGGGCGCTGGCCGACGCCGAGGTCAACGTGGAGATCATTTCTACCTCGGAAATCCGGATCTCGGTGGTCATCCGGGACACCGACCTGCCGGTCGCGGTGCGGGCCGTCCACGGCGCGTTCGAGCTCGGCGACCCCGACGGCCAGGCCGTCGTCTACGCGGGCACCGGCCGATGACCAGCGGGGCGCACGAAACGGCGACCACGGCGGCGGCGCCGGCGGCTCCGCTGCCGGCCGCTTCAGCGGGCTCGGCGGGCTTGGCGGGCTCGGCCCGGCGGCCGACGCTGGCGGTGGTCGGGGCGACCGGTGCCGTGGGCACGGTGATGCTGTCGTTGCTGGACGAACGTCCCGACATCTGGGGCGAGATCCGCCTGATCGCCTCGGCCCGCTCCGCCGGGCGCCGGCTGCGGGTCCGCGGCGAGGACGTCGAGGTGCTCGCGCTCGCGCCGGAGTCCTTCGACGATGTCGACATCGCCATGTTCGACGTGCCGGACGAGATCTCGGCGCGGTGGGCGCCAATCGCCGCCGCCCACGGGGCGGTCGCGGTCGACAACTCAGGAGCGTTCCGGATGGATCCGGACGTCCCCCTCGTCGTTCCCGAGGTGAACGCGGACGCGGTTGCCAACCGACCGCGCGGGATCATCGCCAACCCGAACTGCACGACGCTGTCGATGATCGTCGCACTCGGCGCGCTGCACCGCGCCTTCGGCCTTCAGTCCCTGGTCGCGACGTCCTACCAGGCGGCCAGCGGGGCCGGCCAGGCCGGTGTCGACACCCTCTACGCCCAGCTTGCCGCGGTCGCGGGCGACCGTGACCTCGGCCGGAACGCGGGCGACGTCCGCAAGGCGGTCGGCGCGGACGGGCTCGGCCCGTTCCCGGCCCCGCTCGCGCTCAACGTCGTGCCGTGGGCCGGTTCGCTGAAGGACGGCGGCTGGTCGTCCGAGGAAACGAAGATCCGCAATGAGTCCCGGAAGATCCTCGGGCTTCCCGGGCTGAAGGTGTCCGCGACCTGTGTGCGGGTGCCCGTCGTCACGACCCATGCGGTAGCCGTGCACGCGTGGTTCGCGCGGCCGGTCACGGCGGATGCCGCGCGGGCCGTGCTGCGCGCGGCGCCGGGTGTGGCCGTGCTGGACGATCCGGCGGCTGGCGAGTTCCCCACCCCGGCGGACGTCGTCGGTACCGACCCGACCTGGGTCGGCCGCGTCCGGCAGTCCCTGGACGATCCGCACGAGCTGGCTCTGTTCGTCTGCGGTGACAATCTGCGCAAGGGCGCGGCGCTCAACACCCTCCAGATCGCCGAACTGCTGGTGTCCCACGACCAGGTGCGGCGGTAGGCCCGGCCGGACGGCGGACGGCGGCAGGCCGGACGGCGGCAGGCCGGACCGGCATACCGGGGGAGGATTCAGCCGTGGCGCAGCCGGCAACACAGGCGCGGTGAAAACCGGGGAATCCGCCGCTGTCAGGCGTCCCGAGAACGCTGTTTTCACTCGATGTGACGCGACCCGGCCGGATGTGATTCCTGTCACGATACGACGGAAACGTCCGACAGGATCGGACAGTTAACACGATCGGTTCCGGAAAACAGAATCGCGGTGCCGCTCGACGGCAACGAACACGCCGTCGGGACGACGCTATCCGGGCGAAGACGTTTCTCTGGCGCACGCCCGCGACAAAAGGTGAACAAATATTCTGGTCGGCACCGGCGTCGGTGGACGATCCGGGTGGGATCGGGCATAACAGACATCATCCGCGGTCCACGGACACTCGGCCGGGATCCGCGCGGGTAGCCGACCGCCACCAGCCTGGCAGGCGTAAAGCCGGAAAGCACGGAAAGCGAATCGGCGGCGCGATTCGCGATGATTGGTGGTGATTCACCGAACCCCGAACCGCCTACACGCGCCAACAAGCAACGAGGGCCCGCCCCTGACAGCAAATGGCGGGCCCTCGTCCTATGACTGTGGAAGATATCTCGGAGTTACGTCCGTACGTGGCTCAGACGACACGAACAGCGTCAGCCTGCGGACCCTTCTGACCCTGGGTCACTTGGAACTCGACCCGCTGCCCCTCTTCCAGGCTTTTGTAGCCGTCCATGTCAATTGCGCTGTAGTGGACGAAGACGTCCGAACCGCCACCGTCCACGGAGATGAAGCCGAAGCCCTTCTCCGAGTTGAACCACTTCACCGTGCCCTGAGCCACGTGCCGTTCTCCCTGCTGGTGCAGTCAGGACCCACACCGCGCGGGCCCCGGACCGTCTGCCGCAGAAGAATTCTGCTTCTCCCGCGTCAGCGTTCGTCGTCGCCGCCCCTTGTAGACGTCAACTACCGAACTTGGCCATGGAAGACGCTACACGGCTACCGGCCACGGCGGGAGCCCTCCGAGCAAGGAAGTCCACTACATACCTCACGCACCGGGTGATGCCACAACATCCCAGGTAACCCACCGCAACCGCCAGCCAGGGAGCCGGACGGCCCGGTGAGGTCGCCCACACCCGCGTGTGCGCCCCGGCCCCGGGTGGGGGCCGGAACAGGCACGGTTGACCAAGCCCCCACAGCGGCGCATGTGCCCCAGCCGCAGGCGGACCCGGAGCGGCACGTCGGACGTCCCACACCCGCGCGGACGAGAGCGGTCCGTACGGAATGACTGCGGAGTCGGGACGACGCGCCGGACGAACCGTCGGCGCCGGGTTCTAGGGTTTCGGACGTGGCAACCCCGACCTCCGAGACGGCCCGCGCCCCCGATGTCACCAGCGGGCCCGGGACGGCCGAAGGCCCGTCGTCGGGCAGGACCGCGCTCCCAGCCGCCCGGGGAGCGACCAGCGCCACGGATTCGGTCACCCACCGTAAGATTCGCGGTGCCTTCTTCACGCCGACGGCGCTTTGTGATCATATCGTCACCTGGGCGCTCCGCGACCGGCAGGACAGCGTTCTCGAGCCCGCCTGCGGTGAGGCGGCGTTCCTGCTGGCGGCCGCCCGCCGGCTGCGGGCGCTCGACGCCGCCGCCGGCCACCAGCCCGACAGCAACCTCGACCGCCACCCTGGCTGCGACAACCATGGCGACCGGTCCCATGACGGTGGCCGTGACGAGCGTGGCCGTGACGAGCGTGGCAACACGGGCAACCTCGGCGACGAGGCGGGCCAGCCCCGCGGCAACCGCCAGGGCGGCCTGCCGTACCGCGTCCAGCTGCACGGCGTCGAACTGCACGCGCCGACCGCGTCCGCCGCAGCCATGGCCGTGACGGCGAGCGGCGAACGGGCTGAGATCACCGTCGCCGACTTCTTCGCCGTGCCGGCGCGGCCCGACTTCGACGCCGTCGTGGGCAACCCGCCGTACGTGCGATACCAGAAGTTCCACGGCGAAGCCCGTGGGCGCGCCCAGGTCGCCGCCGGACAGGCCGGTGTCCGCCTGACCAACCTGGCCAGCTCGTGGGCTGCGTTCACCGTGCACGCGGCCCGGTTCCTGCGCCCGGCCGGACGTCTCGGCCTGGTACTCCCGGCCGAGCTGCTGGCGGTGAACTACGCCGCGCCCGTCCGGCAGTTCCTGCTGGAACGCTTCCGGCACGTCCAGCTCGTGCTGTTCACCGAGCGGGTCTTCCCCGGGGTGCAGGAAGAGGTCCTGCTGCTGCTCGCGGAGGGCACCGGGCCGGCCGACCGCTTCGACGTCCACCAGGTGCGCGACCTGGCCGAACTCGCCGCCGCCGAGGCCGGGCACACCGCGGGCCCGGCCGGCGGCACGACACCGGGCGGGGGAAGCCCGTTCGACGGGGACCAGCCCGCGGAGCGGGCCGTGGGCCCGACCGGCGGTGTGGCGCGCCAGCGGGCACCGGGCCTGCCCACAGGTGTGGGCCTGCCCGCGGATGTGCGCCGGCTGGCGGCGGTGGGCCGGCCCGCGCTCCTGGTGCCGACCACGGCTGGCACCCCGGCGGCTGACGGGCCGCCGATGGTTACCGGGCCCTCCGCGGCTGACGGGCCGCTGGCAGCGGCCGCACCCCCGGCAGCGATCGCTTCCCCGACAGCGATCGCGTCGCCGGCAGCCGTCACGGCCGCGGCGGTGGTCGTGCACCCGGCGGCGGGCACGGGTGCACCGGCGCCCGAGCCGCAGGCCTCCTGGATGCCAGCGCTGATCAGCGTCGCCGCCCGGCAGGCCATGCTCGAGCTCACCATCGCCGGCCTCTTCGGGACGCTGGCGACCTGGGGTCGCACGACGCTCGGCGCGGTGACGGGCAACAACCGCTACTTCGCCCTCAGCCGGGAGCGGGCGGACGCGCTCGGCCTCGGCGACGACGAGCTCGTCCCGATCTCGCCGCCGGGCTCCCGGCACCTGCGGGCCCTCACGCTACGGACCAGCGACTGGCAGCGGCTGACCGACACCGGCCTGGCGACCCTGCTGTTCCGGCCGGGGCCGCGGCCGTCCCCGGCGGCCCGGGCCTACATCGCGGCGGGCGAACGTAACGAGGTCGACCTGGCGTACAAGTGCCGGATCCGCAGCCCCTGGTGGCAGGTCCCCCTCCCGGTCACGCCGGCGGACCTGCTGCTGACCTACATGAACGCGGACACCCCGCAGCTGGCGACCAACCGGGCCGGGGTGGCGCACCTGAACTCCGTCCACGGGGTCGTCCTCACCCCCGACCACCGGCGTGCCGGACGGGACCTGCTGCCGCTGGCCGCGCTGAACTCCGTGACGATGCTCGCCGCCGAGACGGTCGGGCGCGCCTACGGCGGCGGCATGCTCAAACTCGAGCCACGGGAGGCGGCCCGGCTGCTGGTCCCCGCCCCGGAGCTGGTCGAACGGCTGCGACCGCAACTGTCCGCGGCCCGCCGCGGCGTGCTGCGCGCGCTGGCCGCGGGACGGCTCACCGACGCGGTGGCAGGCGTGGACGAGGTGCTGCTCGTCGGCGGGGCCGGGCTGGGCCCCGCCGCCATCGAACAGATCGTGGTCGCCCGTCACGCCCTGTGGTCCCGCCGCCATGCCCGCGCGGGCCGTGCGGATGCGCCGCGTTCGGACCCGGAACGCTCGGGTGACGGCCCCGCGTGAGCCGCCGCCCGGACAAGCTCGTCGCCTACGAGCCGGTGCTCGCCCGTCATCCCCCGACGGATCCGTGGCGGCACACCGCTGGCGCGCGACCGTGCTACACGCCCGACTACGGCCTGCTCGGTGAGCTGCTGACCCAGCCGGTGCGCGGCGGCGAGGCGTCCGAGAGCGGCGCGTTCGCCAAGGGGATCGACGCCTGGATCGCCCACGAGCTGCGCCGCGCCGGGTTCGGTGCCGACGAGGTCTGGCCGAGGGCCAGCCAGCCGAGGGTGCTGCCGCGTGATGTGGCCGTGCTGCTCGACAAGCTGCCGAAGGCGCTGGCCGACGAGGTGCGCGCCCGGGTGGGCGCGATGCCGGCGGTGACACCGGCGGACGCGGTGATCCTCGGGCGCGCCTACGACAAGCAGGTCGACGTCGTGATCTCCCGCTGGGAGCGCGGCCCCGAGCTTCTGATCAGCACGAAGGCGCAGGTCTCGTCGTTCGGGAAGAACCTGCCGAACCGTTTCGAGGAGGCCTACGGGGACGCCGGGAACCTGCGGGGACGCTACCCGCTGGCCGCGGTCGGCTTCCTGTTCGTGCAGCGCTCGACGATCCTCGACACCGAACCGGACACGTTCGAACGGACCATCGACATGATCCGTAAGCTGCGCGCGGGCGCGGGCGTGCCGGGCGGCGTGGGCGTGGGTGCCGACAGCGGCGGCTACACCGCGACGGCCCTCGTCCTCGTCGAGTGGGACGACATCGCCGACGGCCCGGCCGCCGGCCCGGCGCTCGCGCCGTCGGGGGTGCGGGTGCGCCACGACGTCGTGCCAGCGGACGTGGCCGCGCCGCAGTTCTTCACCACACTGATCCGGCACATCACCGCCGTGACCCCGGTCGTCCACCACGTCCGCGTCCGGGAGCTGCTGGAACGCCGTAACCTGCCGGTCGCCGAGGCGGACGCCGACGCGCTGACCGCCGAGGCGAACACGGCCGCGGGCACCGACCCGGCGACGAGAGCGACCGAGCCGACCGGCCCGCTCATGATCGATGTGCCGCTCTTCCCTGATCTCTGATTTTGATCTCCGGGACGACCCCGAGTGATCTTTCTCGGGATCGCATATGCGAATCTCACTCTCAGTAAGTAGAACGCATGTCAACTGGATAATCATGACACCATCAAGAACACGACGGCCGCCTCCCCGGATGCTTTCATGCTTGTGCAGGCGTTCGCGCGCAGGCGCTCAAAGTCCATAGTCAGTCGCCGGAACAACACAGTCAGCCACCGAACATCGGGTGGCACCTCCCAACCGGGTGGCGTTATCGGCCGGATGGTGGCATCGGCCGACCAGCGATGACGGTTGGTGAGGTCGGTCGCCCTGAGTCCCGATCTCGCATGGGGGTAGGCAGTGACAGTGACCCTTCCTACGACATCGTTCGGCACGACCGGCATGAACATCACCCGGGTCGGCTTCGGGGCCTGGGCGATCGGAGGCACCGGCTACGCCTTCGGATGGGGCGCCCAGGACGACGAGGAGTCCGTGGCCGCCATCCGGCACGCGGTCGCCTCCGGGGTGAACTGGATCGACACCGCGGCCGGATACGGCCTCGGGCACTCCGAGGAGATCGTGGCCCGCGCCCTGGCGGGCATCGCCGAGGCGGACCGTCCGTACGTGTTCACCAAGTGCGGGCTGATCTGGGACGGTTCGGCGCCCGGCGGTGGCGCCTTCGCCCAGGTGGGCGCCGCCGACTCGATCCGGCGGGAGGTCGACGCGTCCCTGCGCCGGCTCGGTGTCGAGCGGATCGACCTCTACCAGCTGCACTGGCCGCCGCGGGACGGCACACCGGCCGAGGACGCCGTCGCCACACTGCACGAGCTGCGCACAGCCGGGAAGATCCGTTCGGTGGGCGTGTCCAACTTCGGCGTCGACCTGCTCGAGCGCGTCGCGCCGGTGGGTGGCGTGGAGACCCTGCAGCCACCGTTCTCCGCGATCAGGCGGGAGACCGCCGCGGAGATCCTGCCGTACTGCGCCAAGCACGACATCGGCGTCATCGTCTACAGCCCGATGCAGGCGGGCCTCCTCACCGGCTCCTGGTCCGCCCAGCGTTCGGCCACCCTGCCGGCCGACGACTGGCGGCGCCGGTCACCTGACTTCACCGGTGAGTCGCTGCATCGCAACCTGGCCCTCGCCGACGTGCTGCGCGGCGTGGCAAAGCGGCATCAGGTCAGCGTCGCCGCGGTCGCCGTCGCCTGGACCCTCGCCTTCGACGGGGTGACCGGCGCCATCGTCGGAGCGCGCCACCCGTCCCAGGTCGACGGCTGGATCGCGGCCGCCACCCTCACCCTGACCGCGGACGATCTCGACGACATCGAACTGGGCATCGACCGCCTCGGCGTCGGCTCGGGGCCGTCCCGGCCGATGTGGTGACGGGCACCTCCTCAAGGCCCGCGGGCATGTGAGAGGAACGGGCCCGGCGGATGGATCATCAGGCCATCCACCGGGCCGTCGGATCATCCGTACCGTTTCCCGCCGCTGCTGGTTCCCGCCGCTGCTGGTTCCCGCCGCCGCTCGTTCCCGCCGCCGGCCCGCTCCCGACAGCGGGCCGGCAGCGGAGGCTCCTGTCGAGGATTCACAAGAAATCCACATGAAACGCGGACGTCGGCCAGATGCTGTGACGGGATGCTCCGGGCGTCCATCCGGCATCCTCGACAGGAGAGATCCTGGTGTCCGCAGTACATCGGCATCTGAGAAATCAGCGCCTGAGAAATCAGCGCCTGAGAACGCGCACATGTTCCGGCGCGGCCGCCCTGCTGGGCATCGCCGCTCTCGCCACCGGCATCATGTCGTCCGTGGCGCCCTCGGCACCCGGCCCGGCAGGCTCCTCCCCCGCGGTGGCCCCGGTGAGCGCGACGGCACCTGCCGACCGGCCGAACTTCGTGTTCATCCTGGCCGACGACCTCGACCAGACCACCTCGCCGTACTGGGCGGCCATGCCGTACACGGCGTCCCTGATCCGCGACAGGGGCATGACGTTCACGAACGGTTTCGCGCCGACGCCGATCTGCTGCCCGGCTCGCGGCACCATCCTCACCGGCAAGTACGGGCACAACACCGGGGTGCTCACCAATTCCGGTGACGTCGGCGGCTGGGCCACCTTCGCAGCGAACGGCAACGAGGAGAAAACCTTCGCCAGGCACCTGCACGACGCCGGCTACGACACCGCGCTGGTCGGGAAGTACATGAACGGGATCGAAGCCGACCCGACGCACGTCCCGCCGGGCTGGTCGGAATGGTACGGAAGTGCCGACAACTTCTTCTACACCGGCTACAACTACGCGCTGAACGAGAACGGCGCGATCGTCGACTACGGCGGCCCGGAGAATCCGGCGAACTACTCGACCGATGTCGTCGCCGCCAAGTCCACCGACTTCATCCGGCGGGCGGCCGCCGGGGACGAGCCGTTCTTCCTCTACGCGGCCTCCACGGCGCCGCACCTGCCGCTGCCCCCGGCGCCGCGGCACGCCGACAACCCGTTCGCCGACGACGCTGCACCGCGGACGCCGAACTTCAACGAGCCGGACGTCTCGGACAAGCCCTGGTGGCTCCAGCAGAGCGCGCGGGAGCGGTCCGCGCAGGTGGCGGTGGTCAACAACCAGGACTACCAGAACCGGATGGGGTCGCTGTACGCCCTCGACGAGATGGTGCGCGACATCGTCGAGACCCTGCGCTCCGTCGGCGAGCTGGACGACACCTATCTCGTCTTCACCTCGGACAACGGTTACAACCTGGGCGCGCACCGACTGATCAACAAGCAGGCGCCCTACGACGAGTCGATGCGGGTGCCGCTGGTCGTCGCCGGCCCCGGGATCGCGCCCGGCACGGACAACCACATGGTCGCCCACATCGACCTTGCCCCGACCTTCCTCGAGCTGGCCGGGGTGGGCATTCCGGCGGACGTCGACGGACGGTCACTCGTCCCCCTGCTGCACGGCACGCGGCCGGCGTCCTGGCGCACCGATCTGCTGGGCCAGTACGCCGGCCCCGGTGTCGACGGCCAGGACGGGATCGCCGCCGAGGCGGTGGCCCACGCAGCCGCCGTCTACCTCGACATACCACCGTGGAGCGGGCTGCGGACCGAGCGCTACCTGTATGTCCGCTGGTACGACCTCGACCGCTCACCGCAGATCCACGAACGCGAGCTCTACGACCTGAGCGCCGATTCCTACCAGCTCACCAACCTGCTCGCGACCCCGGCGGGCAGGGCCGAGAACGCGGCCCTGGTCGCGGACCTCGACACCCGGCTGAACGAGCTGGCGGCCTGTTCCGGCGCCACCTGCCGGAGCTGACCCACGGATCGTGAACGGTCCGGACCAGACTGCCGTGGCCGGCCCGGCGCCGCACCGGGCCGGCCACGGCGCCACGTCAGGCCGCGTGCCAGGCCGCACCAGGAGATACCAGGCCGCACCAGGTCCCGGCGGGCCATCCCAGCCGGACGATCACACCTGGTCACGGACAGAGGGGCGAACAGGCAGCGTGATCGTGATGGTCGTCCCAGCGCCGAGGGTGCTGGACACCTCCGCGGTGCCGCCGTGGGCAGCCGCCACCGCGGCGACGATGGACATGCCCAGTCCGTTGCCGCCGTGCCCGCGGTCACGACCACCGGAAGCACGGTAGAAGCGATCGAAGATCCTTTCGGCCACTTCGGGAGGCATACCGGGACCGTCATCGTGGACGCGGAGGACCATCCTCCGATCATTTCGAGTGAGCTCTACCGTGACCATGGCCGTCACCGGCGCGTGGACCCGGACGTTGGTCAGCAGATTACCGATCACCTGCCGTAACGCGTCCGCGTCCGCGACCATGGAGCAGCTCTCCGGTAGACGCAGCGTGACCGGACGGGCCGGCTCCACGACCGTCGCGTCACGGACGGCGTCACGCACCAGCACCACGAGATCCACCTCGGCCCGCAGCAGCGGCCGCTCCTCGTCGAGATGGGCCAGGTAGAGCATGTCGTCGACCAGGGCGCCCATCCGCCGGGTCTCGTCGGAGACCCGGCGCAGGGCGTCGTCCACCTCCGCGGGTGGCACGATCCCCTGCCGGAGCAGGTCCACGTAGCCGCGGACGGACGTCAGCGGGGTCCGCAGCTCGTGCGAGGCGTCGGCGACGAACCGCCGCAGCCGCTCCTCGGAACGCACCCGGTCGTCGAAGGCGCTCTGGATCTGACCGAGCATCGTGTTGATCGCGGCGGCCAGCTGGCCGGTCTCGCTGCGGGGCGGGTGGTCGGGCACCCGGCGGGAGAGGTCCCCGGTGGCGATCGCGGCGGCCGTGGCCGCGACGTCGCGAACCGGGCGCAGGCCATGGCCGAGCAGCAGCCAGGCCGAGACTCCCGCGAAGACGAGGGCGGCCGCCCCTGCGACGGTTTCGACGGCCACCAGCCGGGCGAGGGTCGCCACGACCGGCTGCAGCGGTACCGCGACGACATCCGTCATGCCCGTCCCCGGCAGCGTGCCGACAAGAACGCGGTACCGGCGGTCGCCGTAGAACACGGTGAACGGCCGACCGCTGGCGGCCCGGGCGGGCAGATCGTCGATGACGTCCAGCAACGGGCGAGCGGGCAGGGGGCGGCCCACATCCCCGACGACCCGTTGTACCGTGCTGTCCACACGACGTAGTTCCACCACGTAGTTGGTTGGAGCGACGACCTGCCGCAGACCCTCCGCGCTGACGGTCGGCACGATCCCCGCCAGCGCGGCGACGCTGCGCACGGTGAGCAGGCCCTGCGCGGCGCGCAGCTCGTTGTCGGTCCGTTCCAGCAGGTAGGAACGCAGCGCGACCACACCGGCGACAGCCGGGACCGTCAGCCCGACCGTCATCAGCAGCGCGAGGCCGGCCATCAGTCGGACCCGCAACGTCCGGGCCCCCAGGATCCGGGCCCCAGGATCCGGGCCCACGGCCTCGCCGTCGGCCGCGGAAGCCGGACCCGGCCGGTCACGACGACGCGGTCACGGACACGGTCGCGCGGGACGGAAACGGCATGATCATAATCCTTCCACGCCCGGGGTCTCACCCGGACCGCCCGGGCGGCCTCCGGGCTCCCGCAGCATGTAGCCGAACCCCCGCTGGGTGTGGATCAGGGGCGGCCCGTACGGCGCGAGCTTGCGCCGCAGGTAGCTCACATACTGGTCGACAACGGTGTACGCACCGTCGAAATCGTAGTTCCAGACCGCGTCGAGGATCTGGACGCGGGAGAGTACCCGCCGTGGATTGGCCAGCAGATACCGCAGCAGCTTGAACTCGGTGGGCGACAGGTCGATCGGATGGCCGGCGCGGGCCACCTCATGGGTGTCCTCGTTCAGGACGACGTCGGCGAAGGCCAGGGTCTGCGCGGC
The DNA here is from genome assembly GCF_000177615.2 of Candidatus Protofrankia datiscae. Lineage (GTDB taxonomy): Bacteria > Actinomycetota > Actinomycetes > Frankiales > Frankiaceae > Protofrankia > Protofrankia coriariae. The sequence continues at coordinate 665,867 of NC_015656.1, read as the reverse complement.
GGCCGACGGCCGATCACGCCGGGTGCGGCGGAGGACGGCCCGTACCCGGGCGACCAGCTCGTCGACGGAGAACGGTTTGGTCACGTAGTCGTCGCCACCGCAGGTGAGCCCGGCGATCTTGTCGGCGTGACGGTCACGGGCGGTCAGAAAGATCACCGGGACGTCGGTCCCGACGTCGCGTAACCGGCGGCAGACCTCGAAACCGTCGATGTCGGACAGCAGCACGTCGAGCACCATGAGATCCGGTTTCGCCTCGGCCACGGCCGCGACCGCCTCCTGCCCGCACGTCGCGGTGACCACGTCGAAGCCGTGGAACCGCAGGGACATCCGTACCAGATCGGTGATGTTCGCCTCGTCGTCCACGACCAGGACCCGGTCCGGCCGCGGACCACAGCCCGTGTCCCCGCCCATCGACACCCTCCCGTGTGGCCTGCCCGTACGGCCGCCCCGCGTGGGCGGCCGCCCGCCGCCCACGCCCAGCACACCGCTCACACATGTGAGTTGCGTTCGAACCGAACGAATCATTCGTATTCGGCTCTCACGGGCCGGAGCGGACGCCGGAGAGGTATCAGGCCTCTGTCCCCGCCCACGGGCCGGTCCGGCCGGGACGTCAGCCGGCCGGTACGAACAGCCGGACCGCCGAACGGGTCGATCCGTCGACCCCGGCGACGACCCCGACCGTGTCGCCCACCTTCACATCGGAGATCTTCGCCCGGTCCCTGCCGTGCCGCACGATGGTCTCGTCCGTGACCGTGTAGGAGACGGTGTACCCATCGTCACTACGGATGGTCAGCGAGGACCCGGACACGGCGCTCACCGTCCCGCGCTGGGCGCCGATCGTCCGATAGCCACCGTCGCTGTGCGTGACAAACTCGCCATGGAGTCCTCTGCGCGCCAGCCAGGCACGGTACGGATGGCCCGATGAGGCCTCGATCGCGGACGAAGCGGACACAGCCATCGGAGCCGTATCCGCCACCGCGCTCAGGGATGGCGCGGCCGGGCTCCCCCGGTCGGCCAGTGCCGTGGTGGCCAGGCCACCGGCCACCACGCCCACGACGCCGGCCACCGCGACCATTCTGGCTGCCGTTGCCCTTCTCATAACCCTCACCTCCACCAGCCGCGGCCACCATGGTCCGCGTCACCGACCACCCTGCAGGCCGATAGTGTGAATAAGGTATGAGAAACGCCGAAATCGGGTGAGAACACGCGTCCACACGGTAATCGACGTCGGCCAGACCCGGTAGGGCCATCGGTCGGGAATCGCCACAGCCACGGACGCCTACGAACAGATATGGCGAGACAAGTATGTACGCCTGTGCGCGCCGGCCGGGCCCAGCGGGGCGGACGACAGCAGCGAGGCCGATCGGCCGAAGCCTCCAATCAGCCTACGGCGTTCGAACGGGCTGCTGTCCGAAGTACCGCGCAAGGGCCTCACCCGAACCGCCGTGGCAGGCCGGATCGGCTCCGGCGAGGTTCAGATCGCAATGAGCCCGATGTCAATACAGGATGATCTCAATGAAGTCACCATGAGCAGGTGCCCTCCCGCAGTCAACGGCCACGCCGACCGAGCCCTCCGCCGCGATGACCCCGGACAGCGCGGCCCCCGGCAACGCGGCCTCCGACAGCACGATCCCCGGCAACATGATCCCGGGCGAGGTGGCCCCCGGTGAGGTGATTCCCGGCGAGATGCTCCTGGCCTCGGATGCCGCGACGGACAGCGACGTCCGGCAGGAGGCCCGGCAGGAGGCGCGGCAACGGGAGCTCGGCAGGTTCCTTCAGGCCCACCGCGAGCGGGTGCCCGGCCTGCCGCGGGAGCAGGTGGCGGCAGCGTCCGGCCTGCAGCCCGTCTGGTACACCTGGCTCGAGCAGGGGCGGGTCCAGGCGTCCGAAGAGGTCGTCGAGGCGGTCGCTCGGACGCTGCGGCTGGACGCCGACGCCCGGCGGCACGCCCTGGCGCTGGTGGGCTCGCCCGCGCGGACGTCCCCGCGACAACCACAGCAGCCGCAGCAGTCACTGCGGCCGCAGCGGCCCCCGCAGCTACCGCAGCCGCGAACCGTCACCCGCCTGCTGCGTCCCGTCCTGGAAAGCTGGCTGACGTCCCCGGCGCTGCTGCTGGACCACAGGTTCGACATCATCGGCTGGAACGACGCCTACGCGGCATTGTGGACGGATCCAGGCCTGCTCGACGAACGACGTCGCAATCTCGTCTACCTGCTGATCACCAGCCGCCTGCTCGCGACCACCCTGCACGAGTGGGAGAGCGTGACGAAGGACCTGCTCGCGCAGTTCCATGGCCAGTTCCACGACCAGTTCGGTGACGAGCGTGACGACGAGCGCATCCGGGAGATATTCACGCTGCTCGAAGCGGAACGGGCCGAGCTGAGGCCGTGGTGGGAAAGTCAGTCGGCGCGCGAGTTCACCACCCGGACGGTAACCGTCAACACTGCCACTGTCGGTGAGATCAGGCTGGTGCTGTCCCTGTTCCGGCCGATGGACGACCCGGATTCCGGCATCCTGCTGCAGACCCCGGTCAGCCACACCGACCGGACCAGGATCCGGCAGCTCATCGAACTGCCCGCCCGCTGGGCCGGCAACGACCGGACGCGCGGCTTCTACGACCAGTAGGCCGCGCCTGGCGACGGGCCTGGTGACGGGCCTGACGACGGATGGCCGCCGGCGCCGGGCACGGACGTCGACCGGGCTCCGGTCCGCGCAGCCGGGGATCCGCCGGGCCCGGCCCGGGCCCGGCGACGCTGATCACACCTGCAGCCAGCGGCGGTGACGCCGGCGGGACGCCTCGGGCCAGAAGTCGATGAAGTCCCGTTCCGCGGTGCGGGCCCGGAGCTCCTCCAGGCCCAGCAGGAGCCCGAGGGTGAAGGCGGTCGGCTCGCCCGCCTGAACCGCCGACGTCCCCCACTGCCGCAGCTGCCCCTGGGCGATCGTGGCGTCCTGGTGGGTGCCGAGCAACTCCTGGATCTGCTCGGCAAGTCTGGCGAACGCCGCCGCGTCGGGCCCGAAGACCGCGCCGGCCGTCTCGGCCGCGTACCGCAGCCGCTTCGCCTGCTTGCGGGCGCTGTGCAGCTGGATGTCGCGTTCGTGGCCGGGCGGGGTGGCCAGGGCCGCGTTGACCTTGCGGGTCAGCCGGTTGTCGGCGCGTCCCACCAGCTTCGGCAGGACGATCCTGGCGGGCTGCGCGGCAAGCCTTCCCGGCTGCGTGGCGGACGTCTCCAGCAGCCCGCGGACCAGGTCCTTCAGGTCCGTGACCAGGGTCAGGTAACGCTCGCTGCGCAGCATCGTCAGCGCCTCGGTACGCGCCTGCTCCTGCCCGGCGAGCAGTTGGCTGTCGATCGTTTCGGCGACGGGGCCGTGTACCAGTTCGGCCGGCAGTGACGCCACCCGTCCGTCGAAGTACTCGACCATCACCTCGGCGTCGCGGGCGGCGGACAGCGCGCCGGCCAGGTCACGCAGTTCCCCGTCCAGGTGGGCCGCGCGTGCGTCGTCGAACAGGGGCGCGAACGTACGCAGCGTGCTGCGGAACCGGCGGGTGGCCACCCGCATCTTGTGGACCGCGTCCGGAACGTCGAGACGGACGTGCGGGTCGGCGGCGAGCAGCGCCTGGACCTGGGCGGCCAGGTAGGCCCCGACCACCTCGCCCACCGGGGAGCGCGGCCGCAGCTTGCCGGGCGAGGGCAGCACCTCGGAGCGGGGCTGTCGCGCCAGCGCCGGGCCGAGCACCCGGGAGAGCTTGGACGCGTCCGGGGACACCGACGCACCCGCGGCCGTGAGCAGCGCGCCGACCTCGTCCAACAGGCTGGTGTCATCACCGGTGCCGACGTGTTCGACCTCGATCTCGTGCCACAGCTGCCGCTGCCCTTCCGCCGACGGTCCTTCCGATCCTTGCGCCGGCTGCGCCCCCGCCGACGGGTCCCCCTGTTCTCCCTGTTCCCGCTGTTCCCGGTTGGCCGCCGCGCCGAGGGTCCAGGCACTGACCTGGTCGTCGACCACTTCGGCCCGGTCGGCGCCGGCGGCGTCCCGGAGCCGGATGGAAGTACGGTCGGTCACCAGCCGGGCCACCGGTCGCAACGGTGTGTCACGAAGATGGACGCGCACCAGATCAACGAGGCCGTCCGGTGGCGTCAGCTCGTCCACCGGGGTGTCTGCCGCGCCGAGCGGACGCTGGATCTCCTCCCGTTCGCCGGCACGCAACGGCAGCTTGAGATGCCATCCTTCGTCCTGCCCGCCCGTCCGGCGCCGTAGTGTGATCTTGTTCTGGGCCAGCCGGAAATCGTCGGAGTCGTAGTAGACGGCCTCCAGGGTCGCCCGTTCCGGTTCGCTGACCGCGGCCACACCCGGCAACTGTTCCAGGGCGGGCAGCACGAAACCCGGATCGACGGCAAACTTGCGCTCTATTTCTCTCAGCCCGCCGCCCACGGTCACCCTCCGTCATATTCGCATGATGCGATCGCCGCCTGCGTTCCCGCCACGGCCGCATCCGGACAATCCGACGCGGCTGGGGCGGCCAGCCGGCCCGGCACAGCACGACCATCCGGGACAGGATTGACCGCATCCGACATGTCGCGGCGAGACCACCGTTGACTGTTGTTCATCCCATGTTAAACGTATGACAGTCTGGCGGTTTCCCGAACAGCGATCACGATGTGGGCAGCCAGGAGACCCTGCCGGCCAGGACGACATAACCAACAAAAGCCACAATGTCGATCAGAGCGTGCGCCACCACGAGCGGGCCGACCCGTCCCCGACGTTGATAGATCCACCCGAACAGCAGGCCCATAACCAGATTTCCGGCGAAACCGCCAAGCCCCTGGTACAGATGGTACGAACCGCGCGACACCGCGCTCGCCGCCAGCGCGGCACGCTCGTCCCAGCCAAGCTGACGCAGTCGCGTCAGCAGGTAGCCGACCACGACGACCTCTTCGAGCACCGCGTTCTGCACCGCGGACAGCACCAGGACGGGGATACGCCACCACACGTCCGGCAGGCTGGTGGGGACCACCGTCAGGTTCGCGCCCGAGTGCCAGGCGAGCAGGTACAGCCCGAGCCCGCCACCGCCGACGACCGCGGCGAGCCCGGCCCCGAAACGGGCGTCGCGGGCCAGCCGGCCGCGGTCGAGGCCGATCGTGGCCAGCCCCCCGCTGTCCCGGGCGAGCAGGTGCAGCGCCAGGAAGGCGGGGACGATCGCGGTGGCGATCCCGGTCAGCTGCAGGGCGATGTCGAGCCACGGGCGCCCTGGCGCCGCCGACGAGTTCAGCTCGGCGACCTGCTGGCGGACCGGCCCCGGGGCGGTCAGATCGCCGACGTAACGGACGAGTGCCCACAGCCCGGACGCCCCCAGCGAGACGCCCAGCACCAGCCACACCTCGTGAGTGAGCAGCCGCCGGGAACGCACGCGACCGGCGCCATGGTCTCCTCCGTGGTCGCTGCCGCGCTCGTCACCGCCGTCACCGCTGGAGCCGCCAGGGCTGCTGGGGCTGCCGCCTGGTTGCGCAGCGTCACCAAGCTTCCCGGCCGGTTCGTGCCGCGGTCGCTCTCCCGGGGCCACCCCGGCAGCGTCGCCGGTGCGTGTGCCGGTGTCCGTTCGCGCCGCTGCCCGCCCGTCGCCAGTTAGCCTCACCTGGCGAACGTAACGGCCCGAGCGAATCGGCCGACCGGGGCCGGCAGCCCACGCACCGGTCCGCGCCCGCACCGGGCGTTGTGCACACGTACGCCCGGTGCGGGCCGGCGCGAGCCAGCACCGGCGGGACAGCAGCTGAACGGCGGGACGGCGGGTCAGTGACGCGGCTCGCCGCCGGCGGGTTCCGGGTCGGCGAACACCCTGAACAGCAGGAACAACGCCGGTAGCAGGACAGCCACCCCGCAGCCGATCGCGATCAGCATGGCCCGCAGGTTCTGCGCGGGTGCCGCGGCCGCGACGACGGCGACCTGCCCGACCACCAGGTCCGGGTACTGGGCGACGGCCCAGCCCCACAGCACCCCGGCCACGGCGAGGCCCGCCGCCAGCCGTGCCGCGGTGTAGTGCCGCCGCCAGACCAGGACCAGCGCGCCCACCCCACCGCACACCGACACGGCCACGAACGGGACGCCACGGGTGGGGAACCGCTGCGCGACCACCGGCGCGTCCCGCCACAGCAACGGCAGCAACGCGGCCGCGAGCGCCCCCGCGACCATCGCGCCACCGAGCGCCCGGCGCCGGAAACCGGCCACCAGATGCTCGCTCCCCGGTCGCCGGGACGCGTCCCGGCACAGGTAGACAGCGGCGAGAAAAGCGGTCGCGGCGACCGCGAAGGCGCCGGCCAGCAGCCCGAACGCGCTGGTGAACGGGGCGGCCGCGGCATCGCGGCGGCCGACGCCGCTCGCCATGGCCGCGCCGCACACGCCCAGCATGAACGGCGTGACCGTGGACGCGGCCGCGAACACCCGCCCCCACCAGTGGTCGGGGCCGGCCGCCCCGGCGCCGTAGGCACGGTAGACGTAGGCGCTGCCCCGCAGCACGATGCCGACGAGCGCCAGCGCCATGGGCAGCTCCAACGTGCTGCCGAGCACGCCGAACGCCTCCGGGAACCCGGAGAACATCGCCACGATCACAAAGATCAGCCAGACGTGGTTGGCCTCCCACACCGGGCCGAGGGCGGAGGAGATCAGCGCCCGCTGCTCGGCGGCGTGCCGTCCGTGGGCGAACAGGTCCCACACGCCGGCGCCGAAGTCAGCGCCGCCGAGCAGCGCGTATGCCGTCAGCCCGCCGACCATGACCAGCAGCAGGGCGTCCGCGGCGGTCATCGCTCCACCCCCGCCGACCGCGCGGGTTCCGCCGGGACGGCCTCGCCCCTCCCGGCCTTGTTCCTTCCGGCCTCGTTGTCCCTTCCGGCCTCGTTCCTGTCCCTCTCAGCCTGTGGTACGGCATCCGCCGCCTCGGGCGTGGCCTCGTAGGTGGGCCCGCCGGTGGCCATCCGCCGCAGGATGAGTACCAGCGCCGTTGCCAGCCCCAGATAGAGCAGGAGCGTGCCGCCGAAGGCCCAGCCGAGGCCGGGGCTGTGGGTCACCGCGTCCGTCACCAGCATGCGGCCGTAGACGATCCAGGGCTGCCGGCCACCCTCGGTCACCTCCCAGCCGGCCAGCATCGCAATCATGGATGCCGGCCCGGTGGCGCTCGCCGCCAGCAGCCAGCCCCGGCCGGTCGGGAGCGTCGGGCGGACGCCACGCCGTCGACGGCGCGCCGCCACCACCGCCACGGCCACGGCCAGCCCGACGAGCGCCGTCCCGAGGGCCACCATCGTGTCGAAGGCGAGGTGGACGAGCAGGGCGTTCGGGCGCTGCTCCGGCGGGACGGCCGCAAGTCCCGTCACCATGTGGTCACGGCTCCAGCCGGTCATCAGTGACAGCAGGTCGGGGATCTCGATGCCGTGCCGGACCTCGCCGGTGGCGTCGTCGTAGATGCCGCCGAGGGTCAGCGGCGCGTGTGACCGTGTCTGGTAGAGGGCTTCCATCGCGGCCAGCTTCAGCGGCTGCTGGGCCGCGACCACGCGCGCCGCCCAGTCGCCGACGACCGCCTGGAGCGGGGCGCAGGCGAGCACCGTGACCAGGCCGACCCGCAGGCCGCGGCGGTGGTAGGCGTCCCGGCGTCCGCGCAGCATCCCGACCGCGTACACGCCGGCGACGGCACCGCCGGTGCACATCAGCGCCGCGAGCAGCATGTGGATCACCTGCGCCGGGGTGGCCGGGGAGAGGAAGGGCGCGAGCGGCTCCGCGCTGACGACCCGCCCGCCGACCTCCCGCACGCCGCGCGGAACGTTCATCCACGCGTTCGCGGTGATGATGAACAGGGTGGACAGGGTGCCCGCGATGGCGATCGGGAACATCGTCAGCCAGTGAGCCCGTGGGGACAGCCGCTTCCAGCCGTAGAGGTACAGGCCGATGAAGATCGCCTCGATGAAGAACGCGAAGCCCTCGAGCGTGAACGACAGGCCGAGCGCGCCTCCGTAACGGGCCATGAACGCCGGCCACAGCAGGCCGAACTCGAAGGACAGCACCGTCCCCGACACCGCGCCGACCGCGAACAGCACGGCGAACGCCCGCGCCCACCTGCGGGTGAGGGCGAGCCAGACCGGATCACCCGTGCGGATCCAGCGGCGTTCGGTGTACAGCAGCAGCCAGGGCAGGCCCACCCCGAAGACCGCGAAACAGATGTGGAAGGCCAGCGAGAACGCGGTCTGGCCACGAGCAAGATCCGTGGACGCGGCGAGGATCATGCGCGATCCCTCCTGCCCCCGCCCCACGGCTCCCATCCGGAGCCCATGCGAACGGGAGATCATCTCGAAAGATCTTCTACGCTCTGTCGAATTTCTACGCTTTGTAGAATACGGGACGTCCGCCGGCAGCATCCGCCGCCGGTCGCAGGTCACAGCCGGACTCCCAATGGGGGCACAGAACTTCGTGGAGCGTCGTACAGTGAGATACATGGCGCGCCTTGGTGACCTTGAGAGGTCAGTCATGGACGTGCTGTGGGACGTCGACGTCTGGCTGACCGCGCGTGAGGTGGCTGCCCAGCTCGACCACGAACGCGACCTCGCCTACACCACGGTCCTCACGGTGCTCGAGCGTCTCGAGCGCAAGGGCTTCGTCCAGCGGGA